>JBEELK010000132.1:0-12327 GCA_041168165.1 Planctomycetota bacterium | reverse complement strand
CTGAGTCCGGCAGCCCAGGATCGCCGCCCGTTCTCGGCGCGGGATCCCTGATGGGGCGGGCGGGCCGATGCCACCGCGCACAGGGCCGCTTGCTCGCCCGCGCTGCTTTTGTCGCCGGATCCGTTCACCTCCGGCGCGCCTTCGTGCCGATAAGCCCGCGGAACCCCCGGCTGCAACGGAGAGTGCCATGAACGGCGACGACACGAACCTCGACAAGAACGCGCAGGACAGCAACAACGATGGCCTCCCTGCAAAGGGGCGCAGCTTCGATCCGATGTTCGCGCAGAGCTGGCAAAAGCCGCAGAAGCCGAAGGACGAGAAGTCGAAGACGCCGCAGCAGCCGCCGGCCAGACCTCAGCAGCCGAAGCCGAGCTTCGCGCCTGCTTCGGATGAGACCGCGGAAGACCTGCTGTTCTCGACGAACGCCAGCGTGGTGGACCCGATGAAGGGCGAGTCGCCGTTCGATCCGACGGGTCGCTCCGAATGGCCTGGTCGCTCTATGACGCCGGACGAGATGGGCGTCCCGGTTCCCGCAGAACCCGGATTCATGCAGGCCGATGACGAACTCGGCATCGACAGCGAACAAGAGCTCGAGTTGATCGATTCGACGTCCGATGCCAACACGAGCGAGGCCTCGAATGACGGCGAAGAGATCGTCCTCGAGGACGAGTCGAACGAAACCGAGGACGTAGTCCTCGAAGACGAACAAAGCGTCCACGAAGCGGCCGACGCGGTCGCGCAGGGCGACGACGACTTGCTCTCGGGCGAGGTCTTCGTGCTCGACGAAGGCGAGCCGGCAGAGGGCCAAGAGGGCGGGCAGGCATTCGGCGAGCAGCAGGACAGCGACGCCGAGCAGCCGATCGAAGAGGACACGGAAGCCGAGCAGCAACCCGAGGCCGAAGAAGGCTGGGAGCCGCTCGATGCCGCCGCGCAGGGTCTCGAGATCGAGGCCGAGGACAACGTCGACGAGACGCAGGCGGAAGACGCCGTGGAGTCCGAGGACCAAGCGATCGAGTTCGAGGACGACGCAGTCGCCCAGGACGAGTTCGCGTCCACCGAGGAGCAGGGCGAGTTCGATTCGGAGCTGCAAGGCGAAGAAGTCGCGGCGCCGGTCATGGTCGCCGAGGCTCCGCGCCGGACGGGCCGCATCCTTCGCTTCGCCGCGCGCCTCGCGGCGGCAGCGATCCTGGTCGGCGGCGGCGCAGTCGTCGTCGTGCACCCGGAGTGGGTTGGCCTCACGCTGGAGCCCGAGCTCGTCGAGCGCGTGCAAGTTGCGCGTCCGAACGTGAGCCCGCGCACGCCGAAGCCGATCCTGCAGGTCGCGCAGGTCGACAAGCCCGCGGCGCCCGCCGTGGAGCCGGCGCCGGCCCCGATGGAAACGCCCGTTGCGCAGCCCGTCGCCGTCGAGCCGACGCCGGTTGTGCAGCCCGAGGTGACGCCGGTGGTCCAACCCGAGGTTGCGCCGCAACCGATGACGGAGAACCCGATCGCGTCGGCCAACCTGCCGCGCTACCTGCCCGCTGGCGAGAGCCTGTGGGTCGGCGAGTTCGACGGCGGCACGCGCGCTGTGGCCGAATGGGCCAGCGTGACGCCGGGCAGCAAGGCGTTCGCACAGCTGCAGAACGGCAACTTCTTCATCGGCAGCGTCAAGGCGGTCGCGCAGGACGCGATCACGCTGTCGGTCAAGCAAGGCGAAGTGTTCTTGGCGCGCGAAGAGATCAAGCGCGTGACGACGCTCGACAGCCGCGACTACGCGGACCTGCAGCGCGCGACGCAAGGCTTCTTGAAGCTCAGCAACGACAACCGCCTCGTCGGCGAGATCCTGCAGTCGGTCGGCGACGACCACTACGTGATCCAGATGCACTCGGACCGCATTGTCGTGCCGCGTTCGGCGGTGCAGCAGGTGGTGGAGCGGCAGGGCGCGGAAGGCGTGCGCTTTGGCACGGTGGGCGATGAAGAGCAGTGGCTGCGCGGCGTTGCCGAGCGCCAACTCGAATCGCAGCGCGTTGGTGGCAAGCAAACGAGCGAGCCCAAGAAGCCGCAGCAGACGCAGTCGAAGGCGCCGACTGGCGCGCGGTGATCGAACCGCGCGCAGCGGGGGGGCTTTACGAAGGTCAGGATGGGCGGTGTAGTGCTTCGCCCTCAAACCCTGATCATCGAATGGAACCCTGCAACGAGTGCGGCAACACAGCAGTGCTGCCGAAGAGCTACGGCGGCCACAGCGTGCTCGAGTGCGACCTTTGCGGTGCGCTGAGCGGCGGCCACGCGGCCGTGGCGACGATCGAGCTCGCGCGGGAAGCGCAGCAGGAAGGGGTGGATGCTCCGGCCTATGGCGTGCAACGCGCGCTGAGTTCGCTCGAAGGCATCAAGGTCTTGGATTGCCAAGGCGGATGCCGTTCGCGCCGCAAGTTGCCCAACGTGCGGTTTCAGGCGATGGATGCCCGCGGGTTCGTGCAGCTCGAGAACCTCGCCAAGTCGCTTCGCTTGTCGGCGGGTTCGATGTCGATGGCGTGGACGATCGAAGTCGACTTCCAGTCGGGCCTCGAGTTCGTGCTGACGCCGCGCGTTGCGACTTCGCGGCCGCGCGAAGCCGACGTCGCGTTGGCGCAGAGCGACCTGCCGTTGCTCGCGCGCGCGCTGGAGCGCGACGTCCGGTTGTCGTGGTGGCGTCGGCCCTGAGCCGCAGTCAGAGACCAGTCGGCAACGACTACTCGTTAGCGAGAACTCGTTAGCGACAACTCGCCAAAGACGATTTCGGCGCATGCGCGGATGCGCGCGCTGCAGCAGTTCTCGGTAGCCTCTAGCGCCGAGGACCCCTCGGCATGCTGCAACGACTCGCCCTGTTCGCCCTTTCGCTGCTGATCGCGGCATCGACCGCATTCGCGCAAGAGCCCGATCCCGACCGCGTCGCCGCGGTGAAGGAGTTCCAGCGGTTCTTCAAGAAGTTCAAGACCGACGCGGAGCAGCGCGAAGCGGTGTTGACGCTGCGCGGCCAAGAGTGCGTTCCAGCCGTCGACGAGCTGTTGAAGCTCACGGGCAACAAGTCGGCGGTCGTGCAGAAGACCGCGCTCGATGTGTTGTCGAGCTACAAGGAAGCCGCGTCGTTCCAGCCGTGGATCGATGGCCTCGCCGACAACAAGGATTCGGCGCAGAAGGCGATGCTGATCCGCGTGTTTGGCCAGACCAAGCTCGCTGCCGCAAAGGACGCGGTGATCGCTGCCGCAAGCGATCCGAAGGCCAGCGCGCAGATTCGTTATGAGGGCGTGCGCGCGCTCGCTGAGTTTGGCGACAAGGGCGTCGCCAAAATCCTGCCGCAGTTGCTGCAAGACGCGGATCCGCTCGTGCGCGCAGCCGCAGCGGACACGGTGGGCAAGCTTGGGCTCGACGACCTGGGCGCGGCGCTGATCCCGTTGCTGCAAGACGCCGAGTGGCAAGTGCAGGCCGCGGCGGTTGCGGCGTGTGGCACCGTGCGCCCGCAAGCGGCGGTGCAGCCGTTGATTGACCTGCTGCGGCAGAAGGGCCGCATGCAGACCGAGTGCGCGGAGGCGCTGTTCAAGGTCACGGGCATGGAGTTCGGGCTCGATGCCGATCGCTGGCAGGAGCAGTGGACCAAGCTGATGGCGATCGAGGGCTGGCGCATTCCGACGCGCGAGGAACTCGCGAAGAAGGCCGAGAGCCGCAAGAAGTACAACGAGATCTACGGCCAGAAGGAGGCCGGGCTGCCGTCGTTCGCGGGCATTCCGACGACGTCGACGAACGTGCTGTTCATCATCGACGTGTCGGGCTCGATGGACGATCTCGTCGTCGAGCGCGAGAAGTTCCAGGGCTATGCCGACAGCCGCAAGTTCACCATCGTGCGCGAACAGTTGCTCAGCGCGCTCGACTCGCTCACGGACAACACCAACTTCAACATCGTGAAGTTCGCGAGCGACCTGACGCCGTGGAAGCCCAAGCTCGTGCCCGCGAACATAGTGAATCGCGAGGCCGCGAAGGCGTGGGCGAAGCAGCTCAAGCCGATCGGCGGCACCGAGGACCAGAACCTCGCGGCCGCGGGCCTCGGCGGCCTCGCCGACCTCGACGGCGGCAAGACCAACACGCTGAAGGCGGCGCTCTATCCGTTTGGCGTCGATCCCGAGAATCCGCCGAAGGCGCCGGTCACCGGTGGCGACAAGGTCTCGATCAAGAACAAGCTCGACACCGTCTACTTCTTGTCCGACGGCCGTCCATCGGTCGGCAAGCTCATCGATACGCTCGAGATCCTCAAGGAAGTCCGGCGCTACAACGAAGCGTTCCGCATCGTGTTCCACACGATCGCGATCGGCGAGTTCCAGAAGGAGTTCTTGCGCGACCTCGCTGTGCAGAACAACGGCGTGTTCATCGACCTGGGCCGCTGACCTTTTGGCCGCGCAACAATCCGCGCGGTCGCATCCACATCACGATCGAAGTCAGAAGAGCGCCCGCGCCGCCGCACAAGAGCATCGCGAGCGGGAGCCCGCTCGCCTGTTGCACGGCGAACAAGCCCATGTTGATCGGCGAGTAGACGAGTCGTCCGCCGAGCGACAGCACGGACCACACGGTCGAACGCGCCTCGGGCTGGATGCGGTGGTTGACGAACTCCTGCACGAGTCCCCAGTGCACGCCGAACGGGATCTGCTGCAGGAAGAACATCGCGATGCCGAGCCATGCGAATGCGCGCGCGGACTCGGGTTGTTCCAAGGCAGCGGTCGCAGACCACGCCATCGCGAGCATGCTGAAGCACAGCAACAACGGCATGCCCCAGAACAACGCGCGGCGGCCGAGCTTCTGCACGAGGCGCGGCGCCATGCGACTCAGCGGCGCGGCGGCGAGATTGAGAGCCGCGTAGAGCGCGCCGACGAACAGCGGCGACGCGAACAGTGGCTCCGCCGCTGACTCGCGGTCGAGCACGACTTGGTAGTTGTGGAACGGGTATCGCAGCAGCGCGAACAACACGATCCAGTAGACGAGCAGCCAGCGCACTTCGACGAGCCATAGATCGGCGACCGCTTGGCGAAAGAACCCGCCCCAATCGCGCTGCGTGACCTTCGCCATCGGCGAGACCTGCCACGCGCACAGCGATGCGCACGCGCACAACGCGGCGGTCGGCAGCAGCGTCGCTGCATGCGCGTAGCCATTCGCGTCGCCGAAGCCCCACGCAATCGCGCCGCCGATCAAGAACGAGCCGCCGGTCCCGTAGAGCCGCAGCGCGTGAATGCGCGACTCCTCTTGCAGGTAGCGATGCTGCGCGTCGTGTCGCCGCAGCAACTCGTAGAGCATCGTCGATGGCGGGCCCGACAGGATCGAATGGCCGAGGCCCATCAGCGCTTCCCCGACGCAGAAGCCGGTCAGCGTGCGCCACGACCAGATCACGACGAATCCTGATGCCAGCACGAGCGGCCCGAGGATCAGCATCGCGCGCTGGCCGATGCGATCCGCGAGCACGCTGGTCGGCACGTCGCAGACGAACATCGCGACGTAGTAGACCGTGATGACGGACCCGTAGCCCGCGAGGTCGAGCCCGTGCTCCTCGAAGAACAGGAACAAGAACGGCACGCAGACGAACGGATACGTCAGCAGCGCGAAGGCACGGAGCCAGCGCAGTTCGCGGTCGAGGGCGGGCACGGGCGCAGCACGTTCGCAGCCTTGCTGTGCGGAAGGAAGGGGCGTGCGCGAAAGCTGCGGCGCGCGCTACGTCGCGCTGCGCACCCCGCGCCGTTGCTTTCGCCTGCGCGCTAGGCATCCTTGCCGCGAACATGGCTTTGGTTCACGACTTCCGCAGCGACACGATGACCGCGCCGACGCCCGCGATGCGGCGCGCGATGGCCGAGGCGAAGGTCGGCGACGACGTTTGGGGCGAGGACCCGACGGTGCGCGAACTCGAGGAACTCGGCGCGCAGATGCTGGGCAAGGAACACGCGCTGTTCCTGCCGTCGGGCACGATGGCCAACCAAGTCGCGATCCATGTGCACTGTCGTCCCGGCGACGAAGTGATCTGCGAGGATCGCAGCCACGTCTACTACTACGAAGGCGGCGCGATCGCGCGCTTCTCGGGCACGCAGGTGCGCGCGCTGCCGGCGGCGGATGGGTTCTTGTCGCCGTCGCAAGTCTCGGCCGCCGTTCGCGCCGACGATCCGCACTTCCCGCGCACGCGGCTCTTGGTGTTGGAGAACTCGCACAACATGGCGGGCGGCCGCGTCGGCTCGCCGCAGCGATTGCGCCAACTCGCGTGCGTGGCGCAGGAGCATCGCATGGTGGTGCACTGCGACGGCGCGCGGCTGTGCAACGCGGCGGTGGCGCTGCAGTGCGACCTCAAAGAACTCACCGCGCCGTGCGACACCGTGACGCTGTGCCTGAGCAAGGGGCTCGGCGCGCCGGTCGGCTCGCTGCTCGCCGGCGACGCGGCGTTCTGCAAGGAGGCCAAGCGTGCGCGCAAGGCGTTTGGCGGCGGCCTGCGCCAGTCCGGCGTGCTCGCGGCGGCGGGGCTGATCGCGCTGAAGGAAGGGCCGTCGCTGCTCGCAGAAGACCATCGTCGCGCCAAGGAACTCGCGCACGGCCTCGCCAAGTTGCCGTGCCTCGTCGTCGATCCCAGTGTCGTCGACACCAACATCGTGATGGCCGACGTTCGCGGCGTCGAGGCGCAGGAGCTCGTGCAGTTCCTCGCTGCGCGCTCCGTGCGCTGCGCCAAGGCTGGGCCGTCCCGGATTCGCTTCGTCACGCACCGCGACGTCGGCGATGACGGCGTCGCCGCGTGCCTATCCGCCTGCCAAGAATTCGTAGAACGCGCACTTCGCTGAAGCGGAACCCCCGTTCTTACCGATCAAGCCGTCTCCCCATACCGACTCGGAATCCACTGTGAGCATCTTCAAGGCATACGACATTCGCGGCACCTACCCTGACCAGATCGACGAGCGCATCGCGCGCAAGATCGGGCAGGCCTTGGTGGTGTTCCTGAAGGCCAAGCGACTCGTCGTCGGGCGCGACATGCGCACGATGGCGCCGTCGGTCCAGGACGCGATCATCGAAGGCATCCTCGCGCAGGGTTGCGATGTGGTGGACATCGGCCTCGCGTCGACGCCCATGGCCTACTACGCGATCGGCAAGATCCCGAGCGATGGCGGCCTCGTCGTGACGGCGTCGCACAATCCCAAGCAATACATCGGCTTCAAGCTGTGCCGTAAGGACGCGCGGCCGATGTCGGGCGACACGGGCATCAAGGATGTCGAGGCACTCGTGCGCGGTCCCGAGATCGCTCCGGCTCAGCACGCGGGCAAGCGCGATCACGTCGACGTGAAGAACGACTTCGTGCAGCACATCGCGAACTTCGCGAAGGGCATCGAGCCGATGACGATCGTCGTCGACTACGCAAACGGCATGGGCGCCAACGAGTCGCCGGCGATCTTCAGCAAGATCCCGGGCCTCAAGGTCGTGCCGCTCTATGAGCAGCTCGACGGCACGTTCCCGAACCACGAAGCGAACCCGCTCAAGGAGTCCAACCTCGACGACTTGCGCGCCGCGGTGAAGAAGCACAAGGCTCCGCTCGGCCTCGCGTTCGATGGCGATGCGGATCGTTGCGCGTTCGTCGACGAAGAAGGTCGCACCGTGCACGCGGACCTCATCACGGTGATGCTCGCGCGCGGCATGCTGCAGCGGCACCCGGGCAAGGGGATCATCTACGACCTGCGCAGCAGCAAGGTTGTGGCCGAGGAGATCCTCAAGCTCGGCGGCCGTCCGGTGCGCGAGCGCGTCGGCCACTCGTTCATGAAGGAGACGATGCGGCGCACGGACTGCATCGGCGGCGGCGAGCTGTCGGGCCACTTCTACTTCGCCGAGAACTACTACACCGACTGCGGCGTGCTCGCGGCGATCCTCGTGCTCAACCAACTGAGCCAGGAGAAGCGCTCGCTCAAGAAGGCGGCCGATGAGCTGCGCAAGTACCACCCGACCGGCGAGATCAACTTCAAGGTCGCGGACAAGGACGCGCTGATGAAGGCGGTCGAGAAGAAGTACTCGACGGGCAAGATCGACTACCTCGACGGCGTGACCGTCACGTTCCCGGATTGGTGGGTCAACGTGCGTCCGTCAAACACCGAGCCGTTCTTGCGCATGTGCCTCGAGGCCGACACCAAGCAGCTCATGGAGCAGAAGAAGGCCGAGCTAATCGCGCTGCTGGGCGAGCCCGCGGATCACTGAGCCGCGCCTGGGGCCGGGGCGGCGTGGGGGAGGGCGGGCCGCGCCGGGCCGCCCTTTCCGTCCACCGACATGCTGGGGGTCGGGAAAGGTGCTCTGGCCTAGGCCACGCCGTACGGCCGATGGATGCCTGGGACCATCCTGATTTTCCAGCGGAACATGACCACCCGAGCCACTAGTCTCCTCGCCCCAGTTGTGACCCCTTCCACGACTTCTGCGGCAGCCGAAGCGATGACCAACCAGACTGTTCCGAAGACCGCCAAGCTCACCCTCGGGGACCAGGAGATGGACCTGCCCGTGATGGTCGGGAGCGAAGGCGAAGTGGCGATCGATATCCGTCAGCTCCGCGCCAAGACCGGCGCGATCACGTATGACCCGGGCCTCGGCAATACGGGCGCGTGTCAGAGCAAGATCACCTTCCTCGACGGAGAGTTGGGCATCCTGCGTTACGCGGGTTACCCGATCGAAGAGCTCGCGCAGAAGAGCAACTTCGTCGAAGTGATGTGGCTCTTGCTGCACCAAGAGCTGCCGACGAGCGCGCAACTGGAGCAGTTCACGCATGACGTGACGCATCACACGATGCTGCACGAGAACCTGCGGCAGCTGTTCAGCAGCTTCCCGAAGGCCGGCCATCCGATGGCCGTGTGCGCAGCAACGGTCGGCGCGCTGTCGACCTTCTACCAAAACGCCAGCGCCAACACGCCGCAGCAGAACTGGATCGACGCGATCCGCTTGCTTGCGAAGATGCCGACGATCGCGGCCTATAGCTACAAGCACAGCATCGGGCAGCCGTTCATGTATCCGCGGAACGACTTGTCGTACTCCGCGAACCTGCTGCACATGATGTTCGCGACGCCGTGCGAGAAGTACGAGCCGAACCCCGTGATGGCGCGCGCGCTCGATCTCTTGCTGATCCTGCACGCAGACCATGAGCAGAACTGCTCGACGAGCACGGTGCGCACGGTCGGCAGCAGCGGCGCGAACCTGTTCGCGAGCGTCTCGGCCGGCATTTCGGCGCTGTGGGGCCCGCTGCACGGCGGCGCCAACCAAGCCGTGATCGAGATGCTGATGAGCATCCGCGACGGCAAGCGCAGCGCGCGCGAGTTCATGGAGCTCGCGAAGAAGAAGGACAGCGGCGTGCGCCTGATGGGCTTCGGCCACCGCGTCTACAAGAACTACGACCCGCGCGCGCTGATCCTCAAGAAGGCGTGCTACGACGTGCTCGGCCAGCTCGGCAAGAAGGACCCGTTGCTCGACATCGCGCTCGAACTCGAGCAGATCGCGCTCAACGACAGCTACTTCGTCGAACGCAAGCTCTACCCCAACGTCGACTTCTACTCGGGCATTATCTACAAGGCGCTCGGCATCCCCGTGGAGATGTTCACGGTGTTCTTCGCGATTGGCCGCATGCCCGGCTGGATCTCGCAGTGGCTCGAATACCAGCGCGACCCGGAAGCCAAGATCACGCGCCCGCGGCAGATCTACATGGGCGCCACGCCGCGCACCTACACGGCGGCCGAGAAGCGCTGAGGCACCGCGCAAGGCGCTGCGTCGAACGCAGTGCCAGGATCGCGTAGAACTCGAGGGCGACGCAATGTCGCCCTCGAGCATGTACCGACCCTTCGTTCTCGTTCTCGCGTTCTTCGCTTCGCTGTGCCTCGCGCATGGCCAGGATCCGGCCGCGTATCGCACGCCCAAGGAGCCGATCGCGTCGCTGATCACTGCGGCGCCGCCTCCGCTGCTCTCGCTGAGCCCGTGTCGTCGACACATCGCGATCGTGCAGCAAGAAGCGCTGCCGGATCTCGAGACGATCGCGCGGCCGCACGAGAAACTCGCTGGCCTCCGCATCGACCCCAAGTCACGCGGGCCGCAACTCTCGGTCAAGACCACCAAGGTCACGCTGCGTTCGCTTGCGACGCTGACCGAGCGCGAACTGCCGCTGCCGCCAGGCCACTGGCGCGGCGTCAATTGGAGCGCGGATGGCGAGCGCATCGCGATGGAGCGCGCGACGGACCTGGGCATCGAGTTGTGGGTGGTCGAGGCTGCGACTGCCGCGTGCAAGCAAGTCCCCGGCGTCATGCTCTCGGCGGTCCTCGGCGGCGGCGCGGAGTGGACGCACGACCAGAAGCACGTGCTGTGCATGCTCGCCGTCGATCGCGCGATGCCCGCGTTGCCCGCTGCGCCAAGCGGCCCAACGCTGCAGGAGTCGCGGCCCGGCGAGCGCGCGCAAGTGCGCACCAATCCCGACATGCTGACGAGCGAGCACGACGCGCAGAAGTTTGAAGCGCTCGCGACTTCGCAACTCGCGCGCGTTTCGGTCGAGACCTTTGCGATCGAGAAGCTTGGCGCGCCCGCGCTGATCGCAAGCGTGAGTGAGTCGCCCGATGGCGCCTTCTTGCTCGTGCGCACGGTGCAGCGGCCGTTCTCGTATCTCGTCAGTTGGCGCGACTTCCCGAGTCGCGTCGATGTGTGGACGCGCGCAGGCGAGTTCGTGCGCAACATCGTCGAGCAACCGCTGCGCGAAAACGTGCCGATCGGCGGCGTCGAGACGGGGCCGCGCGCGATCGCATGGATGCCGAGCCATCCGCATGCGCTGCGTTGGACCGTGGCGCAGGACGATGGCGATCCGCGAAAGAAGGTCGCGGTGCGCGACCACGTCTACGTGAGTCGCGAGCCCGGCACGGAGCCGCTGCTCTGGTTTGCGACCGAGCATCGCGCGATGGGCGTGTCGGTTGCACAAGACGGCAGGCTCGCGATGTCCGGCGAGTTCGATCGCGAGAGCCGCCGCGTGCGCATGTGGCGCGTCGATGCGTTGGACTTCGCGCAGAAGCCCGTGTTGCTGTTCGAGCGCAGCATGCAGGACCAATATGGCGACCCGGGCACGCCGATCGACGAAGTGATGCCCGACGGCCGCGTCGCGATGCGGCAGCGCAATGGCTTGCTGTTCCGCAGCGGCAAGGGCGCGAGTCAGAACGGCGAGCGGCCGTTCTTGGACAGCTGGGATCCGCTTACGGGCGTGACTGCTCGCCTGTGGCAGTGCGCCGAGGGTCGCTATGAGCAGTTCGCGGGCTACCTCGACGACGATCACATCCTGATCCGCAGCGAGTCGCCGCAAGAGCCGCCGCAATACGTGAAGGTCACGCTGTCGAACGGCGAGAAGCAGGGCTTCTTGCATTGGCAGGACCCCGCGCTCCTTGTGTCGAAGCGCATCACGAAGGAGCTGATCCGCTACCAGCGCAAGGATGGAGTCGCGCTGTCGGCGACGCTCTATCTGCCGCCGGATCACCAGCCGGGACAGAAGCACCCGACGCTCGTGTGGGCCTATCCGCAGGAGTTCACGCGCGCGGATGACGCGGGCCAGGTGCGCGCGTCACCGACTCGCTACACGCGCTTTGCTGGCATCAGCCATCTGTGGCTGTTGCTCGCGGGCTACGCAGTGCTCGATGACGCGGCGATGCCGATCGTCGGCCCCAACCGCGGCGCCAATGACACCTATGTGCAGCAGTTGACCGACGACGCGCAAGCCGCCGTCGATCTGCTGGTCTCGCGCGGCATCGCCGATCCCGCGGAGATCGCGGTCGGCGGCCACAGCTACGGCGCGTTCATGTCGGCCAACTTGCTGTGCCACACCGATCTGTTCGCGACCGCGATCGCGCGCAGCGGCGCCTACAACCGCACGTTGACGCCGTTTGGCTTCCAAAACGAAGAGCGCACGTTCTGGGAAGCGCAGCAGGTCTACATGCAGATGTCGCCGTTCGCGCACGCCGACAAGGTCAACGAGCCGATCCTGTTGATCCACGGCGCCGACGACGACAACCAAGGCACGTGGCCGATCCAGAGCCAGCGCTTCTACGCCGCGATCAAGGGCCACGGCGGCACGGCACGTTTGTGCATGCTGCCGCACGAAGCGCACGGCTATCGCGGCCGTCAGTCCGTGCTGCATTGCGTGTGGGAGATGGTCGATTGGCTCGACCGCCACGTGAAGGGCCGCGCGGAGCGACTGCGCGAGAAGCCCGCTGCGCCCGCGAACGCGAGCGGCACGAAGCAGGGCTGAAATGCCGCGGGCTCGATGGAGCATTGCTCCAGCGAGCCCGCGAGCCTTGAGCTAGATCGCCGACGCGA
>JBEELK010000131.1:0-31416 GCA_041168165.1 Planctomycetota bacterium | reverse complement strand
GGCGGCGGATTGCGGTCGATGCGCATGGGAATGTGGCGCGCCGCACGCACGGAAACTTCCTGTCACAGTGACGGGGGGGAGCGCATTCGAAGGGTGGCTGGCACTCGCCAGCGCAGATCCTTCGTCCCGCCTCACCGCGTGTCGCCATGTCGCTCGATGTCGTCCACTTGATCCATCAGTATCCGCCCGAGAGCCATGGTGGCTCCGAGTTCTATCTGCGCGATTTGGTTGCGCGGCAGCGAGCGAATGGGCGCACGGTCGAGGTGATCAGCGGCACCAAGCATTGGCGCACTGCGTTTGAATGGGCGACCGACGAAGTCGATGGCGTGCCGGTGCATCGCATCCATCGCGAGGACGGGTGGTTTGAGCACTACTCCAAGATGTGGCATCCGCGCATCGAGGCGGAGTTTGCCGCGTTCTTGCGCAAGCGACGCCCCTCGATCGTGCACGTGCATCATTGGTTGCGGCTCACGTGCAATCTCGTCGAAGTGTGTCGCCGCGAAGGGATCCCCGCGGTCGTCACGCTGCACGACTACTACACGAGTTGTCCGCGCGCGTTCCGCAGCAGGCCCGACGATCCCGCGTGCCATCGACCGATTGAAGCCGCCAACTGCGCGCCGTGCGTGACGCGCTTTGGCCATGAGTCGCAAGCGGAGCTCGACGCCAGCGTCGAGTTGTTTGCGGATCACTTTCGTGCCGAGTTGGGGCTCGCCGCGACTGTGCTCGTCGCGGTTTCGAGCACGGCGGACTTGTTGTCGCGCACGACGGGCGTGCCGCGCGAACGCTACGAAGTGTTGCCGCTCGGCTACCGCGCGCGCTTTGACGGATTGCCGCAGTTGCCTGCGCCAGCGCATGGCGCGCCGCTGCGGTTTGCGTTTTGGGGCATCCTCGGCAGGCACAAGGGCATCCATGTCTTGGTCGACGCGATGCGCCGCGTTGCCGAGCAGCGACCTGGACGCGCCGAGCTGCACTTGTTTGGCGGATTCGACAGCGTCGCGTTTGAACAGGAGATCCACTCGATGCTCGCCGAGCGCGAAGTTGCAGCAGTGGCGGCTGGTCCGATCACGTTGCACGGACGCTTCGAGTCCGCGCAGTTGCACGCAGCAGGCATGCACATCGGCGTGTTTCCGAGCATCTGCCTTGAGACCTACGGGCAAGTGCTCGACGAGTGCTTTGAGTTGGGCCTGCCGTGCATCCTCACTTCGAGTGGCGCGCTCGCAGAACGTTCCGCCGGCGCTGGGCTCCTCGTCGACGCCGGCTGTGCGACGTCGCTTGCCGCCGCGATGCTGCGCATGATCGATGACAGAGAGCTGTGGCATCAACTTCGCGCGCGGTTGCCGAGGAAGTCGATCGATCGCCAAGCGCACGCCGAGGCGGTGATGGGGGTGTATGAGCGCGTGCTCCGCGAGCCGCCGCGGGTCACGAACCTGGAGCCGGTGCCGATGGAGCGGCGGGTGGCGTATCTGCAGATGCAGCGGGACTCGGCGCTCGGGCGCGCGTGCGGTGGGGCTGGGCCGCGGTAGGTGGGGTGAGCAACGAGTCGATCGGTGACATCGGCTGCGTTTTGCGCATGCTTCCTCGCTCTCGCATGCCGACCCGCTTGTTGATCCTGCTGACCGCGACCTTGCTGCTGCCATCGCTCGGCGCGCAGGATCGCGCTCGCAAGCCAGCGCAGTCTTCGACCCCGCCTTCCGCGGCGCAGGCGGCACCGCCGCAAACCCCAACCGCGCCCGTGCTGCGCTTCTGCGGGCAGTTCCGGTTGCCGGATGGGTCGCTGCTCGAACTCACCCCGGACGCGAGCGGCACGGGGCTCGTTCTGCATGGCGTCGACGCGAAGAGCGCTGTGCTCGTGATGACGGGCAAGCCCGCGGACGAGGCGCAGCTTGACGCGCTCGTCGCGGCGGAGCAGCGCGTGCAGAGGGCGCTGTCGCCGCTCGTCACGGGGCGCGGCGAAGTCGATGCGGCGCAGTTTGCGAATGCGCAGGCGGTCGCGGCGGTGGAGAAAGCGATCGCTGCGCTGCGTCCGCAAGTTGGCGCGCAGGCTCGCGTCGTCTATGCGGGCAGCGATCTTTCTGCTCGAACGACATGGGCCTTGCTGCGCGGAGCTGCGGGCTCGGTCGCGGTCGCGGTGCAGTGGTCGGCAGGCGGCAAGGTCGCGGGCCTCGCGCAGAGCAAAGTCGAGCCGCCGGCGCGCGCCGCGGTGTCGGTGCCGCGCCCCGATTGGGCGGTGGGGCAGGGCGCTTTGCGCGGCATGACGATCTCAGTCGAAGGCCGCGGCGCGGGTCGCGTGCTCGTGGTCGAGAATGCGCTGGGACTCGCAGTCTGCCCGTGGAAGGGCGACGTGCGCTGACAAACCCTGCGCACACGCAGCCTTTCGTCCTCGCTGCGTCCTGCCTGGGCTTGCCTGCAGTGGCGCCGACGGGTTTCCTGTGCCGCCCCTCTTCTGATTCCGCGCAACCCAGCGCGCGCATGCGATGACCCGCCGATCCGACAAGCCCGAGCGTCCGTCCCGTTCGCAGAAGTCCTCTTCCTCGGCGCGGGCCAAGAAGCCTGCCGATGCGGCGGACGAATTGCCGACGCTGGAGCCCATGGAAGGCGCCGATGGGGCAGAAGATCTGCCCATGCTCGAAGCGATGGAGGAAGCGCCGCCGGAGCCGACGTTCTTGGTGCGGCTTGCGGTCGCGGCGAGCGCGGAGCCGGGCTTTGACACGTCGATCACGCTCGAAGTGCCCGAGATGGAGAAGAAGGGCATGGTCGAGGCAGTCGAGGCGCCGCTCGCGCATGCATTTGCGTCCGGCAAGGCCAAGGTGCGGCACCATCGCGTGCTCGTCACGTTCTCGGGCGACGCGATCATCGGCAGCGGCGTGAAGGAGCGTTGCAGCCAGTTGTTCACGGAGCAGAAGGCGCGCAAGGTCGTGCTGCGGCGCGGCTACGGCGACGAGACGCTGTTTGAGCGCGAGGCGCCGCGCGCGAAGGTTGCTGTCACGAAGAATGCCAACAACCTTGAGGTCGCGGTCGACACGGGCGACCTGGAGGCGCAGGACTTGTCGGTCGCGATGCAAGCCGACCTCGTGCAGCTCGCGGGCCAGTGCCGCGGCGCGCGCGTGCAGTTCCGCTTCGCGGGCGTCAACAAGCCTGACGCCGCGCTGCGAACATTGATTGAGCAGATGCTGCGCGACAGTGGCGCGCTGCGCGCGGCGTTTGGCCAGCGCGTGTTGTTTGATCGCGAACTCGAAGATCGCGTGCGCATCGAAGTTGCCGGCGACGCCGTAACCGTGCGCGTGGCTCCGGCCGCGAGCGACGCGGAGACCGAGGAAGCGCTCGCGATGCGGCTGTCCTCGCTCGGCGAGCAAGTGCGCGGCAAGGTCGTGCGCATCGTGTTTGCGACGAAGGAGAGCGACGAAGTGCGCAGTGCGACAATCCGCTACTGCACGCAGGGCGCGCCGCAGCGCATCGAGATCGCGCGCGAAGGCGGCAATGAGGTCGTGTGGCCGTCGCTGCTGACGGTCGGCGAACAGGCGGGCGAGACGACGCTGACGGCAGTCCCCAACGGCCGCGATCGCGCTTCGATGTTGGCTGCGTTTGTCGCGGAGACGCGCGACTTCCGCGCCGTCGTCGGCGGCAAGAAGGTTGTCGTGCTGTGGCCCGAGGGCACGCAACTTGACGCCGCGTTGGAGCAGGCCTGCGTGGATCCGCTCGTGGCGCTGTCGGCTACGCGGGTGGTGATCGCGTGCGGCAGCGAGCGCGACGTGGTGCACCCGGCGCCCGTTGCGAGCAGCGACGCTGGCGGCGAGTTGGTCGTGCGTGTCGACACCGAGGCGGGCAAGCCGGCGGAGTTGCAGCGCGCGTTCGATCGCTGGCAGAAGCGCTCGGGCGACCGGCTCTCGGGCCAGTCGGCGAGGCTCCAGTTTGCGGGCGAGGTCGCGCCGTCGCGCACGCTGCTGCGCACGCTGACCGACGCGATGCTCGCGAAGAAGCCGGCGCGGCTCGTGGTCGAGACCGGCGGGCGCGACGATGTCGTGTGGCCGCAGTTCTTGAAGGTCGCGGGCAGTGCGCAGAACGGGTTCTCGTTCGCGTGCGAAACGTCGGGCCGCGACGAGGCGCAAACCAAGGTCGCGCTCGAACGCGAACTCGCGGCGGTGCAAGGGCTTTCGGGCGCGGTCGCCTCGATCGATGCGGGCGCGCATGAGGCGATGCTGATGGCGGCAGTCCTCGGGGCCGGTGCGCGCGCGGTCGTGATCGGTGGCGTTCAGGTGCACCCCGCGCTGCTCGCGGTGGCGAGCAAGAAGGGCGCGGTCTCGATCACGGCTTCGCCCGACGCGGGGCCCGAGATGGCGACGAAGCAACTCGCGCGCGAGTTGGAGTCGGCGCTGGCCGGCGGCGTCGACGGCAAGACGGTGACGATCTCGTGGCCGTCGGGCGATCCCAAGTCGGAGCCGCTCGCGACGCTCGTGCGCGAGACGATCGCGCGCGGAGCTTCGGTGGTGCTCTTCGACGATGGCTCGGGCAACGCGGTGCAGGTGCACCCGGTGGTGGCGCCGAAGGTCTCGCTCGAGAAGCCCGCTGCGGCAGTCGTCGAGCAGGCGGCGAACGCCGACAGTGAGGCCGACCTGCCGGTGTTGATGGCAGAAGATGTGCCCGAGATCCCCGTCGAGCCGGTGGTCGTGCTTGGCAAGAACGACGCCGTGACGCCAGGACTCGTGATGCTCGCGATCGGGATGGACGATCGCGCCGACCAGCCGCAGCGAGTACGCGACGCGCTCGCCGCGTTGGCGGAGCAGTTGGCGGGACGCCGCGTGTTGCTTGTCGGCAACTCCCGCGGCAGCGAGACGCCGTTCTTGGGCAAGTCGCCGGTGGTGGTCGCTGCGCGCGGAGTCGTCGATGCGCACGCGGCAGCGACGCTGTGCTTCCGCGGCAAGGACGCGCTGGGGCGGGGTTGCTTTGGCGTGGCGCGGAGCTCGATCGAAGGGCTCGCCTTCGGCGCCAACTTCGCCGACCCCCGACCTAGCTGATGAACGGAATGTGCTTCGAGTCGGCAGGGGCTCGCCCCCTGTCGATCGAGGCGCTCGCGGGCAGATCGGGGACGCGTTTTCCGGCAGTTTCGCCGTTGTCGCGACCGCTCTTGGGGGCTGTCGGAGCGCAGGCCACTCCGTTCATCAGCCTAGGCCACTCCGTTGATCAGTGGCTGCGGAGGCCGCGCAGCAGCGAGCCGTAGCCGGCGTAGAACGACACCACCGTCAACGCCGCCACGCCCAGCCCCACCGCGTAAATCCCAACCGCCAGCCCCTTTCCGATCTTGGCCGCCGCGCGCTGCGCGGTGTCGCGGCGACGCTGGGCCGCTCGCCGGAGCGCGTCCTCGAGCGTGCCCGTCTGCTCGCCGGTCGCGAGCATCGTCTGGGTCTCGGGGCACACGGCGATCGCTTGCGCGAGGCTCTCGGCGATCGGTCGCCCTTGCTGCACGAGCGCGTCGGCGAGCTGCAGCCGTTCGCGCACCGAGTGCACGGGGCATGCTGCGACCGCTTCTTGGTGCGCCTTCAGCAGCGGCACGCCAGACGCGTGGCAGGCATGCAGCACGTCGAGGTAGGGGACTTCGCCGAGGTCGCGCAAGAACGCGCCAAACACGGGCACGCGCTGCAGCCGTCGGCCGCCGGTGCGAAGTTCGCGGAGCACGAATGCGAGCATCGCGGCGATCGCGGCGACCAGGAGCCCGACGACCCAAGGCAGCCACGTGACGCCGATGCGCGCGGCGATCAGCGAGACGGCGAACGCCACGCTGACCAACGCAATGGGGTACATAAAGCCCGCGAGCACGGGCCGCGCGAAGTCCGCTCGTTGCTGGCGCTGCGCGGCGAGGCGGCGCAAGGCTTCGGCGGGGCGACCGGCGCGCCACGCGGCGCGCAACACGATGTCGTCGGTGGGGTCGAGCGCTGCGCCGCGACGCTGCAACGCGCGCGCGACCATGTCGTCGCCATCCCGTGGGTCACCGCCAAAATTTGCGGCGGGGAGCCCGGCGTCGAGCGCCGACGCGAGGTCCAAGAACGCGAGCGCTGCGCGTTCATCGCGCTTGGGTTGGAGTCGGAGCAGCATCCGGGTGCGGTTTGCGGTGCGGGGGTTTTCCGACGCGCGCCCGCCTGTGGTATTGCGTGCAGCATGACTTCGCAACCGCCGTCAGAACCCAACGCAGAAACGCCCTCCGGTCCGGCCGCGCCCGATTCGATCGAAGGCATCGGCGCCGTGGCGCTGCGACTGCTCGCCGGCACGGTGAGCCGCAAGACGCTCGATGCGCTGCAGCGCACGGTGTTGGCGAGCCCGGATGAGTATCCGTGGCGCGTCGTCAACCAAGTGGTGCTCGGCGAGGCGGTCGATGAGCAGGAACTCGCGCAGAAGGGGCTCCGTGCACAACGCGACTGGATCCTGCGAGGCGGTCGGGAAAACCCGGGGAAACCTCTGGGCCTTCAGGCGAAGACCTTCCTCGCGCGCATCGTGGCGCAGGCGCTGTTCGGGCTGCTCTTCGCGATCCTGCTGGTCGTTCTGCTCTGGGGATTGAAGGTCCGCTGGCCCGCATTCGACATCTACTGGCCGCTCGAATGGCTGCGCTCGACCTTCCCCAGCCTTCTCCCCAAGTAGGGGAAAGATTTATCCCGAGGGTGTTGAAATCCCCGGCAACCGGGGCATGATCACCGTCCTGCCTCGAACGCGGCGCAGCTAGCCTGGTTGCGCAATGGCCGAGTCGGGTGGGTAGCGGCGCAAGCCGTGACCTGCGAAACGCTCTCTGACCTTTCTGATCCATCTGACCAATGGGTCAGGTCGACGACCGAGGTTCGCTTCGGCCGCCGATTCAGCAGACACACGAAGGGTTGAGGCTGTGTGGTGGAGACCAGTATCCCCCTCCCTAACCGCCCTCTCCATTACGTAGCCTCACCCGCATTCACGGGCCTCAGTTCTGACCGGCTGAGGCCCGCCTTTTTTTCTAGTGCGCGGTTTCGGTAACGTGCCGGCGCACGAGAGTCGGCGACTTCCATGACCACACCAGGCTTCCGCAAGGGCCGGTCCGCAGGGGGCCGAAGCGGCTCCGCTCGCGACGGCGGCGACGGTTTCATCAGCAGTTCGATGTTCTCTCAGGCGCAGATCCTGCACCTGATGAAGACGGAGTTTGCGCGCGCGCGACGCCACGGCTTCCCGCTGGGCTGCGTGCTTCTTCAGGTCGACCGCATCGCGCAACTCGTGGACCTCTACGGGGCCGACCTGCGCGCCACGCTGCGCAACACGCTTGCCCAACTTGTGAAGGACAAGACGCGCGGCGCCGACTTGCTCGGCGTGGTGACCGAGGATCGCTACATGCTGGCGCTGCCGCACACGACGCTGGAGCAAGCGCGCGTGGTGGCAGAACGACTGCACTCGCTGTTCCGCGAATACGAGGTCAAGGTCGATGGCCGCGCACTCGACCTGACGTTGAGCGTCGGCATCAGCGCCACGGGCCAGAGCGACGCGATGTTCTTCGACACGCTCGTCGGCCAAGCCGAGGCGGCGCTCGAATACGCGATGGACCAAGGCGGCAACCGCGTGGTGTCGTTCGGCGAGACCCAGTTGCTCGGCAAGCAACCGGAGCAGAAGCCCGAAGCGTGATGCGATGACGGGAACCTCGGGGATGCAGGTGCTGCTGGTCGAGGACGAGCCGACGATCGCAGTGACGCTGAAGGACGACCTCGAGGATGCCGGGCACTTGGTCACGCACGTGGCCGACGGGCAGCAAGCGATCGATCTGCTGGGCCAGCAGGTCTTCGACTGCGTGATCAGCGACATTCGGTTGCCGTCGGCCGACGGACTCAAGGTGCTCGCCGCCGCGAAGCGCGCGCGACCCGACACCGAAGTGCTGATGATGACTGGCTACGCGACAGTCGAGCAGGCGGTTGAGGCGATGCGCCTCGGCGCCGACGACTACATCCAGAAGCCGTTCCTCAACGCGCACGTCGTCGATCGCCTCGCACGGATCGCGAAGGTCCGCGCGCTGATCCACGAGAACCGCATCCTTCGCCAAGAACTCGACGGCGGCCGCGGCGGGTTGCCGGGCGTGATCGGCAAGAGCCGCGCGATGGAGACGGTGTTCAAGACCGTGCGCACCGTCGCGCAAAACGACGCGTCCGTGCTGATCGAAGGCGAGAGCGGCACCGGCAAGGAGCGCATCGCGCGCGCGATCCACACGTTGTCGACGCGCAAGGACAAGCCGTTCGTCGCGCTGTCGTGCGGCGCGCTGCCGGACACGCTGCTCGAGACGGAGCTGTTCGGCCACGAGAAGGGCGCGTTCACCGACGCGCAGAAGCTGCGGCGCGGGCGCTTCGAAGTCGCGAACGGCGGCACGATCTTCCTCGACGACATCGACGACATGCCGTTGTCGGTGCAGGTCAAGCTGCTGCGCGTGCTGCAAGAACGCGAGTTTGAGCGCGTCGGCGGCGAGCAGTTGGTCAAGGTCGACATCCGCGTGGTGTCCGCGACCAAGGTGCCGCTGATGGACCTCGTGCGGCAGCAGCGCTTCCGCGAGGACTTGTTCTACCGACTCAACGTCGTGCCCGTTCGTTTGCCGCCGCTGCGCGAACGCGAAGGCGACGTGGCGCTGCTCGCGCAGCACTTCGTCGAGAAGCTCGGTGCGGGTCGGCAGTACACGATCAAGACCGACGTGCTCGAGTCGATGTGCGGCTACAGCTGGCCCGGCAACGTGCGCGAGTTGGAGAACCACTGCGCGCAAGCGATCGCGATGGCGGGCGGCGCCACGGTGCTGAAGCGCGAGCACTTGCTGCCGGTCGACAAGTCGCGTCGCGCGGCGTTGGAGCCGCCTGTGCAGTTGCAGTCGTTGCGCGAGATCATGGTCAATGCCGAACGCGAACACCTGAAGACCGTGCTCAAGGCCGTCGGCGGCCATCGCACGAAGGCGGCGTCGGTGCTCGGCATCAGCCGCAAGGTGCTGTGGGAGAAGTTGCGCGACTACGGCATCGAATGAGCGCGCTCGCTCTTCGCCGCGCCGCGATGGCGTGCATGGTCGCGTCGCTGTTCGCGCCGTTTGTGCGCGCGCAGGACAACGCGGCTGCGAAGCCCGAGTCCTCGTCGCAGGCCACGGCGCCGCGCTTCTCGCTCGTGCTGTGGACGCCGCTCGAACGCGCGAGCGACGAAGCGCGCCTCGCCGCGGTGCGCGCAGCCGGCTTCGATGCGATCAACCTCGGCCCCACAGGCGATCCCGCGCCGCTCCGAAAGCAGGGGCTTGGCTTCTATCTCGACCAGCCGATCGGCAAGGGCTTCTTGGAGTTGCGCGACACGGAATGGAAGCCGATCGCAGAGGCTTACGATCGAACGCGCGACGCGAGCCAACTCGCGCGGCCTGCGTGCTTGCGCGACGAAGAGCTGCTGACGCAACTCGGCGTGCGCGCCGCGACCAACGTCGCGCGGCTCGCGGGCGATGGGCTTCGCTTCGTTGCGCTCGCCGACGAAGCGTCGAGCACGCGGCACAACAACCCGCTCGATGTGTGTCGCTGCGGTCGTTGCCTCGACGCGTTCCGCGCGTTTGCGAAAGCGCGCTACGCGACGATCGAAGCGATAAATGAGGCGTGGGGGACGCAGTTCGCGAGCTTCGACGCGGTCGAGCCGCTGACGACGGACCAAGTGCGCCGCCGCGAACTCGGCGGCGTGCTGTTGCCGAGCAACCTCACGCCGTTCTCCGATTGGCTCACGTTCGTCGACGAGGGCTTTGCCGCGGCTGTGCAGCGATTGCGCGCGCAAGCGGCCGATTCAGCCAAGGGCGCGCCGGTGGGGCTGACGGGCGTGCAAGCGCCGCTCGCGTTTGGCGGCCACGACTACTTCCGGCTGTTGAAGGGCTCGACGCTCGTCGAAGCCTATGACCTCGGCGGCGCAGTCGACCTCGCGCGCAGCGCTTCGAAGCACGCCAAGCGGTGGTCGACGCTGCAGTTGCCGACGGAGAGCGACGAGTCGACGTCGGACCTCTTGGTGGCGCGCTTGGTCGAGGCCGCTGCGCGCGGCGACTCGGGCACGGTCGCATGGAACGACGACCGCGTGCTCGCGGCCGATGGCTCGCTGACTCCGGTCGGCAGCGCGATGCGATTGGCTATCCAGAGCGCGCGGCCCGTGCTCGACGCGTGCGCGGGCGCAGCGGTGAAGGCGCATTCGGTGTGGATCTGCGAGTCGCAAGCGTCGGTGCGCGCGTGGTGGATGATCGACTCCGAGCAAGACGGGCTCACGTGGGTGCGCCGATTGTCGTCGCACGAGATCACGCATTCGACGAGCGCCGCCGCGCGTCGCGGTTGGATCAAGTTGTTGTCCGACCTCGGCGTCACGCCGCAGTTCATCAGCGAAGACGAGTTGCCGACGCGCTTGCTGCAAGAGCGGCCTGCCCTGCTCGTGCTGCCGGCCACGATCGCGTTGTCGGATCGCGCGTGTCGATCGATCGCAGCGTTCGTGCAGCAAGGTGGCGCGTTGCTCGCCGACCACACGCCGGCGCTCTACGACGAACGGTTGCGACTGCGTGCGAGCGGTGGCCTCGACGACGTGTTTGGCATCCAGCAGCGGAGCTTCCGGATCGCCGACCTCGCGGTCCGCGAGGGCCGCATGAAGTCCGGCGAGTTCGGCGCGGTGGATCGCGCTCTGGTCGCCAAGGTCGCGGAGCGCAGCGGCTCTGCGGTGGTCTTCATCGAACAGCGGCACAAGAAGGGGCGCGCCGTGTGCCTCAACTTGCCGGTCTGCGTCTACGCCGGCGTGCGCCTCGATCCCGCATCGTTCGTCGTCGCGTCGGACTTGCGCAAGCGCGTGCGGCAGGCGTTCCAAGCGGTGACGTTTGGACCCGCAGTCGAGGTGCGCGGCGAAGGTCTGCCGACCTGCATCCAACGCACGTGGCTCGATCTCGCCGATGGCCGGAGCATCCTCGCGGTGCGCGTCGATGCGCTCGATGCGCCCAACGTGCTGCGGCAGATCGCGACGGGCGGTCCAAAGCGCGTGCGGTTGCTGTTTCCGCAGCCTGTGCGCGTGCTGTCGCTGAGCGGGCAAGAGATCGGCGCTGGAACCGAAGTCGAAGCGCCGCTCGACGCGTGGTCCGGGTTGTTCGTCGAGGTCAAGCGTTGAGCCTTCGCGTCGAAGCCACGGGAGTCACAGCGCTCGGCACCGAAGTGTTCGACCTCGACGGCGGCGAACGCGAGACGTTCTTGCTGTCGGACTTGCATGTGCCGCACGGCGGCTCGCCGGTGGTGCAGTGGCTTGCGGACTTGCTGCAACGCGCGCAGCGCGCGCGCGGCCGCGTGCTCGTGCTCGGCGACCTCTTCGACTCGTATGTCACGCCGCGCCAACTTCGCAGTGGCGTGTGCAAGGACGTCGCGTCGATGTTCGCGGACGCTGCGCGCGGCGGCGCGGAACTCGCGCTGCTGCACGGCAACCGCGACTTCTTGCTCGGCCGCGAATGGGACGACGCGACGGGCTGCGCCGTGGTCCGCGGCGGGATGCGCACGCAACTCGCCGGCCTCCGCGCGCTGCTGCTGCACGGCGACGAGTTGTGCGTGCGGGACCTGCCCTACCAACGCGCAAAGCGTTGGTTGCGCACCCCGTTCGTGCGCTCGCTGGCTCGGTCGCTGCCGCTGTCGTTCGCCGAGTCGCTGGCGCAGCGCGCGCGCCAGAAGAGCAAGATGGTGATCCAATCTGGCGACCAGAGCCGGTTTTTGCCGACGCGCGACGCGATTGCCGCGGCGCTGCGAGCCGACGTCGATCTGGTCGTATTCGGGCATATCCATCGGCGATCGCAGGGAACCCTGGGCGCCGGCGGCTACCGGGTGCTGCCCGCGTTCGACGAAGGGGGGGTGTCGCTGCACGCGGCGGACGCGCTGCGGTTCGTCGACCGGCACGGTGCACCGGTCGCAGAGCCCGCACCGGCGTTGCCAGGGCTAGCCGAGTGACCGTAGTCGCTGGCGGCCGCCGTCGGGGCCGACATTCACCGTCTGGCCATTCTCCGCTGGGCCGTTGGATCTGGGGTGGGGCGGTTGCGGTGGCGGCGGTCCGGTGGGTATCTTCCGCGCCCCTTTCTGCGGACCCATCAGGCCAGCCGGAAGCCGATCTTTCTCAATCCGTGCTGACTTGAGTATGACTCTTTGCCCGCAATCCGCCGTACTGCCATTGCCCACCCGTTGAGCGTTTCTGGTCGAGATCCCATGCCCGTTCCGACTGAGGTCGTCGCTATCGACGGCCCGTCGGGTGCGGGCAAGAGCACCATCGCGAAGGCGGTGGCGCAACGGCTCGGCTTCCGTCACCTCGACACCGGCGCGATGTATCGCGCGGTGACTTTGCGGTTCCTCGACGAGGGTTGCGCGCCGGATCCATCTGGCAGCGACTCGGCGAGCTTGTCGCCGCGCATGCAGGTGGCGTTGTCTGGCATGCAACTCGAATTGCTTCCGCAGGGCCGCGTGCGGCTCGATGGACGCGATGTGACCGAGGCCTTGCGCACGCAGGATGTCGAATCCCGCGTGTCCGCGGTCTCTGCACTGTCGTTCGTGCGCGCGGCGATGACGCGGTTGCAGCGTGAAGTTGCAGCTGCGGCGCCGATCGTTGCGGAAGGCCGCGACATGACGACGGTCGTGTTCCCGAAGGCGCAGTGGAAGGTGTTCCTCACCGCGTCTGCCGAGGAGCGCGCGCGTCGTCGTTGCGAGGACTTCAAAGCCCGCGGCCGCGAGGTCGCGTTCGACACCGTGCTTGCGGAGATCCAAAAGCGCGACCTGTTCGATTCTTCGCGCGAGGACGCGCCGCTGCGTCACGACGCATCGGCGATGCTCGTGGACTCGACTTCGATGACGACCGAGCAGGTCGTGCAGCGCATCCTCGACCTCGTTCGCGGGGCGCAGCAGGCGTCGCGCGCATGAAGCGAGGCGCTGAAATCGTCGCCGCCGGGCCTACGCCTGCGGGCTACAGCGGAGCCGTCTACGGCTTCAGCAAGTGGCTCTTGCGCATGTGGGCTCGCGCGTGGCTGCGACTCTCGATCCAAGGCGTGCGCAACACGCCCGCGAACGGGCCATTGCTGCTCGTGGGCAACCACGCGAGCTACCTCGATCCGCCACTGCTCGGCTGCGGCCTGCCGCGTCCGGTGCTGTATCTGGCGCAAAAGGGCCTCGCGAAGTTCCCGCCGCTGCGGTGGTGGATGCGCAAGGTGGGCGTCGGGCTCATCGACCGCAACGCGCCCTCCAAGGACGTGCTGCGCTTTCTGTCGGACGCGCTCCAAAAGGGTGCGTGCGTCGCGATGTTCCCCGAGGGCACGCGCAGCAACGACGGGCGCGTGGCGCCGTTCCGCTCTGGCGTCGAGTTCTTGGTGCGTCGCACCGGGGCTTCGGTGCTGCCGATCGGGATCGACGGGTCCTACGCCGCGTATCCGCGCGGCGCGAAGTTCCCGCGCCCCAAGAAGTGCGTCGTGCGGATCGGCGAGGCGTGGCCCGCAGATCGTGTGCTGGCACCGGGCGGCGTCGAAGCCCTTCGACGCGAGGTCGCGCGCCTCGCAAACGCGCAGCTCCGCGACGACGCGGAGGCTCAGGTCGGCAACGGGCCGGGTGTGAGCCCGGTCGAATCTTCTCCTTCTGCGAGCGGCAAGCCGTGATTCACGGGTTGTCCTCGCTAAGCCGCCGTGCGGGCGTTCTGCACGTCGTGAATGTGTGGCACCGGGTCTCCGTCGTACGGGCGGGCGGCACCGGCTCTTCGCAAACCTGTTTTTACGTTCCCCAACCCCATTTCGTTTGATGCACGGCAAGCAACTCGTCAAGAAATTCATGATGTCCGAGGAGGAGCTCTCGAGGCTCACTTCGGAAGCGTTCGGCAGCACGACGCTGGCGGACCTCGACCTCGCCATCGGCAAGACGGTCAGCGACCTCGCGCCCAACAAGATCGTCAAGGGCAAGATCGTCCGCGTCCTGCATGACGGCTACGTCGTCGTCGACGTCAGCTACAAGGCCGAAGGCCGTATTCCGCTCGAGGAATTCGGTGATCCTGAGTCCGTGCAGGTCGGCGCGGAGATCGAGTGCCTCATCGAGTCGATCGAAGACTCCGAAGGCTCGATCACGCTGAGCAAGCGCAAGGCCGACCGCATCCGCGGTTGGGAGAACATCATCAAGACCCACAAGGAGGGCGATGACGTCAAGGGCGCCGTCCTTCGCAAGATCAAGGGTGGCCTGCTCGTCGACATCGGCGTGCCGGTCTTCCTGCCTGCGAGCCAGGTCAACATCCGCCGTGCCGGCGACATCGGCGACTGGATCGGCAAGGAGATCGAGGCGCGCATCATCAAGATCGACGAAGAGCGCATGAACATCGTCATCTCGCGTCGCAAGCTCATCGAAGAGGAGCGCGAGACGAAGAAGGCTCAGCTGTTGGCCGAGCTCGAAGAGGGCCAGGTCCGCATGGGCGTCGTCAAGAACATCGCCGACTTCGGCGTGTTCGTCGACCTCGGCGGCATCGACGGCTTGCTGCACATCACCGACATGTCGTGGGGCCGCGTGAACCATCCGTCGGAGATGATCAAGCTCGACGACGAGATCGAGGTCAAGGTCCTCAAGGTCGACCGCGAGCGCGAGCGCATCGCTCTCGGCATGAAGCAGAAGTCTGCTTCGCCGTGGGAGAACATCACCGACAAGTACCCTGTCGGCACGCGCGTCACGGGCGAGGTCGTCAACCTCATGAGCTACGGCGCGTTCGTCAAGCTCGAGGACGGCGTCGAAGGCCTGGTGCACATCTCCGAGATGTCCTGGACCAAGCGCGTCAACCACCCGAGCGAGGTCGTCAAGCAAGGCGACAAGCTCGAGGTCGTCGTGCTGGAGATCGACACCGAGAAGCAGACCATCAGCCTCGGCATGAAGCAGACCGAGGTGAACCCGTGGGACATGGTCGCCGAGCACTACCCGCCCGGCACGGTCATCCGCGGCAAGGTTCGCAACCTCACGAACTACGGCGCGTTCATCGAGCTGCAGGAAGGCATCGATGGCCTCTTGCACATCACGGACATGAGCTGGACTCGCAAGATCACGCACCCGAGCGAGGTCGTGAAGAAGGGCGAGGAGATCGAGTGCGTGGTGCTCTCGGTCGATCAGGAGAAGAAGCGCATCGCGCTCGGCCTGAAGCAGCTGCAGCAGGATCCGTGGCAGGGCGATATCCCGGCGCGTTACCACATCGGCGACAGCGTCCCGGGCACGGTCACGAAGATCACCAACTTCGGTGTGTTCGTGGAGCTGGAGATGGGCCTCGAAGGCCTGCTCCACATCTCCGAGTTGGCTGACCACAAGGTCGACAACCCGGAAGACGTGGTCAAGGTTGGCCAGCGCGTCGAAGTCCGCATCATCAAGATCGACTCGGACGAGCGGAAGATCGGCCTCACGCTGATCCAGGCTCACTTCGAGGAGAGCGAGGAAGCGGAAGTCGCGCCGAAGAAGGAAACGGCCGAGCGTGCAGCTCCGGCGCAGCCCGCCCTTGGTTCGCTCGCGGACCAGCTCAAGGGCATCGGCCAGCGCATGAGCGAGCGCGAGGCGCAGAAGAAGACGCAGTCCGACTCGTAGTTGTCGCATGACGACGCGCACGAAGCCCGGCGACGGTCCGCACCCGCGGTCGTCGACCGGGCTTCGTGCGTTCTTGTGCACGTTGCTGCTCAACTCGTGCGTCACGACCTATGACGACGAGGATCCCGTCGCCAACGCCGTCCCGATGGTGGTGGCGACGACGGTTGCGCCCGACGGCGCCGATCCCGCACTCGCCGAGTTCTATGGCTCGGTGATGGCGCAGCTGCAGGAAGCGCACCAAGGCCGCGACTTCGCGCGCATGCGACTCCTGGTCGACACCTATCTGGTCGACTACGCGCCCGAATGGGCTGTGCCGCGTCTCGTCGGGTTTCGCGATCTGTCGTATGGCCTGCAGTTCGAGTCGCATGCGGCATCGAACGCGACTCTGGTCCAGGCTGCGCCGAGTGCGCCAGACGCGACCGAATCCGCTGCGACCGACTCGCCGTTAACTACTGACACGATCGGCGCGCCGCTCGACTTCGAGTTGCGCATCGCATCGCCACCAGATGGTCCGTGGCGGCTTGGCGGCGAGGCCGACGCGGACCCGATCGCGTTCCGCGTGACGCTGGTCATCCAAGAACGCTTCCTCGATGGCAGCACGCGCCGCATCGAGGATGCGGAGGTGGTGCGCCTTGGAAACACGGTGGAACTCGGCGCGGAGCCGCTCGTGCTCCCCGTGCGCATCGACCTCGGGCCGTCGCTGTGCGCGCGACGCGACGTGGATATCACCGCCGAGTTGATGCCCGGCTATTTGCAGAATGGCGATGCGCGCGCGCCGGTTCGGTTCACGCGGTTGTGCCAGAGCAAGGCGACGCAGTGGCCAAAGGGCCACGAGTCGGTGCGCAAGGCTCCGCTCGCCGCGTTGCGGAAAGCGATGGAGCCAGGCGAACGCGACCGGTTCTTGCAAGCGCGCCTTGCCGCCGAGTTCGCACAGCCTGCGGAGCGCCCTGCCGTCGCCGACTTGCTGATGCAGTGGGTGCGCCTTGGCACGCCGCAGCAGGCGCTCGTCGCGATGGCCGCGCTCGCTTCGATCGATCCGTCCGCGAAGGCTCCGCTCGGCGATCGCGACGCGTGGCTTTTGTGGTGGGAGTCGCGGCGTTAGAACGCTGCCCCGTGACTTTCCTGCCCGTAGACGAACAGCTCGAAATCCTGCGCGATGGCATCGTCGATCTCGTCGACGAGAACGACCTCAGAAAGCGCCTATCCGACAGCAAGGCCAACAACCGCCCGCTGCGCGTGAAGCTCGGCATCGACCCGAGCTCGCCCGACATCCATATCGGGCACGCGGTTGTGCTGCGCAAGCTGGCGCAGTTCCAGCGCCTCGGCCACTTGCCGATCGTGCTGTGGGGAACGAGCACTGCGATGGTGGGCGACCCGACGGGGCGCAACAAGACGCGGCCGCCGCTCACGCGCGAGCAAGTCGACGCCAACAAGCAGACCTACCGCGAGCAGATCGCAGCCGTGCTCGACACGAGCCGCGTCGAGGAGCGCGAGAACGGCGAGTGGTTTGATCGCATGTCGTTCATGGACTGCGTGCAGCTCGCGGGGCGCTACACCGTCGCGCGCATCCTGGAGCGCGATGACTTCCAAAAGCGGTTCTCGCAGAGCCAGCCGATCAGCGTGCATGAGTTCCTCTACCCGCTGCTGCAAGGCTGGGACTCGGTCGAGCTGAAGGCGGACGTCGAACTCGGCGGCACGGACCAACTGTTCAACCTGCTCGTTGGCCGCGAACTGCAGAAGCAAACGGGGCAAGCGCCGCAAGTTTGCATCACGCTGCCGCTGCTCGAAGGCATCGACGGCAGCCAGAAGATGTCGAAGTCGCTTGGCAACTACATCGGCGTGCGCG
Source organism: Planctomycetota bacterium (assembly GCA_041168165.1). Taxonomy (GTDB): domain Bacteria; phylum Planctomycetota; class UBA1135; order UBA1135; family UBA2386; genus SXPK01. The sequence goes on along the minus strand of JBEELK010000131.1, from coordinate 14,004 downwards.
AGGCCGCGTCGTCGCAGTTCCAAAAGCTGATGAAGGTGCCGAACGCGTTGCTCGAGAAGTACCTGACGCTGACCACCGACGTGCCGATCGCGCGGCGGAAGGAACTGCTGCAGAGTCCGCTCGACGCGAAGTTTGCGCTCGCACACGCGGTGGTCGCCAACTACCACGGCGAAGCCGCCGCGGTCTCTGCGCGCGCCGAGTACGACCGCATGCATCAGCAAGGCGGGCTGCCGGACGTGGTGCCGGAGTTCACGGCAACCGCGGAGCAACTGAAGGACGGCAAGCTGTGGTTGCCCGCTGCGCTCGCACTGTCGGGCATGTGCGCTTCCAACAGCGATGGTCGTCGCTTGGTGGAAGGCGGCGGCGTGCGCGTCGACGGCAACGTGGTGAAGGACAGCAAGCACGCGCTGCCGAGCGGCTCCTACTTGCTGCAGGTCGGCAAGCAGAAGGCCGCGCGCGTGCACGTGCAGCCTGCGTGACGAAGCTCGAGGGCGCTGCGATGGATCAGCGCGCCTTCGCCGTCGTCTTGCCGTGCTCGATCAGCGGCCAGCGCTTTTGGTAGTCGAAGTCCGGCGACTGCTCGTAGTCGTGGCATTGCGTGCAGACGACCGAAGGCGTGCCGCCGCCGACCTTGCCCATGCGCGCCGTGGCCGGCGCCGCGGAGTGCGCGCTGCCAGCGCCGTGGCATTCTTCGCAGCCGACGTTGGCGAGATCCGGCGTGGACTCAGGGTTCACGAACCCCGTCTTGTCGCCGTAGCCAACGACGTGGCACGCGACGCAATCGGGGTACTGCGTGACCGGCCAGCCGTAGCGCGATGGGTCCTTCTCGGCGCGATCGAGCGTGTCCCATGCGCGGCTGTGCTTGCTGTTCTTCCACAGCGCGAGGTCCTGTTCGTGGCACTCGCCGCAGCGCGCGGTGCCGACATACGACAAGCCATCCTGCAGCGGCTTCTGGTCGGCGAGCTTCTCGCGCAGGTCCTCCTCGGCGACGAGGATGCGATGCTTGCGCAGCACCTCGCGCACTGCGGGATCTTGGCCCGCGAGCGGCTTGGTCTCGCTCGCGCGCAGCGGAACGAGCTCGTAGTGCGGAATCGCGGCGCCCTTCTCGGTGCGGCCAAAACGCAGGTCGATAAGAAAGCGGCCGCGCACGCCGGGGAACACGACTGGCACGTCGCCGAGCAGCGTCGGTGATGCCGGCGGCTCATGCACTGCGTCCGTCATCGCGACGACGAGATCGGGGCGCGGCGACAACGTCGGCACGAGCTTGCGCACGGCATCGGGATCCGCATGGAGCATCAGCACGCGCAGCGTGGCGTCGGGCGCGCCTTCGAGGCCGCGGCGATAGCCATCCTCTGGCGACAGCAAGCGCAACTGCGGCGACTCGGCGTTGCGCAGCGCGGCTGGCAGTTCCATCGTCAGCGAGACGATGCGCACCTTGGTCCCGCGAACGTCCTTCTCGATGAACGGCTTGGGCTTCAGTTGCGATGCGAGCGGTTCGAGATCGGATGCGACGACGGGCGCTGCATACGCCTCGAGATACTGGCCCCAAGTGTCGGTCGGCAACGCGAGGTCCGCACTGCCAATGCCGAGCGCGTCGTAGCGCGTCTGCATGCCGAACAGCACGTCTATCGCCGTGAACGCCTTCTCCTGATCGAGCGCGGATGCGCCACCGACGAGGCCGCCGCCTTCGAGCAGCAAGTCCGCGCCGTGCACTTCCTGGATGTAGGTCATGCGACGCGGCAGTCCGCCGAGTTGTCCGGACGCGCAGCCGCATGGTTCGAGCCGTCCCTCCATGCTGCCCGAGATCAGCGCGTGGATGCGTTCCCCAAGGATCACAGGAGCAGGCGCAGTTGCGGCTTGCGGCGTGTTCGCGGGGTTCTGCACGGCGGCGTTCGCTGGCGTTGCGTTGCGCTCGTCTTGCCCGCATTGCGCGAACGCGACCAAAGCGAATGGCAGCAGCGAGAAGCGGAGCGCGGCTTGGATGCGCGGCGTCATCATGGGTTCTTGTCGTGCAAGGCTACGAGTTCGATGGGCAGGAAGGGACCGCGTGCGACATCCTTGCACAGGACGAGTTCGCCGCGGAACTCCGTGGTGGAGGATCCGATCCAGCGCGCGTGCACGCGGCGGCTGCGCGGTTCTCCGACCACGGGCTCGAAGGTGATCGCCCACGATGCGCTCGCATCCTTGCCGTTTGCGTCGACGATGCGCGCGACGACGAAGTCCTCGGGCCGCGATTCGTCGTGGTCCGTCGCGAGCACATACTGCGTTCCGGCTTTGTCCTCGCGCTGCGCTTGGCGCAGGTCGGCGCGGATCGCGAGCTTGGGCAACGGGATCGCCTCCATGTCGGGGACGAATGCGGCGACGGCTGCGATGCGCAACTGGTAGCCCGACTCGAGGTCCGTATCGACCGTGACGATCGCGCGCAGGTTGCCGCTATCGCCAAGCTGCGGCATCAGCGATGCGTGCAGCAGCGTGAAGCCGTCGTTGGCTTCGAGCGCGAGTTGCACGCGCGGGTCCTCGCACTTCGGGTTGCGGAACGCGATGGCGCGTTCTGGCAAGTCGCTCGACAGATTGAGAGTGATGCGACGCGGCTTCGCGGGAGCCACGCGTTCGAAGTCGATCGTCGCCACGGGGCGCACCCGCACTGGCGCGTCGATGCGGAAGCGGAACTGCAGCGGCCACATCACGCGTTGCTGCGGATCGCGCGAGTCCGCGCGTTGGAGCACGACGAGCACGCGGCTGTCGAGGTCCTTCGTGTCGACTGCCTCGCGCTTCCCCGTGTCCAGGATCGTGCGCACGACGAGGGACTCGCCTTCGCGCGGCGCGGTGTCCGAGCTGTAGATCGCAATCTGACGTTCGGATCCGTCCGTGCCGCGCAGCCACAGCTCCGTGCGCGCGCACGAGCAATCGACATGCGTGCCCGGCGAATACCAGCCCTCGCCGATCTGCTGCCGCACGTCGAGCACGAAGTCGTGCATGCGCACTTCGCCGTGCGGGATGGAGCCGAAGTCATGCGTCAACGCCGGCGGGCTCTGCGGGACTGCGTTCTGCGGCGCCACCGCGACTGTGCCTTCGACGGAATCGCGGCCGCACGCAGCGAGCGCGAGCAGGCAGAGCCAGAGCAGGTTGCGGCGGGGGGCGGACATGCGGGGCGGCATAGTACGCCTGCTGCCGCCGGCAACTCCACGATCGAGGCGGCGTTCGCCGGAGCCCTTGGGCTGTACAGGGTTCGGGGCCGCGTCCCACAAGGATGGCGGCCCCGAAACCCGGGCAATCGGGAAGGAAGACAACGGTGGAGAAGCAATCTGCTTGCCAAGCTCGCGCATTCTCATGGCCGCCCATGGCATGGGGGATTCGTTCGGCCGCGGCTCTGCGTCGGCCGCTGCGCTATGGCAGCCGCGCCATGGTTCCATGGCGCGCACGCCACGGTGCGCCGACTCAGGCCGGCAGGCCGTGACGCTTCAGCTTGCGATGCAGCGTCGTGTAGTCGATGTGCAGCGCGCGCGCAGCTGCAGCCTTGTTACCGCCGCACTGCGCGATCGTGTCCGCGAGGATCTTGGCCTCGAGCGCGTCGGTGGCGGCGCGGACTCGGTCCGCGAGGGATCCATCGCCGTGCGGCAGGAGCGCAGCGTGCGGGATCGTCGCATCGAGATGGGTGACTTCGTTGGCGTCGCTCGGCGAACCCAGCGAGCTTCCCGCGGAGAGCAGATCGACGTCGAGTTCGCGTTCGGAGCACAGCAGGACCGCGCGACGAATCGCGTTGCGCAGTTCGCGCAGGTTGCCCGGCCATGGCTGCGTCGTGAGCCATGCTATTGCGTCGGCGCTGAGCCCTTCGACGCGGCGCCCGAGTTCGCGATTGGCTTCCGCGAGGAACGTCTGCGCGAACGGACAGATGTCTTCCTTGCGCGCGCGCAGCGGCGGCAACGTCACGAGGAACTCTGCGATGCGGTGGTAGAGGTCCATGCGGAACCTGCCCGCTTTGATCTCGTCCTCCAGCGCCGCGTTCGTCGCGCACAGAAGCCGCGCGCGGAATGGCTTGGCCTCGTCGCCGCCCACAGGCGTCGCTTTGCGCTCCTGCAGCGCGCGCAAGAGCTTGGCTTGCAGCGCGAGCGGAAGGTTGCCGAGTTCGTCCAAGAACAGCGTGCCGCCATCCGCGAGTTGGAACAGGCCTTCGCGATCCTTGTCCGCTCCGGTGAACGCGCCGCGCTTGTGGCCAAACAGTTGGCTCTCCATCAACTGCTCCGGCAGCGCGCCGCAGTCGATCGCGACGAACGGCCCGCTTGCGACTGGCGAGCGGCGATGGATCTCGCGAGCGACGACTTCCTTGCCGGTGCCCGACTCGCCGATCAGCAACACGGACATCGTCGGTTGTGCTGCTACGAGCGCGATCGTGCGCAGCAGCTCGCGCGCCTTGTCCGACGCGCCGAAGTCTGCGGCCGCGTCCTCGCCGCTGCGCAAGCGCCGCAGTTCGCGCTTGAGCGCGCGCTGCTCAGCGGCGCGTTGCACGGTGAGCAGCAGCCGTTGCGCGTCGTAGGGCTTTGCTTGGTAGTCGAACGCGCCGTTGCGGATCGCGTCGACGGCAGTCGCGACGTCTTCGACTGCGGACAGCAACACAACGGGCAGGTCCGGGTCGCGGCGCTGCAGTTCGCGCAGCACTTCGAGGCCTTGGACCTTCGGCATGCGCACGTCGGTCAGCACGACATCGGGCGGAGCCTTCTGCGCTTCCGACAGCGCGCGCGCTCCGTCGCTGGCTTCGCGCACCTCGAACCCTGCGTCCTCGAACAGCGACCGCAGCACGAAGCGCAGGTCGGGCTCGTCGTCGACGATCAGGATGCTCGGCGCGCTTTGGCTCATGGCATGCGGCCTGCGTTGCTTGGGCGTGCGACCGCGGCTCCGTTGCGTTGCGCGGATTGCATCGGTTGCGTTGGTCGCGGTTGCGGGGCCGCTGGCGTTTGTGCCGTCGGCAACACGAGCAGCGCGCGCGCGCCTCCGCCCGTGCGCGGGTAGAGGCCGAGTCCGCCGCCGAGTTCTTGCGCGATGCGTCGGCAGCTCAAGAGCCCGAGGCCCGTTCCGCCTTTGCGAGTCGTGAAGAACGGCGTGAACAACTGGTGCCGCACATCGTCCGGGATGCCTTCGCCGCGGTCCTCGACCGCGATCGCGACGACGTCATGAACGCGCGCGCCGTCGCCGCCGCGGAAGCGTCGTGCAGTGATCTCGACGGTCGCGTGGTGCGGTGATGCGTGCGCCGCGTTGAGCAGCAAGTTGACGAGCGCTTGCAGCAGCAGATCGCGGTCCGCATTCACGGCGAGGCGGTTCGTGGTCGCGACGAAGCGCAGTTGCTTGCGACGTCCTTCGACTTGCACGAGTCGCAGCGCTTCGGCCGCGGCCTCGTCGAGCGCGATGGGGCCGCGCGCAGCAGAGCGCGGTCGGCCGAGGTCGATCAGCGCCTGGATCGTCTTGTCCGCGCGTTCGACGCCGCGCTTGATGATGTCCGCGTGCTCCGCGACTTGCTCCTGCGTGCGCGCCTTGCGAACGAGCGCTTCGGCCGCGCCTTTGACGATCGTCAGCGGATTGCGGAGGTCGTGCGCCACGCCGGCCGCGAGCTCGCCGAGCATGCTGAGTCGGTGTGCGTCAAGCAGGCGCTGCTCCATGTGGCTGCGCGCTGACTCGGACTCGTGCAGTTCATCCTTCGTGCGCTCCATCGATGCGGCGAGTTGGCGATGGCTCTCGAGAACCAGCGGGATCCAGAGCACGAGGCCATACGCGAGCAGCACGAAGCCGAGCAGCGACACCGCGCCTTGGTCGAGCGAGTGGCGAACGGCTGCGAACCACGTCGCTTGCATCTCGGGTGGCAGCAGCGCGAGGACAGCGCTCGTCGCCGACGCGAGCGTGAGCACCAAGAAGCCCGCTTCGCACAGCTTCATCGCAGGCCCGTGGATGTGCGGGTGACGCGCGCCCGTCGTGCGCAAGAACGAGAACAGCAGCGCGAAGAACAGTGGGCGCAGCGCGAGTTCGCTCTCGCTCCATCCCGTGACGGCCGCGAGCGCGACCGTCAACACGGTCAGCAGCGCGCAGTGAAGCAGAGCTCCTGGAAGCGCGCGAAGTGGCGGCGGTCCAGCGTCGGGAACGGGCGGCGGCATGGCCTTCTTGTCGGCCATCGCGGGCTCTCGGCTTCTGCCGAGATCTTCGCCGCGTGCGCGCGGGGCCCCGTGGGCCGCCGCGGTGGTTTGCGCAGCCTGCGCGCGCTGCCGGAATCCGGCGGGGCAGGCTGCGCTGCGGGCGGACTACTCGGCCGCGGCGCCGCGGCCGCGAGGCGCTGCGGCAGCGCGGGCGATGCGGGTCATCTTCTCGCGAAGCAGCGGACCAGGGCACTGAGTGTTGACCAGGTCGCCGTGGCTGAAGATCTGCTCTTGGCCGATGCCGTACTTGCTCGACAAGTGACCAACCAGCGTCTCGAGCGCTTCGAGCACCTCCTCGGTCGGGCGCTGCCCGTCGCGACTGCGCATGAAGTTGCCGAGCACGCAGATGCCGATGTTGCCGCGGTTGTTGTCGCCGCGCGCGTGGGCGCCTTGGTAGCGCAGTTCGCGGCCTTGCCAGATCCGTCCCGCGGGGTCGATCAAGAAGTGGTAGCCAATGTCGCCGTAGTGCTCCCGCTTGATGTGCCCCGACTGGATCACGCGAATCTGTTGCGCAGCCTCCGACTCTTCCGTGCTGCGCAGCAGCAGCGCAGAGTGATGGATGGTGAGGCGGTAGATGCGTCCCATCGGGTCGAGGCGGCTCTTGATCGGAGCGCTCGGGCGCCACTCGGAACGCGTGTGGATCTCGAGTTCTGGCGTGTTCGTCGCGGCCTTGCGCTGCGCGGTTGCGACCTGCGGCTCGGCTTCCGGCATCGCGTCTTCGATGCGTTCGCGAAGGCGTTCGTCCATCGCGATCTCAAGCGCGCGCTTCAGGTCGTATTCGCCGTTCTTGCCCTTGCCGAGCGCCGCGAGCGCCTCGGCGCGGATGTAGCGCGCGTAGGCTTCGGTCTGCGCGCTCGGTGTCACGGGGCCGTAGAGCACGAGGGCGCATGCGTCGACGGCTTCTTGCGGCCGCTTCCGTTGCAGCATGACCCACGCGCGGCGCAGGTGCACAGCGGGGTTCTTGTCTCGAGGCGTGGCCTCGATGTCGAGTTCTGCATCCTCGCGCACGGGCGCGAGCAGATACTCGTAGCTGACCACCGCGTTCGATTGCGGATTCTTGGCCGAGCGGCGCGGTGCGCTTGCACAGGCCGTGAACAACACCAACATGCCGAGCGCAAACGACTTCGCGCCAAGCAACAAGACAGACTTCGACATCGCCACCCTCCGTGGGGAAGTTCGGGACTGACCGACCCGAACACGCCGCCACCAGTGGCGAGGAACACTAGGGGAATGTTCTCCCCGTGCCAAGGGTTGCGTCGCGGCGTCTCGCGGGTGGACGCGAAGGTGGTGCGGGCTCAATCCCGGTCGTCCGAGGGTCGATAAGGGCGGAGTTCCGTTACCCACCGACTGGATGACCGCCAAGCTCCTGCTCCGCATGCTCGGTCCGATGGACCAACTCGGCCTTTGCTGGCAGGCGGGCGAGTCGCTGCTTGCGTCGGTCGACTTTGGCGAAGACAGCGAATTGCAGCGGCACCATGTGCTGCTCGCGCTGCAGGAGATGGTCACGAACGTCCTGCGGCACGCCTACGACGGCGACGAATCGCAGCCGATCGAAGTGGAGTTCTCGGTGTGCGCTGCGACCTTTGCGATCGAACTGCGCGACCGCGGTCCCGAGTTCGACCCGCTCGAGCACGACGTCGCGAAGTTGCTCGAAGACGCCTCGATGCCGACCGCGGTGGGCGGGTTTGGCATCCACATTGCGCGGCTCGTGATGGACCAGGTGTCGCACGCACGGCGCAACGGCTGGAACATCTTGCGGATGGAGAAGCGCGTCGCGGTCCGCGCCGAGCGGAAGGCGGGAGACGCATGAGCGCTGGAGTTGCCGACGCGCGCGCCGAGCGCATCCGCAGCATTGCGGCAGCAGCGCTAGGCGTGTCGATCTGCGTCGTCGATGCGGATGGTCGCGTCGTGTTGCACACCAAGGACTGCGGCCTCGCAGCCGTTATGCCCGCGTTCGAAGTCTCGCTATCCTGCGGCCAAAGAGCGCTTGTGCGCGCGCCCGAAGCGATGTCGCACGCAGAATTGCTCATGCTGCGCGTGGCGCTGGAGACCGTGGCCCGCTGCGAGGAACTCGAAGGCGAGCTGCGCAGCATGGACGACGGCTCGGCGCAACTGATGGAGCAGATCTCGATGCTCCACGACACGCTGCCCAACTTGTCCGCTGGCTCCACGACCGAGGAGGTCGCGCGCGCGGGTCTGTTTGCGTGCATGGCGGCGACGCACGTGCGCCGAGCGATCTACGTGTCGCGCGACCGCGGCGGCTTCGCGCAGGTGCTGTCCTACCTCGAGCGCGATTCGAACGGGTCGCCGGTCGCTATGACGTATCCGCTGCCAGACCGCATTCCGACGGATCGCGGGCTCGTCGGCACGGCGCTATCGAGCGGCGACCGCAGCGTCTGGCTCACGGTGTCCAAGCAGGACGAGGATCGCGATGACCTCGCGCCCGAGAGCCTTGCGATGCACGAAGCGCTCGCGGTGCCGGTGACCTACCACGATGGCGCGGAGTTGGAGTCGCTCGGCGCGATCTTGCTGCTCGACACCACAGAAGACGGCAACGGCAACGCTGCGCGCGGGCTCGGGTCCGAAGACCAGCAACTCGCGAACACAGTCGCGGTCATGCTCGGCGCGGTGCTCGGTGTGCGCCGTTCCGCGGAGTTCGGCAAGGAACTCAGCATGGCGCACGAGATCCAGGCGCAGATTCTGCCCGCGCAGGCTGCGCGAGTGCGCGGTTTCGACATCGCGGGCGACTACCGCAACTGGGGCGATGTCGGCGGCGACTACTTCGACTACGTGCCGCTGCAAGACGGTCGCACGCTCGCAGTCGTGGCCGACGTGTCAGGCCACAACCTCGCAAGCGGAATGATGATGGTCAGCGCGCGCGCCACATTGCGAACGCTCGCGTCGCGCCACTCCGATCCCGCGCTGCTGCTCACCGAGATGGGGCGCAGCATGCACCAAGACCTGTCGCGCACCGAACGCTTCCTCACCGCAGCAGGCGTGGCGCTCGAGCCCGGCTCGGGCGCGATCGAGATCGTGAACGCAGGCCACAACGCGCCGATGCTGTACCGGAGCAAGGACCGCTCCGTGCACGCGATCGAGTCGGACAGCACCGTGCTCGGGTTCTTGCCGGACGTCGAATACGGCTCCGTGCGCATTCAGTTGGAGCCGGGCGATTGCCTGCTGCTCTACACCGACGGCGTGACCGAGGCGAGCAACGGCGACGAGGACATGTTTGGCGAAGACCGACTGCGCACCGTGCTCGCCGCATCGGCGCAGCGCGGCGCCGCAGACGTGGTCGCGATGGTGATGGCTGCCGTGCATGCGTTCCGCAAGCCGGGCGAGAGCGGCGATGACATCACGCTGGTGGCGATCCGATGGCCCGGGCCATCGAAGGAAGAACGGAACTCATGACGACGCGACAAGAGACGGTGTTGGTGGTCGACGACGAGCCGTTCATCTGCCGCTCGCTGTCGTTCGTGTTGCGCAAGGGCAACTACGCGGTGGTGGAAGCGCGCAACGGCGAGGAAGCGCTCGCAGCCGTGCGGCAGCACAAGCCCGACCTCGTGTTCATGGATGTGATGATGCCGAAGCTCAACGGCTTCGACGTCTGCGCAGCGATCAAGCAGGATCCCGAGCTCAAGAACACGCGCGTGATCTTGTTGACCGCGAAGGGCCAGGACAGCGACCGCGAGTTCGGCGCCAAGGCTGGCGCGGACGACTACATGACGAAGCCCTTCAGTCCGACCAAGATCCTGGAGCGCGCGCGCGAGATCCTCGCTCGCTGAGCTGCTGCCGCGAGCATGCGTCAGGCGCAGCAGTAGAAGTCGCGCAACTCGACGAGCGACAACTCTGCGAGTTGTTGTCGCGCCACTGCGCGCGGACCAGCATGCGCAACGCTTACGAGGATCGGATGGCCAGCGAACGCGATCACGTCGCGCGGCGCGATGACGTCGACGCCAAAGCAGCGTTGGCCGATCTTGCGCGGGTCGAGTTCGACGATCGTGATCGGATCGCGGCCATGTTCCGATAGCGCGCGACGCAAGCGCTTGCCGGTCTCGCCGTGGCCCCAGAGCACATAGCGAGCGCGATCTGCGAGCGGCCCTTCGCACAGCATCTGCGCCTTGAGGCGCGCGCGGTTCCATTCGGAGTAGCGAGGGTCCCATGCGGTTGCGCACGACGCGCTCCGGCGCCATGCGTGGAGTCGTTGGTTGACGACGGCGATGCGTGCCCCGGATTGGAGGAGCCGCAGCAGCAGCGCGTAGTCCTCTGCCCAAGGTTCGTCGCGGTAGCCGATCGCGCGCAGAGAGTCGGCGCGCAGCATCCACGTCGGGTGGAGCAGCGGCGACTCGATGAAGCGTTCGCGCCGCACGTCGTGCTCGGTTTGGATCGAGCGGAGCCACGCCATGTAGTTGCGCGTGCCGTTGCCGACCGTGGCATCAGGGAACGCGCGCGCGTGGCACCCGACGCCGGCGAGTCCTGGGTCAGCGGCAAGCGCGCGCAGTTGCAGGCGCAGCCGATCGCGATGCATCAGGTCGTCGGCATCCATGCGGGCAACGAACGCGGCTTTGCATTCCGCGAGTCCTCGCTGCAAGGCAACTGCGATCCCGAGCCTCGCTTGTTGCACGAGGACGAATCGAGGGTCGCGACGGGACGTGTCGGAAACAACATGCGCGCTAGCGTCGGTGGAGCCGTCGTCGACGACGACGCACTGGAAGTCCCCTTCCGTCTGCCGGGCGATGCTGCGCAGGCATGTCGGCAACGTCGCGGCCGCGTCGCGCGCGGGCATGAGGATCGAGACGCGCGGCATGGGTGGGTTCGGCGGGCCAGGGAAGCAGTGCAGTGGGGCTCCAGCAAGCCTGCGCAGGGCCTGCTAGACAAACTGGCAGGATGGCTCCAGGATGGCTCTGCCATCCTGGCATGCGATGCCGTTGTGCCGGTTCGCGCAACCATTTGCTGCGCATGGGGTTGCGCACTTGGGCTCGGCGGCACGCGGTTTGGTAAGCGGGCGGCCTCCCGCATACAGCGGTTCGCACCAGGAGCCAAAGCAATGTCGAAGATCGTCGGTATCGACCTCGGAACCACCAACTCGGTCGTCTCGGTGATGGAGGGCGGTGAGCCCAAGGTCATCGCCAACAACGAAGGCGGTCGCACGACTCCTTCGGTCGTCGCGTTCACGCAGAGCGGCGAGCGACTCGTCGGCGCGCCTGCCAAGCGCCAGGCGATCACGAACCCGACCAACACGGTCTACTCGATCAAGCGGTTCATGGGCCGTCGCCACAGCGAAGTCGGCGATGAAGAGAAGATGGTGCCCTACAAGGTCGTCGGCGGCGCCGGCGAACTCGTGAAGGTCGAGGTCCAGGGCCAGCAGTTCACGCCGCCGCAGATCTCGGCGGACATCCTGCGCTCGCTCAAGGAAGCGGCGGAGGCCTACCTCGGCGAGAAGGTCGATCGCGCCGTGATCACGGTGCCGGCCTACTTCAACGACAGCCAGCGCCAAGCGACGAAGGACGCCGGTCAGATCGCGGGCCTTAAGGTCGAGCGCATCATCAATGAGCCGACGGCGGCGGCGCTCGCGTTTGGCCTCGACAAGAAGGCGAAGGGCAAGAACCAGAAGATCGCGGTGTTCGACCTCGGCGGCGGCACCTTCGACATCTCGGTGCTCGACGTCGGCGAAGGCGTGTTCGAGGTCAAGGCGACCAACGGCGACACGCACCTCGGCGGCGATGACTTCGATGAGAAGATCATCCAGTGGCTTTGCGACTCATTCAAAAAGGCCAACAACATCGACCTGCGCAAGGACCAGATGGCGTTGCAGCGCCTGAAGGAAGCGGCGGAGAAGGCGAAGATCGAACTCAGCTCGGCGATGCAGACCGCGGTGAACCTGCCGTTCATCACGATGGACGCGACGGGCCCGAAGCACCTCAGCGAGAACCTCACGCGCGCCAAGTTCGAGCAGTTGTGCGAAGACCTGTTTACGCGCTGCCGCGGCCCGGTGGTGCGTTGCCTCGAAGACTCGAAGATGAAGCCGTCGGAGATCGACGAAGTCATCCTCGTCGGCGGCAGCACGCGCATCCCGCGCGTGCAGGCGCTGGTCAAGGAGGTCTTCGGCAAGGAGCCCAACCGCTCGGTCAACCCTGACGAGGTCGTCAGCCTCGGCGCGGCGATCCAAGGCGGCGTGCTCGGCGGCGAAGTCAGCGACGTGCTGTTGCTCGACGTCACCCCGCTGTCGCTCGGCATCGAGACGCTCGGCGGCGTCATGACGAAGCTGATCGAGCGCAACACGACGATTCCGACCAGCCGTTCCAACGTGTTCTCGACCGCGGCGGACAACCAGCCGGGCGTCGACATCCACGTGCTGCAGGGCGAGCGCGAGTTCGCGAAGGACAACCGTCCGCTCGGCCGCTTCAAGCTCGACGGCATCTCGCCGGCACCGCGCGGCACTCCGCAGATCGAGGTCACGTTCGACATCGACGCCAACGGCATCCTCAACGTGACCGCCAAGGACAAGGCCACGGGCAAGGAGCAGAAGGTCAAGATCGAGGTCGGCTCGGGCCTGTCGAAGGACGAAGTCGATCGGATGGCGAAGGACGCCGAGCGCTTCGCTGCCGAGGACAAGAAGCGCCGCGAAGTGGTGGACCTGAAGAACCAAGCGGATTCGACGGCCTACCAGGCGGAGAAGCAGATGAAGGAAGCTGGCGACAAGCTCGACGCGGCGCTGAAGAGCGAGGTCGAGTCGAAGATCGCAGCGCTGCGCAAGGCGGCCGAGAGCGAGACGGCGGAGCCGATCAAGGCGGCGCTGGCCGAGTTCGAGTCGACGATGCAGAAGCTCTACCAGCAGGCCAGCGGCGGCGCACAGGGCGCGCAAGCCGGCGCGGGCGCAGCCGCGGGTGGCGGCGGCGGCGACGAGGACATCAAGGACGCCGACTTCGAAGTGAAGTGATGGAGGCCGACTGCGCCGCGTGAGCGATCCGCGGCGCAGCTTTGCTGCCCTCGTGCGCGCCTTGTGTTATGGCGCGCAGAAAGCCGATGCTATGGTCCCTTCCCCCCGCGGGCGGCGGGCCAGCGACGGTTACTGCGACCGCGCGCATGGACTACGTGCGCCCGCTGCGTCGCAGCAACGGCATGATGATCTCGGTTCGCGACCTCCGTAAGCAGTTCGGCTCCACGACAGCCGTCGACGGCTTGTCCTTTGAAGTGCAGCGCGGCGAAGTCGTCGGCTTCCTCGGCCCCAACGGGGCGGGCAAGACGACGACGATTCGCGTGCTCACCTGCTTTCACCCTGCGAGTTCGGGCGACGTGCGCGTCGCCGGCTTCGACGTGCGGACGCAGCCCTTGGAGGTCCGCAAGAACATCGGCTACCTGCCGGAGAACGTGCCGCTGTATCCCGACCTGCGCGTCGAGGAGTACCTGCGCTACCGCGCGGCCTTGAAGGGTGTCCCGCGCAAGCAGCAAAAGAGCAACGTGGAGCGCGCGATGGAGCGAGCGGGCGTGCTCGATGTCCGCAACAAGCTGGTCGGCCACGTCTCTCGCGGCTACCGCCAGCGCACCGGGCTCGCCGACGCGATGGTCGCCAACCCGCCGATCTTGATCCTCGACGAGCCGACTTCGGGCCTCGACCCAAACCAGCGCCGCCGCATCAAGGCCTTGGTGAAGGAACTCGCGCAGGAGCACACGATCCTGTTCAGCAGCCACATCCTCGCTGAGGTGCAAGACGTCAGCTCGCGCATCCTCGTCATCCATCGCGGACGCATGCGTGCAGATGGCACGGCGGACCAGTTGGTCGCGCAGAGCACGGAGCGCGCGCTGATGGTGGAGGCGCATGCGC
>JBEELK010000130.1:0-6232 GCA_041168165.1 Planctomycetota bacterium | reverse complement strand
TAGGTCGCGCGGTCTTCGCGGATCGCGTCGAGCAGCGCCGCAGTGAAGCGGCCGGTCAGTCCCCACAGCACGTCGTCGCCGATCGCAAAGTGGGGGCTCGGCGGGAATCGCTCGGCGCCGGGGCTATCGCCTCGGCGTTCGGTCCAGCGATCCCGCGGCAGCATCTCGCGCAGCGGCACGATCAGCGTGCGCGCGACTTCGATCGGGTCGATGCGAATCGCTGCGTCTTCGCGCACGCGACCCACGATGCAGTGCACTCGGTAGTTCGACGAACTTGTCGCCGACGGCAAACTGCCAAGCAGCGTGACGAGAGACGCGTCTACTCCGATCTCTTCGAAGGTCTCGCGCAGCGCGCACGACGATGGCGTGTCGTCGCCCTCGTCTGCCGCGCCGCCTGGAAACGCGATCTGGCCCGCATGCTTGCGCATCGACTGCGGCCGCACGACGAACAGCAGCGCGTCCTCGCCTTCGTGCCGCACGATCGGGCACAGCACTGCTGCCTTGCGCAGCGTCGTCTTCTGCCACGGTGCCTGCGCGTCCAGGAGTCGCGCCGAAAGCCGCGCGTCGAGTTCGTTCATTCGCGGATTTGCAGCGCCGCAACCTTGAGGTAGCGCGTCTGCGGACAATCGAGCGCCATCGGGTGGTCAGGCCCGGCGCCGCGCATCCACAACACGCGGGCGCTGCGCCCAGCCTGTGCGCACGCCTCGTCGAGCATGCGCAAGAACGAGCCTTCGTCGAGCGAACCCGAGCACGAGCAGGTCACGACGATGCCGCCTCGCTTGACCTTCTCCAGCGCGAGCCGGTTGAGGTCACGGTAGCGCGCGAGGCCTTGCTCCATCTCGTCGCGCGACTTGATCCACTTCGGCGGGTCGAGCACGACGAGGTCGTGGAGGTCTGGCTGCAAGTCGCGCAGCAGATCGAATGCGTCCGCGTGCTCGACCTTCATCTTGAGGCCGTTGCGGGCCGCGTTGTCGATGGTCTGCGCGACCATCTCCTCGTCTAGGTCCGCCGCCCGCACCGACTTCGCGCCGCCAGCAACCGCGTTCATCGCAAAGCCACCGGAGTTGCAGCACAGGTCGAGCACGTTGCGACCGCGTGCGAGTTCGCGCACGAGCATGCGGTTGTCGCGCTGGTCCGCGAAGAAGCCGGTCTTGTGGCCGCCGCCAGCCTGAACCGCGTAGCGGATGCCGTGCTCCTTGACCTCGACCGAGACGGGCATGGGCGGCCCGAGACGCTCCATGCCTTCCTTTTGCGCCGAGTCCGGGTCCTGCAGCATCACGAGTTTGCAGCGTGGATAGCGTTCGCGCAGTCGCAGCCCGATCGTCTCCATCTGCAAGAACGTGCCGAGCACGTGCACTTGTGCCACGAACGCGTCGCCGAGCCGGTCGAGGATCAGGCCGGGGAAGCCGTCGCCTTCGCTGTGGACCACGCGGTATGCGTTGGTGACATCCTGCAGTTGCAGCGAGCGTTCGCGCAGGTGCAGAGCATCGTCGAGCGCCGCCGTGAAGTGCGCAGTCGGATCCGTGATCGCCGTGCCCGAGAACAACCGCAGGGCGAGGTCGGTGCGTGGGTTGTAGAAGCCGGAGCCAACGAGCTTTCGGTCCTTGTCGCGCACGTGCACAACACTGCCAGCGGGGATTGGCTTCTCGGGCTTGCGCACCATCTTCCGGAAGAACCATGGATGACGGCCGCGCACGCGGACCTGGAGCTGCACCGAGGGGAGAACCACGAGCGCAGGATGGCGATGCGCCGCTTGCGCCGCAACGGCGCGCAGTTGCGGCGAAGAAAATCACGCGCGCAATCGCCGATGGCATCGGCCGCTCCGCTGCGCACATCCGGTCGAGAGCACTTTGCTTGCGGTGGATGAGCTAGTCTCCCCAGGAATTCACCCATGTTGGCAACCCATCCAGCCCCCAAACTCGACGCCGCCGCCCCCGAACGGCGCGCCGTCGATCGCCGCAATCGGCCGACGCCGATGTTCTCGCGCTACACGTTCTTCGGCGGCAGACGACACGTCGTCCGCCGAGCTGAGGACGACCAAGAGGTGTTCGTCGACCGCTACAGCACAGGGCTCCTGCTCGCGGTGCTGGGCGTCGTGCTACTCAACCTCGCGGACGCGTTCTTCACCCTGCTGTTCTTGGCGCATGGCGGCCAGGAGATGAACCCGATCGTCGATCAGGTTCTCGCCTACGGCCCGCACGTGTTCATCCTGTTCAA
This sequence comes from Planctomycetota bacterium, assembly GCA_041168165.1. Classification (GTDB taxonomy): domain Bacteria; phylum Planctomycetota; class UBA1135; order UBA1135; family UBA2386; genus SXPK01. Next base: position 4,015 of record JBEELK010000130.1, on the reverse strand, counting down.
GACGCTCGGAATCGGCGTATGCGCCGGGTTCCTGACGCTGACCAAGAACTTCCGCGCCGCGCGCATCGGGCTGTGGATCGTCCTGATCGGCTACTCGCTGCTGCTCTGCTGGCACCTGCTGCTGCTCGCGACGCTGTTCTTCTGAGTAGCTCGCGCAGCGGGGATGGCGCGCAATGGGAGCGCGCTTTCCCTCGGGGTGGAGAACGGGCATAACCGCCCTTCGTGTGCGGCATCTTCGGCGTCCGGCGCTCGTGGCTCGCGCGCCAGACGGGCGACGCGAAGGCAAGTCTTCCGTTGGCCCTCGATGCGCTGCGATGGCGCGGCCGTGATGAGGCGCGCATCGTGTTGCACGGGGACTTCGCGATCGGGTGCGCTCGTCTTGCGATCAGCGACCGACGAAGTTCGCAGCCGGTGTCGCGGCGAGATGGGCGATGGGTCGCGGCGCTGAACGGCGCGGTGACGAATGCGCGCGCGCTGTGGGCGGCTGCGCTGCCAGTAGCGTTGTCGCGGCGCGCGTTGCCCAATGACGCGTGGCTGCCATTGGTGCTGGTGCAAGCGCGCGGTCCTGCCGCGCTCGCGGACTTGCGCGGACACCATGTGTGCGTGGTGGCAGACGCTGCGCGGGACGAGTGGCACGTGAGCCGGGACCCATTTGGCGAGAAGCCGCTGTTCGTGCTGCGCGAGCGTGGCGAACCCGTCGCGTTTGCGTCGACGATGCCCGCGCTGCGAGCGCTCGGCGCGCCGTTCACGCTGTCGTCCGAGGCGACGCAGCGGTTCTTCCGCTATGGAGCACTGGGTGCGCTCCTGCATCGGAGCGCCGACATCGAAGTGGCGGACGAGCAGAGAGGCTTCGGCATCCCGGTCGTTGCCGATACTCGTCCGAGCGCCCAGCCCATGCCGTTCGCAGCGGCGTTGCAGAGTGCGGTGGCTCGGTGCGCCGACGTCGATGCGGAGCTTGGGATGTTCTTGTCGGGCGGCATCGACAGCAGTTGCCTCGCAGCGGAGTTGGGCGCGCAGCAGCGCCGCGTGAGGGCCTATCAGTTCCTCGCGAAGGGCGAACCCTCGGATGAACGGGAACTCGCCGCGCATGTCGCCGCGCGCTGTGGGCACGAACTCGTGTGCGTGGACGCGGGCACGGAAACGCTCGATGCGCTGCCCATGCTGACTTCGCAATGGGGGCTGCCGCTCGGAGATCCGTCTGTGCTTGCCGCCTACGCCGTGGCGCGCGCGGCCGCGGCCGATGGAATCCGTGTGATGCTGTCCGGGGAAGGCTCCGACGAGCTGATGTTTGGCTACGCGCGGCATCGCGCATTGCTGCGAATGCCCAACGTGCGCATGCGCCTCCCGTTCGTTTCGAGTTGGTCGATGGGGACGACTAGCCGGGCGCTGCGCGCGATCGCGGCGGAGGATCCGTATGCGGCGTTGCTTGAGGTGACGCCACCAGCGTTCTGGTCCGATGCGTTGTCGATCGATGGGGGAGCCCAAGACGCATTGGTGAGCGGTGTTGGGGCCCGTGGCGCGCGCGATGAGCGTCTTCGCCATGCTGCTAGTGTCGACCGCGATTTCTACCTGCGTTCTGACCTGCTGCCGAAGCTCGATGTCGCGACGATGGCTGCGCAGGTTGAGGGTCGCTGCCCGTTCTTGGATGGCGATGTTGCGCACGCGCTCGATGCCATGTCGCCGATGCAGCGGCTGGGGAAAGCGCCGCTTCGCAGCGTCTATGCAACGAAGTTGCCGCACGCGGTGTTCGCGCAGCGAAAGCGTGGCTTTGCGCTGCCGCTCGACCGTTGGTTCCGCGGTGAGTTGACGATGCTGGACTTGCTGCGCGACCAACGCACGCGCCAAAGAGCACACCTGCGAGCGACCGGGCTCGATCGTGCCATCGACCTGCATCGTTCACGTCGCGCCGATTTGGGGCGCGCGCTCTATCTCGTCGCGGCGTTCGAGATCTGGTTGCGCACGGAGGACGCGCGATGCGCGTGATGCGTGTGCTCACGCGGCCCAATGTCGGCGGGCCGACCATGCAGGCGATCGCGCTGTGGCATGCGCATCGCGAACTGGGAGCGCGCACGGTGCTCGCGGTGGGCACGTGTTTGTCGAGCGAGGCTGCGGTCGATCTGCGCTCGCACGGGATCCCGCAACTCGATCCGCGCGAACTTGGCCCGAGCAGCGAAGGGTTCTTCGTCGTCGACGGCCTTGGCAATCGACGATCGCCGTGGGCGCATCGCCGCGCGCGGCTTGTGCTGTGCGATGCGATGCGAAACGTGAGGCCAGACGTCGTGCACACGCACACGAGTGCCGCAGGCTTCGTCGGTCGACGCGCTGCGAAGGCAACCGGCGTGCAGCGCACGGTGCACACGTTCCACGGCATCGTGCTGCGCGACTACTTCTCGCCGCCGGTGTCGTGGGCCTTGCTTCGGCTGGAGGCTCGCCTCGCGCAAAGCACGTCTGCGCTCGTCGCGGTCAGCCCGAGTTGTCGCGCTGAGCTCGTCGAACTTGGCGTGGCGAAGGAGGAGCGCATTGCCGTTGTGCCGCCCGCGGTGCCGCTGCCGGAGTTCCTGCCGCGTGCCGAGGCGCGCAGACGCCTTGGATTGTCGCTCGATGCGTTCGCCGTCGCAGCCTATGGCCGACTCGTTCCGATCAAGAGGACGGAAGCGTTCTTGCAGGCGCTCGCTGCGATGCCGGATGCGCGCGGCGACGTGCATGGCGATGGCCCGCGCATGTCGTCGTTGGTCCGCATCGCTCCGAGCAACGCCACGTTCCGCTCTGCGAGCGCCGATGCGCGCGCGTGCATGTCGGCGTATGACGCGCTTGTGCTGCCGAGCCGACGCGAAGGGTGTCCGTTGGTCGCGATCGAAGCGTTTGCGGCGGGCGTGCCCGTGGTTGGTTTCGACGTGCCAGGCGTGCGCGACGCGTTGGGGCCGTGGGGCAGCGGCATCCTCGTGCCGGAGAGCCACGGGTCCGAGGGCCTTGCTTCCGCGCTGCGTTCGCTGCGCGCGTCGCCGGACCGCGGCGTTGCGATTGCGCATCGCGCCAAGGAGCGCTTGCCGCAGTTCGCGCCTCTTGCGGTCGCGGCGCAGCTGCTGCGGCTCTACGAGTCGCTCCCGGCGCGGTCTGCGGACTCGTAGGCTCTGCGCATGGGCAACGACGACATTCGAGAAGTGCATCTGCGCGATCGCGACTTCGTTGGCGCGTTTGCCGTCGTCGAACGCGATGGCGCGATCCTGATGGTGCAGAACGAGCGCATCATCGACGGCAAGACGCAGCTCACGTGGGACCTTCCGGGCGGGCAGGTCGAGCCGGGCGAGATGCTCGGCGAGGCGCTGCGCCGCGAACTGCGCGAAGAGACGGGTTTGCTGGTCACGCCGCCGTTTCAGTTCTTGTTCGTGCAGGAGGGCGAACGCGCGCATCAAGGCGTGCGCCGCTACGTGTGGCGGTCGTTCTTCTTCGGCTGCTCTGCAGATGGCGATCCCGTTGCGGCGGCCGAAGTGCTCGACGTGCGCTGGATCCCTCGCTGCGACTTGCATGCAGCGTTGACTGCGCCGTACCACGAGAGCTTTCGGCGCTGGCTCGACGAGGGCTTTGCGTTTGATGCCTCGGGATGGCGCGACCGTTGATGTGCGCATTGGAAAAGTCGTAACCAAGCGATTCGTGCGCGCACTTCTGCGTGCATGTTCGCCATCGTCTGCCAAACCCTGTTCACGCTGTGCCCGGTCGACGCGCCGGTTCGCTTCGGCGTAGCGTTGCCTGCGGTCGCGCTGGAGAAGGGCCTCTCGCTGCGCACGGGCGCTGCGCTGTCCGTTCGCGAGTTGCCGCTGCGCACGCCGGATGGGCTCGTGTTCGTGGAGATCGCTGCGATCCCAAGAGGCCGTCGCATCACGATTGATCAGGGCGGGGCGCTTGCTCCGGTCGCGGTCGAGCGCAGCGAAGGCTCGTCGGCCGATCCCTTTGCGACGTCGAGCGAGCGCGTCGAGAGCACGCAGTGGCGCTATGCGGACGGCACGGTCGACGAGCG
>JBEELK010000129.1:0-14095 GCA_041168165.1 Planctomycetota bacterium | reverse complement strand
CTCGACGTGACGACCGAACACGACGTGTTCGCGTTCTACGACAACCAGGGCAAGTGGGTCGCGACCTGCAAGGCAGGCAATCTCGCAGCCGGCAACGAAGGCCCGACCGAGGTCCTGTTCGGTGTCGGAAAATCCGACAAGCAGGAGCACGCCAAGGTCTCCTTCAAGGCGCACGTGCCGGTGCTCAAGGATCAGAAGAAAGCGGTCGATCTCACCCTGGACCTGCTGCTGGAGCAGGCCCCGCCGGCCGCCGGCGAGATCTGGCGCCTGCCGGCAGCACCTGCGCCGGTCGGCAAGTGAACCCCGCTCGGAGGTCCTCGTGACCACCACCGCCACCAAGACCAACGTGAACCCTTCGTCGCATCCCGAGTCCAAGACCCGCATCAACGAGAAGGCGAAGACCGCCTTCTCGGTGCAGGAGTACGGTGGCCGCACCGCCATCGATGGCGTGCAGATCGTCGAACTCAAGCGCTTCAACGACGACGGTGGCGCGATCACCGAACTCGGCCGCCTCGATGCTGGCGTGCACAAGCAACTCGCGGGCTTCACCTGCAAGCAGGTGAACTACAGCGAAGTCGAGCCCGAGGCCGTGAAGGCCTACCACATGCATCACCGCCAGACTGACGTCTGGTATGTGCCGCCGTCCGACAAGCTGCTGCTAGTGCTGCACGACTGCCGCAAGGGCTCGCCGACGGAAGGCCAGACGATGCGCTTCGTGCTCGGCGACGGAAAGGATCGCCTCGTGCGCATTCCGCCGGGCGTCGCGCACGGCACCAAGAACCTCGCGAACAAGACCGGCCGCATCATCTACATGGTGGATGTCCAGTTCTCGCCGGACCCCATGGAGTGCGACGAAGGCCGCCTGCCGTGGGACTTCCTCGGCGCGGAGATCTGGGACGTCATCAAGGGCTGATCTGCCCGCGATCGCGGCTCAGCAGTCCGCGAGCATCTCGCCGAGTTCGCGACACGCGAACTCGCTGCGAAGCGACACATCGCGCGGCCGCAGCGGGTCCTGACACTCCGCCGGCCGCAGCAACCCGGTCGGCAGGCCGTGCACGAGGCACAGCATCTGGCCGAGTTCCCAGCGCGACACGCGCTCGGGTCCGCCGAGGTGCTCGATGCGCGGGCCACCAGTCTGCGGCAGCAGCGCAGAAAGCGCGCGCGACGCATCGCGGCAATGGATCGGCGTGCGGTACTCGTTGGTGAATAGCGACAGCGGTTCGCCGCGAGCGAGCGCGTTGCGAACCATCGCGGTGGCGCCGCGAGCTGCGCGATCGGGGCCGAACAACAACGGCAACCGCGCCACGCGCCCGCCTTCTGCAAGCACGCGCTCTTCGCCGTCGGCCTTGGTCGACGCGTAAGCCGACAACGGGCCCGTCGCGTCGAGCGGCGCATAGGGCGCTGCGCGGCCGTCGAACACGAGGTCGGTCGACACGTAGAGGAAGCGCGGCCCCAGTCCACGCGCCATGCGCGACGGTGCCTCGGCATTGATGCGCCTCGCAGCGTCCGCGTCGCGTTCGCAATCCGCGATGCGCGCATTGGCCGCGAGCCACAGCACGAAGTCAGGCTGAACGGCCGCAACGACCGCGGCGACTGCTGTGGGATCCGAAAGGTCCGCCTGCACGTCGCCGCCAGATCGCGCCACCGTCGTCACATCGAATGACGCCGACAACTCCGCGACCGCGAACGGGCCGAGGAAGCCGGTGTGTCCAGTGACGAGCGCGCGAGGTCGCGGCATGCGCGCCATCGTGGCGCAGCGCAGCGGCGCGAGGAAGGGCCTCGATCGCGGCAGGGCCGCGCGGCAGCATGCGTTGGTGCAGCAGCGCGTCTTGATCCTCGCCAACCCAATCGCAGGCGGCGGCCGTTCCAAGCGGCTCGCGCCGCAGTTGGCGGATGCCCTGCGCGCCCGAGGCGTCGATGCGCAGGTCTACTTCACGCAGCGCGCCGGCGACGCGGGCGCGCGCACACGCGCGACCGCCGGCGAAGGGTTCGACGCGCTGATCGCGGTCGGCGGCGATGGCACGCTCAACGAAGTGCTGAACGGCATGCCCGACCCATCCGTGCCGCTCGGCGTGTTGCCCGTCGGCACCGCCAACGTGCTCGCGTGCGAGTTGCGCATTCCCAAGGACCCAGTGCGGCTCGCCGAACTGATCGCATCGAGACACACCCGCGAGCATGCGATCGGAGTCGCGAATGGCCGCCGCTTCCTGTTGTTCTGCGGCGCGGGCCTCGACGCCGCAATCGTCGAAGAAGTCGCGCGCACGCGCACGGGCACGCTCGGCAAGTGGAAGTGGCTGCCGTCGATCTTCCGCATCGTCGTGCGCTGGCCGCTGCCGCGACTGCGCGCGACGTTCGCGGATGGCTCGTCGCTCGACAATCTCTCGTCCGTGCTCGTCACGCGCGTGCGCAACTACGGCGGCGTCGCGCAACTGCCCAAGGGCATCGACCCAGGCTCGCCGCAGCTGTTCGTGCTCTGCTTCTCGGCGCGCTCGCGCATCGTCTGGGCGTGGCTCGGACTCAGGGCCGCGCTGGGATTGCTGTCGCCGTGCCGATGGCTCACCATGCGCGCAGCTTCGGAGGTGCACATTGAGGGCACAGCCCCGATGCAGATCGATGGCGACTTCGCTGGCTCCACGAGCGCGAAGGTGACGCTTCACGCAGCCCGCGCCAACCTGTTCGCGCCGTAACAACTGTCGCAACGGGACCCCATCCAAAGCAGCAGCGACGCAAAGCGCTGGCTATGCTGCGCCGGATGCAGACTTCTTCGACCGCGCACACTGCCACCGTGCGCATCGGCGACGCCACGTTCGGCGGCGGCCATCCATTCGCGCTGATCGCTGGCCCATGCGTGATCGAGAGCCGCGACCACACGCTGCGCCACGCCGAAGCGATCCACAAGGCATGCCGCGAGCGCGGCATCGGCCTCGTGTTCAAGAGCAGCTTCGACAAGGCCAACCGCACGTCGGGGCGCGCATTCCGCGGGCCAGGAATGGACGAAGGGCTCGCGACGCTGCAGGCCGTGAAGGACCAACTCGGGCTGCCGACGCTGACCGACGTGCACGACATCTCGCACTGCGAAGCCGCAGGCGAAGTCGTCGACTGCCTGCAGATCCCTGCGTTCTTGTGCCGGCAAACCGACTTGCTGCTCGCGGCCGCGGCGACCGGCAAAGCCGTGAACGTCAAGAAGGGCCAGTTCCTCGCGCCCGAAGACGTCGGCAATGTGCTGTCGAAGATCACCGGCGCCGGCAATGCGCGCGCGATGATCACCGAGCGCGGCGCGAGCTTTGGCTATCGCACGCTCGTCGTCGACTTCGCGGGCTTCCCGACGATGCGCGCGTTCGGGCAACCGCTCGTGTTCGACGTCACGCACTCGGTGCAGCGGCCCGGCGCGACCGGGACCTCGACCGGCGGCGACCGGACCAAGGTGCCATACCTCGCGCGCGCTGGCGTGGCGTGCGGCGTCGACGGGCTCTTCCTCGAAGTGCACGAGGATCCCGACCACGCGCCGAGCGACGGTCCCAACATGATCGTGCTGCGCGAACTGCCTGCATTGCTCGATCAGTTGCTGCGCATCCAAGACGCCTGCCGCAAGTGAACGACGCCCCATGAGCGAGCACTTGGATTTCGGCACGCAGCGCGAGGTCTATACCTTCGCGCCCGAAGCGCTGGGCTCGGCGCTGCCGGAGTTCGAGATCGTGCGCGAGATCGGCAAGGGCTCGATGGGCATCGTCTACGAGTGCAAGCGCAAGTCCGACGGCGCGACGGTTGCGCTCAAGGTGCTGCCGCCGAGCCTGACGCTGAGCGAACGTGCGCTCGCTCGCTTCCTGCGCGAAGGCCGCCTGATGGCGCGCGTGGAGCATCCCGACATCGTTCGATGGCTCGGCCAGGGATCCGGCTCGGCTAGCGGCGTGCGCCTGTTCTGGTTCGCGATGGAGTTCGTCGATGGCGCGTCGATGCAAGAGCGACTGCGCGTCGGGCCGCTGCCGGTGCGCACAGCTGTGGCGATTGCCGCGCGCGTCGCGCGAGCGCTGCACTTCGCGCACGAACGCGGCGTCGTGCATCGCGACCTCAAGCCCGGCAACTTGCTGCTGCGTTCGCCACAACCGCTCCCTGGCGAAGATGCTCCTCCCGTCGCGATCTCGGACTTCGGCCTCGCGCGCGAAACAGGCACCGGCTCGATGACCGACAGTGGCGCGCTCGTCGGCACGCCGATGTATGTCGCGCCAGAGCTCGTTCTGTCTGGCAGCGCGAACGCCAATTCGATCAGCGACGTCTACAGCCTCGGCGCGACGCTCTACACGCTGCTGACGGGCGAGCCGCCGTTCGATGGACCGACCGCGCAGGTCGTGCTCAAGGCAGTGCTCGAACGGGAGCCGCGTCGCATGCGCTCGTTGCGCAGCGACCTGCCGAAGCCGGTCGAGGCAATCGTGCAGAAGGCAATGAGCAAGGAGCCGAGGCATCGCTACGGCTCCGCGCTGGAATTCGCACTCGATCTCGAGCGGTGGCTCCGCGGCGAACGCGTCCTCGCCAACTTGCAGAGTCCGCTCGTGATCGCGCTGCGCAACGCGCGTCGCAAGCCTTCGATCGCGATCGCAGCCGCCTGCGTCGTGGCGCTCGGCCTGTTCGGCGGCTACTTCGCGCAAGCGCAGCAGCAGGCCCACATCGAGCAAGGCGTGGCAGAAGCCGAGAACTGGCTCGCACAGGCAACAAGCGCGCGCGACGAGCGTGACCGTCCGCGTCCCGAGCCCCAGCGGCGCGAACTGCTGCTCGCGGCGATCTCTGCCGCGACCGACGTGCTAGCGCGGGACCCCGAAGTCCCGGCCGCGCACTTCGTTCGCGCCAAGTCGCACTACCGCCTGCGCCAACTCGACGAGACGGTGCTCGACCTCGACGCTGCGGAGCGCCTCATGGGAAAGCCGACGCCAGAGATGCTGCACTTCCGCATCGATGCGCTGCGCCAACGCGGCGACCCGGCGTCCACGCGGCGACTGCAGCAAGACCTCACGACGCTGCTGTCGATCGATCCGGGCGACAAGTCGCGCGGCATGGTCGCAGAGCACCTGCTCGAGATCGGGCTGCAAACATCCAACCTCGAACGCGAAGCCGCGTTGTCGGCAGCGGATGACGTGCTCGCGCTCGTGAGCCCGGAGAACCCGCGTGGCGCCGTGCTGCGCGCGCGTCTGTTCGAGGCTCGCGGCCTCATCGACGAGGCGATCGAAGCGATCGGTTCCGCGCGCGAGCAGTTCCGCGGCGACGTCTACGTGCACTTGCAGGCAGCGGCGCTCTACGACCGGCTCGGCATGCAGCAGGAAGGCGCGCAAGAACAACTGACTGCGCGCATGCTGCAACCAGCGGCGACCTCGACCTCTACCGCGCCCGTCGACATGCAAGGCATCGGACGGTTCCTCGGCGACGTCAACCGACTGCTCAACCAGCTGGACCCGCCGCAGAAGGGCAAGCAGTAGCGAGCGCGCGCCGCAGTCCGGCTAGCCCTTGAGCCAGCCGATCGCGATCGCCTCATTTCGATACGCTGTCGCATGCCGGTGCGCGTTGCGGCCGCAGCCAAGGCTACTATTGATCGAGACCCCTTCCCGATCCGCGACACCCACCCCGGCCCTCCGCGATGCGACCCCGCGACTTCCTGCTCCGCGCCAGCGTGCTGACGTTGCTCGCCGCCGCTGCGATCACGCTGCTCGGCGATCCGACCGTCGCAGGCGAACTGCCGCCGCCATCGGGACCTGAGACCGCGCCGTTCGAGGTCGAATCCCACGGCGACGCGCCCGGCGCAATCGCCGAGGCCGGAACCGTGCGCCCGAGCGAAGCGGCGATCGCGGACCCGGTCTTCCGCAAGTCTGAGGGTCGCGACACCACCGGCTGGACCAGCGGCGTCATCATCGGCGACATCCCGCTGACCCCGAGCGTCATCGAACACATCCAGACGATCTCCGTCGTCGTCGACGAGCTGAAGAACGTCCGAGTCGGCGGCACCCCGCCGTTCCGCAAGGTCGTCCCCGTCATCCTCGGAGCTGGCACGCCCACCTTTGAGGTGCGCGACATTCCGTTCTCGGACTACGGCTATGTCGTCCGCGTGCACTCGCCAGGACTGAACGGCGGGCAAGCGACGGTCGAAATCTCGCAGGGCCATCCCTTCGTCGACGACGTCAAGTTGCCGATCACGCCAGGATCGCCCTTCTCGATCCTGCTGCGCGACCAAGACCGTGCGCCGCTGCGCGCCGTCGAGGTCCGCATGGTGCCGCACATGGAACCGCACGGCAGGCCGACGTTCCTGGGCAACGCCGACAACTTCGGCAGCGTCGTCTTCGAGAACGTGCTCGCCGGCGAATACCACGTCCATCTCGGCTCTCAGGCCCAACCGCTGATGGAGCCAACGCTGGTCAACGTGCAGCCCGGCACCTACATGCAGAAGGGCTCCGTCGTGCTGCCACAGGGCACGACGATCGCCGTGCCGCGCGGCGCGCCAATGACCGCGCAGGTCACACATGTCGGCGGCTGGCCAGTCCAGGGCGCGCTGGTGCAGATCCGTGCCACGGACCGCGGCCGCCGCGTCGAAATGGAGGGCGAGACCGACTCGCTCGGCAAAGTCACGTTCCCCAACCTGTTGCCGGGCCAGTGGGAGATCGAAGTTTGCAAAGCCGACTACGAGCGGCGCCTCAGCCAGTTCGAAGTGAAGCCCGACGCGAGCGTTGACGACCAGAAGTTCGAGTTGATTCGGATCCGCTGAAGTTGGCGACGCACTCGGCGGATTCCTTCGCCGCGGAGTGCGCATAGGGTAGAAAGTTCGCCCTGCCGAGCCCCCACGCGCGGCTGCACCACCCCATGGCACGCCCGCTCGTCGATCTCGCCTCGCTCGATCTCTCCAAGGATGTGATCCCGCAGGAGGAGCTTCGCAGTCTCGTGCCGCATCGCGACTTCTTCCAACTGCTCGACGGCATCTGCCACTACGACGAGAAGGAGTCGATCCTGATCGCCTACAAGGACTGGCCGAAGGATGCATGGTGGGCATCGGGTCACGTGCCAGGCAAGCCTCTGATGCCGGGTGTGCTGATGATTGAAGGCGCAGCGCAAGCTGCGACCTTCTTGCTCAAGAAGATCAACAACTGGCCGGCGGAGCGGTTCGTCGGACTCGGTGGGCTCGACGACGTGCGATTCCGCGGTCAAGTCGTGCCGCCGGCGCGTGTCTACTTCGTCGCCGGCCGCGGAACGCTGAGCGGCAGCAGGTTGGCCAAGTTCCCGACGCAGGCCTTCTGCAACGGGCAACTGATCTTGGACATGACGCTGCTCGGCGTGATCCTCTGATCGCAGAAGCATCGATGGATCGCATCCGCGGCGCGCATTCCCCTATCGCTGACGCGCCGCTGCCCCTGCCGCGCGCATTCTGGGCGCTGCCGATCGTCGTGCTCGCCGCGTGGTTTCCAATCGCGCCGTATTGGGCGAGCGATGACTTCTTCGCGCTGCACTGGGCGAAGGACTTCGGCAACGTTCTGCACGACTTCACTGGCGCGTGGTACGGCGCAGAAGACCTGTTCTTCTTCTATCGCCCGCTGATCACGCTCTCGCTGTGGATCGAACTGCAACTGGCAGGTGCGCATCCGTTCCTCGCCCACTTCGACAACGCGCTGGTCCATGCATGCAGCGCGCTGCTGGTCGCGTGCATCTGGCGTCGCTTCCTCTCGCCGTCGACTGCGTTTGCCGCGGGCCTCGTGTTTGGACTGTCGCCGTCGCACATCGGCGCGATCGGTTGGGCCATCGCGCGCACCGACGGGTTCTCGTGCGCACTCGCGCTGCTGTCGTGCCTGCTCTTCTTGCGCCATCGCGAAGGGCGCTGCTCACGCGCGCCGTCGCTCGTCGCATTTGGCTTGGCGCTGCTGTGCAAAGAGACCGTGCTGCCGATGCCCGCACTGGTCTTCGTGCTCGCGTGCGCGCACGCGCGTGAAGGCAGCGTTGCGCAACGCGTTCGCTCAGCGATCGGCGCAGCCTTGCCGCACGCGGCAGTGCTGCTGCTCTACCTCGCGTGGCGCCTCTCGATCCTGACGCGCCTCGGCGGCTACGACGCGGCGGCCTATGACGCGGGCCCGATGGCCGCGGGCCTTGCGCACTACGTGCTCGACCTCGCCAATCCGCTTCGTTGGACGCCGCCGCTCGCAACCGCGTTGCCCGGATGGTCGATCGCGCTCGCGTTCGCGCCGCTCCTGCTAGGCATCATCAGAACCGCAAAGAAGGGCCTCGCCGCGATCGCTGCGCCGATCGCGTGGTTCTTGCTCGCAAGCGTGCCGATGGCGGGATTCTTCGCGCAGGCGGACAACGCGCACAATCTGCGCTACTTCTGCGTCGCCTTCGCGGCGCTGTGCGGCGTGATCGCAATGTCGGGCCGCGTCGGCATCGCGATCGCCGTGCTGTCCGCGCTCGCCAGCCTCGCGTGCGTGCGCATGGAGCAACTCGACGCCGACATGCAGTCGCGCACGATGCACGAGCAGTTGATCGCGCAGCACGAACGCGGCGCGCCACAGCCGAGGTTCGTCGGCGGCATGCCGCACCAGAGCAAGAACGGCGTCGCGCTGCAGCTGCACTTCGGCATCGACCGACTGCTGGAGCCGCCGTTCTCGACGGGCGGCGCCAAGTTGTTCGCGCATCGCCCCACGTTCTCGTTGCCGGGAGCCGTCGATCTCACGCAACCCGACGGCATGCCGCTCGCGCTGCCGCAAGGATCGACCTATGCGTTCTTGGGTTCCGACGCGCTTGCCGATGTCGCCACGGTCGCGATCGCGGAGTTGCCGCTCGAATGCGCCGACACGATCGACTGCACGAGCCCGGCGCTCTATCGCCTCAACGACGGAACCGCCCCCGTGCGCATCCGCATGCCCGGCGTGCGCACGCAGGCGCTGCGCGTGACGTTCTTCACCGCCAGCGGTTACCTCGGCGCGCTTGCGCCCAACCACGCGCCGCAAGACAGCAAGGACGGACTGCTCGATCTGCTGACGTTGTTCCAGCAGGCGCAGTGGGCTCCAGGACGCGAACTGATCCGCGGCCTCGAACCGTCGACGATCATGGACCTCGACCCGTCATTCCCCGTGTTGATCGAGGGCGGCACGTTCGATCCGGCAACGGGCGCGTTCACGCCGACGCATCGCGCGCGTCGCATGGTCACGTTCCGCTTCGACCGCGGGCTGCCCAAGGTGATGCGCGGCGGCAAGTGACCGCCGCGCGGCGACTCGATCAGACGCCGTCGGCGAACGACGACTTCGGCGTCAGGATCTCCTCCACGTCGAGCACGTCGCACCGCGCATCGACGCCGAGCAGCGAAGCGAGCGACGGAGTCGTGCGGCCTTCGTCGCCGCTGATGAACTCCTTCACGTAGGTGCCGTGCTGGCACTGCAGCCGCAATTCGAGCCGCAGGTCGCCAATGCGAGTTGCGGAGAGCACCTTGACCTCGCGTTCGCGGTCGAGGTCGGCGCGCCGATGCGCCACGCGCTGCGGCGTGCGCTGCAGCGTCTTGCCCGCGAAGGCTGCGGCGGCATCGAGGCTCATTGGCTCCGCGGAGAGCGCAACCTCGGCACGGTAGATCTTCTCGAAGTTGGTCTGCTTCCAGTACGCGACGCGGTCCTTCCGCACCGCCACGAACGGCGCCAACTCGATCTGCCCGTCTGAGCGTTGCTCGATCTCCTTGCGCAAGGCATCGAGATCGACCTGCGGGTTGCGCGCGCCGATCACTTCGAACACGAACGGCCGCCCGCTGCCGAGCATCAGCACGTCGATGTCCTCACGGCCAGCTCCATGAAAGCGCCCCGTGCGCGCGCCGAACGCCGGCAACATGCGACGGCCGATCAGTTCTTGGACCGACTCCTTGGTCAGCTTGCCGAAACCCTCGCAAGGCACACAGCCCTCGCGACGCTTGCGGTCGCCCTTGCAGGTCGGACACCAGAAGATCGTCTGCGGCAGGCCGCGACGCAGCTTGCGGTAGCGCGACTCGAAGTAGAGATTGCGGCGCGGACTGCGCGGCTTTCGGACTTGGTTTGGTTCGCTCGACGTGGGCTCCACGCGGCGCAGAGTAGGCACGCGTTCGCGCGGCTCAAGCGTGCGCAGCAACTCGCTACACGGCGCCTCTTGCCGCCTCAGTTCTGGCGCGCAGCAGGCCGCGGCGCCGAAGCTGTGCGACGAGACGCGTCGCGGTCCCCATGACGCTCCTGGAAGCGGCCGAGGAACGAGAACAGGTCCTTTGGCTGCAGCGGCGTGCGCAGCAGCGAATGGATGTCGAAGCGAGCCTTCTCGTTGGCGAGCGCCTTGGGCTCCTGCGATGGCAGCAACGCGACGATTTCCGTCGTGGTGTCGAACGACCGCAGATGCGCAAGCATGCCCATCGACTCGGGATCCTTCGGGTCGACCGTCAAGAACACGCAGGCAAACGAACGGCTGCGCACTTCGTTGACGCCGCGATAGCCGACGCCCGTCGTGACCTTGATACCGGGGAACTGCTGGAGCCCCACCTTGAGTTGGTCGCGGACGAGCGGGTCCTTCTCGATCAGCAGGATGTCCATGGGCAAAACCTCAGGGGCCCTTATCGGCTGGATCCGAGGCTGGTCGGAGGCGCGCTCAGGCTCTCTGCTTGACCTCGATGCCATGGGCGGGTTCGGTGCCTCCCATGAATTGCCTCGGCGGCATCGACGAAGCGGGCCTCGGGCCAATCCTCGGCCCGATGGTCGTCGCGGGCTGCGCACTGTCGGGCCCCGAGGGCGCGGATCCGTGGGCATTGCTGGCCGACTTCGTGTGCCGCAAGAAGCACGAGAAGGGCAAAGTCCGCGTCGCCGACAGCAAGAAGGTGCACACCGGCAAGTACGGGCTGTGCCGCATCGAGGAGACCGCGCTGTGCTTCTGGTCCGTGCTCCACGGCCAAGTCCCCAGCGATCTCGCGAGTTGGCTGTCCGCGATGGGCGCCGACCTCGACTTGCTCGCTCGGTGCCCTTGGTACGAGAACCTCGACCTGCCGTTGCCGCTGTGCGCGGACCGTTCGTGGCTCGAACTGCACGCCGAACTGCTCGCGCGCAAGATGGAGTCCGTTGGCATCGCGATGCGCTCGATCGCGGTGCGCCCAGTCGACGTCGAGGAATGGAACGGCCTGATCGCCGAGACGGACAACAAGAGCCGCGCGCACTTTCGCGCGTATGCCGACGTGCTCGGACGACTGCTCGACGCGATGCCGGGCAAGGGCCACCTCGTCGCGGATCGATGCGGCGGCCGCATGCACTACGCGCGCGACCTGCGCGAACTGCGGCCCAAGGCGCGCGTCGAAACCGTGAGCGAAGAGACCGCGGTGTCCACGTATCGCATCGGCACGGCGCCCGACGTGATGACCGTGACGTTTGCGGAAAAGGCCGACGATCGCTCGTTCCCCACCGCACTCGCGAGTTGCTTTGCGAAGTGCGTTCGCGAACTCATGGTGCACGTGATGAACGACTGGTTCTGCGCGAAGGTGCCGGGCATCCAACGCACCGCCGGCTACTTCGTCGATGGCCACCGCTTCTTGCAGGACCTTGCGCCGCACATGAACGCGCTCGACCTGCCGACGCAACGCCTCGTTCGCGTGCGCTAACGCGATGGACCAAGCGCTCGCATCGCTGCTCGCGACGATCACGCTGCTGCCACTCGCGCTATTGCTCGCGCAACGCGGCAAGCGTGGCGCGGCGATCGCAATCGTCGCGGCGGGAGCGCTGGCGACGCTCGTGCTCGCGACGTCGCTTGTGCCCACCGAACGCAGCGAGCCGACCAATCGCCCGATCGAGCGACCGCAAGACGGCTATGTCGGCTCCGGCGCATGCCGTTCGTGCCATCCCGGCGAACACGCGAGTTGGGCGCATTCCCACCACCGCTCGATGACGCAGCCCGCGACGCGGGAGACGGTGCTTGCGAAGTTCGACGCGCTCGACCTCGACTGCTTTGGCGATCCCGTCTCGCTGCGCTGGCGCGGCGACGAGCTTTGGGTCGCGCTCAACAAGGGCGCTCGCGGCGAACGCATCGAACGCCCCATCGTGCAAGTGACTGGATCGCACCACGCGCAAGCGCTGTGGTACGCGACCGGCAACGAGCGCGAACTCGGCATCGTGCCGATGGTCTATCGCATCGAAGAACAACGCTGGTTGCCGTTCACCGCGGTGTTCTTGATGCCGCCCGAGTGGCGCACGCCGCCGGCGGACGGCACGTGGAACCAGAACTGCAACGGATGCCACGCGACGCATTCGATGCCGCGCGTCGACACGGGTCGCGTCGACACGATGGCCGCCGAGTTGGGCATCGCATGCGAGGCGTGCCACGGCCCAGGCCAAGCCCACTGCGAAGCCAACCGCGACCCGCTGCGCCGGCATTCGCTGCGCACCAACGAGGATGCCTTCGACGAGACGGTGGAACATCCGCTGCGCATGGACGCGGCGCGCGACGCCGAGACGTGCGGCCAATGCCACTCGGTGTCGATCGTGAAGCGCGAGCACTTCGATAGCTGGCGCGAACAGGGCTCGCCGTTCCGTCCGGGGCAAGAGCTGCAGAAGAGCCAACTCGTCGTCTCGCTCAAAGATCGCAATGCGCCGGAGTTGCGCACCAAACTGCAGCAGGACCCGCAGTTCTTCGCGCACACGTTTTGGAACGACGACTTGCCGCGCGTGACGGGCCGCGAGTTCCACGGTCTCGTGAGCTCGCCGTGCCACAACGATGGCGTTGGCCAGCGCGCGATGTCGTGCACGTCGTGCCACTCGCTCCACCAACCCGAGTCCGACGCGCGCGAGCCCGCGACGTGGGCAAAGTCGCAGCTGAAGCCCGGCATGGACGGCAACGCGGCATGCACGCAATGCCATCCCGAGTTCGTCGATGCGGACGCATTGACGAAGCACACGCGCCACGCAGCCAACTCGTCAGGTAGCAACTGCATGGAATGCCACATGCCGCACACGAGCTACGGCTTGCTCAAGGCGATGCGCAGCCATCGCGTTGAGTCGCCGAGCGTCGAAAGTGAACTGCGCACTGGCCGCCCGAACGCGTGCAACCTGTGCCATCTCGACAAGACGCTGCAGTGGACGCAAGAGCGACTCCTCGAGTGGCACGGGGCCAAGCCCGTGGAACTCGACGAGGACCAACGCACGGTCGCGGCGGGACCGCGATGGATGCTGACCGGCGACGCGGGCATCCGCGCGCTCGCCGCATGGAACGCTGGCAGCGAGGCTGCGCGCATCGCGTCGGGCTCGGACTGGATGCTGCCCTACCTCGCGCGCTTGCTCGATGATCCCTACTACGCGGTGCGCATCGTCGCCGTGCGTTCGCTGCGTTCGTTGCCTTCTGCGCCAGACCTCGCTGGCTACGACGAACTGATGCAGCAGGAAGGCGCTACCGCGATCGCGCGCCGCGCGCACGACGCGTGGAAAGCTCCGCAGCGCGCGCAGCCCGAGATCCTGCTGGACGGCCGCGGGATGCAGTGGGACACCTTCCGCCGCCTCTACGCGCGCCGCGACGATCGCGTGGTGTTCCTCGCCGAATGAACTCTGAAAGCCAATCGTCCCAAGACCAAGCGCGCCTGCGCCGTCGCCACCTGAGCATCGGCTGGTGGTCGCTGCTCTGCTTTGCGCTGCTCGGCATCGCGCTCGAAGCGCTGCACGCATGGAAGGTCGACGCTTACCTGCACCCCGCGCATGAGACGCGTCGCCTGCTGTTGCGGCTTGCTCATGCGCATGGCATCGGGCTCGCGTTGCTGCACGTAGCGTTCGCGTTCACCGCATCGACGCTGCGCACGCCGCCGCGGCTCGCGAGCGCGTGCATGACGGGCGCGCTGCTGGCGATGCCGATCGGCTTCTTGCTCGGCGGCATCGGGCACAGCGGCGGCGACCCGGGCGCGGGCATCGCGCTCGTGCCGCTCGGGGCATTGCTGCTGCTGATCGCCATCGGTTCGACGGCGTGGTCGCTGCGCGAAGCAACGGACCGCGAGCCGAGCTAATCGATCGCCTCAGCGCCCTTCGACGACCGCGTGCTGGCCCGCCACCGCGTTGGCTTCGACGCGGCCCACTTCGCGACCGCGGATGTAGAACGCGACCGCGCACTTGCC
>JBEELK010000128.1:0-9906 GCA_041168165.1 Planctomycetota bacterium | reverse complement strand
AACGGCGCTTGGCCGAGTTGCACGCGCGGGTCGGTCAGCGTGTTCATGAACGCGACGAGATCGGGGATCACCGTCGGGCTCAGCATGCCCATCGTGCCGGCGAGGTTGGCCACCGCGGGATCGACTGGCGTGAACGCGCCGCCGCCTTGCGAGTAGACCACCATCACGTTGGTCAGGTTGGGCGAGCTGCCGTTGTGGAAGTAGGGCGCGCGCAATGCCACGTTGCGCAGGCCTGGCGTCTTGAAGCTCGCCTCTTCCCACAGATTGCCGGTGACCGCTTGGCGACCGTTGTCCTCGTTGCTCGGGCGCAGGCCGAGTTGGAAGACCGCCGGGAACGACGCGCTCGGCGTCGGGTCGATGCCAGTCACGTCGGTGTGGCAGAAGTTGCAGTTGAGCGTGATGAACGCGCTGCGACCGCGAATCTCCTCGGGCGTCAGCGTCGCGAGGCCTGCGTTGAACAGGTCGAATGGCGACTGGTCGGAGATCAGCGTTCGCTCATACGCGCCGATCGCGAAGATGATGCGCTCGGCGGTGACGCCGCCTGGACCGAACACGTTGTTGAACAACTGCGTATAGGTCTGGCCGGCGACGAGCGCCGCGAGGTTGGCGGGCAGTTGGTCCGCGAGCGCCAGCGGCTCGAGGTTGGCGATGTCGGCTGCGATCGCCGTCCACGAGCGGCCCATGTGGCTCATCTCGACGTCGCTGACCGGCGGCCCGGCGATCTGGCTCTCGAGCGCCGCGTAGTAGGGAAGCGACACCAAGCCCGTGGTCGGGTCGGTGAACACGTCCGTCGCACGACCATCCCAGAACAGCACGGTCTCGTAGGCGGCGTTGATGACCGACGGCGCGCGGCGCTTCGTCGATTGGGGCCGCACGCCAAACATCGCATCGCCGGTCTGGTTGCCTGACGCATCCTGGCGCACGACGCCCGGAGAGCCGTGGATGTCATCCGCGGTGCCAAACACAGCGTCCGCGCCCGGGTGCGTCGCGTTCGTGGAGCGCGGGTCCGTGCCGCCGTGGCCAAAGATGTGGCAGGTGCCACACGCGATCGTGCGGTCCGAGGAGAGTTGCTCGTCCCAGAACAGCGCCTTGCCGAGCAGCGCCTTCTGGGCCGTCGTCGGATTGCCGGGCGGGGTTGGGACCGGGGGGAAGAAGGTCTGCGCGCGGGCCGCTTGAGTGGCGGCTAGCGCTGCGGTGACCAAGCAAACGCGCAGGGAGATGTGCATCGGGTGGTGGGCGCTGGGGGCAGCGACGCTAGGTTCGGGTTCGACCTAGGTAACGTCAACTGGGCCGTTCGCGCCGTGTCATGGGTGGAACTCGCCGGGGTCGGACGCGCGCGCTCCGATCGGCTGTTCCCTCAGACAGAATATCCCACCGAATCAGAAGACGACGGACGTGAACGTCGCCGACGACACGAGGCCGCCGGGGCCGCGCGGGTCCTCGAAGAACCACTGGCCGTAGATGCGCAGCCCGATCAAGAACGGATCGGCGGGCACTTCGAGCGTCTTCGATGCGTAGCCACTGCCGTCCGGCATCGCGCGCGTCTTGCCGCAGCCGTAGTAGCGCAGCTGCGAGCCAGCCAAGAAGGTTGGGTGCCCCATCATCACGCCTTGCGTCGGCAAGCGCGCAAAGTCCAAGAACAGCGAGTGCTCCGCGTCGGGCGGCACGTTCTCGGCGGCGACCGTGAACTTGCGGTTGCCGTGGAATGGCGGCGACAGCGCGATCACCTGCGGTGCATACGGGCTGTTGCCAGACGTCGGCGAGCCCAGGCGCACCGGGACATAGGGTCCTTCGGTCCACAGGCGCGGTCGGTCGAACGGCGGCTCCGAGTGCTCGACGCGCGGATCGGTGAGGCTCTGCAAGAACGCGATCAGGTCGTCCTTGTCCTCGTCGCTGAGCTTGCCGCGGATCGCGCTGACCAGCGGATCGATCGCCGGCCCGTGGTCGCCGCCGCGATCGTAGAAGTCGAGCACCGCGCGCAACGTCGGCAGGCCGCCGTTGTGCATGTAGGGCGTGCGCAGCGCGACGTTGCGCAGGCTCGGCACCTTGAACTTACCGAGGTCCTCGGGGTTGCCGGTGACGGCGTAGCGGCCGACGTCTTCGTCGATCGGGCGCACGCCCGTGCGGCGGAAGTCGTTGGTCGCCGGATGCTCGTGCGACTGCAAGTCGGAGTGGCACGACGCGCAATGCTTCTCGAACAGCGCGTGCCCGCGATGCGCTGCGTCGGACAACCGACGTACGCCAGCGAGCGCGAGGTCGAGCTCCGACTGGTCCGAGATCAGCGTGCGCTGATAGGCCGCGAGCGCCATGGAGACGCGCGCGACATCGATGCGCGGGCTGCCGAACGCCGCGGTGAACAGTTGCTCGTAGGTGCGGTTCTGCAAGAACGACGCGAGGTCGCTCGGCACGTTGGACGCGAGCGCGAGCGGGCGCAGCGTCGCGAGTTCGCGCGCCGCGTCTTCCCACTTGCGGCCGAGGTGCGCCATCTTGCTCGGATCGACGGGCGTGTGGCTCGCTTGCTCTTCGAGCGCTGCGAGTTCTGGCAGCAGCAGTTGCTTGGTCTCCGGGTGATGGAAGGACGAGCCCGCGCGGCCATCCCACATCAGTTCGGTCTCGTAGGCCGCGTTGATCACCGGCAACGCGCGACGTCGCGTGACTTGCGGGCGGAGGCCGAACATCTCGCTCGGCTTGCAGTCGCCATCCTTCGCGTGGCGCGTGACGCCGGCAGATCCACGCGCGTCATCCGCGGTGCCCATCGCGCCGTCGTGGCCCGGATGCATCGACTCCGTCGTGCGCGGATCGCAACCGCCGTGATCGGGGCGATGGCACGTGCCGCATGCAACGGTGCGCGACGACGACAACTGCTCGTCCCAGAACAACGCCTTGCCGAGCAACGCGCGCTCCAACGTCGTCGGGTTCTCCGGCGGCGCGGGCGGCGCAGGCATGTAGGCCGGCTGATGCGGAGGGAATGCTTGCGCTAACGCTGCTGAGGATGACAGCGCGAGCAATGCGACACGAAGTGAGAGGTGATTGGGCATTGCGAGGTCACGCGGGCAGGGCGTGGCCGAGCTATGGGTGAGTCCCGGGAGGGGGCGGGGAAAGTGCCCGTATACGATCTCGCGCGCAATAGCGATTTGGGCGTTGCCAACGGCATTTCCGCGCATGCGGCAAGCCGTTGCGGTCGGCTATTTCACCCCGGCGTAATGCAATCTCGGCGTTGCGTCACTGGCAATGCCACGACGCAGTCAACTCGCACCACATTGCCAACCCTGCGTAATGACCAAAGCCTTCGTACCTGCGCACAAACCACGCGTCGTTCGGTGCCGTCGTCTTGCCCAGGATCGTCGCCATCTGCGCGCGGCACCACGAGTCGAGCGCGAGGTCGTCAAAGCGCGAGCACAACCGCAGCGCCTGGCCTGCCGCGTAGGGGCCAAAGCCGCGCAGCGCGAGCAAGCGCTTGCGGAACTCTGGCGTCGGCAGCGCATGGTCTGAGAACTGCTCGTCTCGCAGTTCGCCGCGCACGAACGCTTGCGCCAACTGCACGCATGCCTCTGCGCGATAGCCCGCGCGCACCACGTCGCGGAAGAACGATGCCTCGCGATCGCACTCGTGCGCGGTGGGGAACGCGCGCATTCCGCCGGGTGCCTGCATGCCGATCGCGTCGACGAGCTTTTGCGTCATCGACGTCGTCGCGGCCCACGTGCAGTTCGTCGTGAACAGGATCTTGAGCAAGTCCTCGAACATCCCAGGCGACCGCAGGAGTCGTCCGCCGCCGCGTTGATGCGCCCAATCGAGGCGCGGCTTGTCCTTGCACAGCTCCCAGAACGGGCTCAGGTCGTCTTTGAGCCGCAGCATGTGCGCGAGGTGTTGGCGCACGGTGGCGACGTCGTTGGCGCTCACGCGGCGGTCTGCGTCGATGCGGATCGACAGCGCGCCGCTCGTCGCGGCCTTCGCCGCCTTCTGCTGCCGCACGGTCGCGAGCACGGCGCGTTCGCCGATGCGCAGCGGCACCATCCACGTCGCGCTCGCTTCCTCGAAGCGATGCGGC
Organism: Planctomycetota bacterium; assembly: GCA_041168165.1. Taxonomy (GTDB): domain Bacteria; phylum Planctomycetota; class UBA1135; order UBA1135; family UBA2386; genus SXPK01. The sequence continues at coordinate 5,858 of JBEELK010000128.1, read as the reverse complement.
GCGAGCCAGATCCAGCCATGCCCTTGCAGCGCAAGCGGCAACTCGAACGGCGCCTTCACGGCGAGGCTCGTGCGGACACTGTGCTTCATCGCCGAAGCAGAACACAGCAACCCTTGCGGCCAAAGCGCGCGGCGGCGACGTTGGCGCAGAATGCAGCTTCCTTACCGTCCGCTTCAGATCGGCAACGTGCGCATCGGCATGCCCGCCGTGCAGGCCGCGCTGTCGGGCTACTCGGACTTGCCGATGCGCCTCGTCGCGCGCGAGCACGGCGCGAGCTACGCGCTGCACGAACTCGTGCTCGATGAGATCGTGCTCAAGAAGGGCAAGCTGCAGCAGCAGATCCTCGACGTGCCGGAGCAGGACCATCCCGTCGCGGGCCAACTCATGGGCACGATGCCGGACACGTTCGCGGCCGCGGCCAAGAAGCTCGTTTCTGCTGGCTACGACGTCGTCGACATCAACTTCGGTTGCCCCGTCAACAAGGTGCTGGGCCGCTGTCGCGGCGGCTACTTGCTGCAGCATCCCGAGGATGCGTTGGCGCTCGTCGACGCTGTGCTGCAAGCCGTCGCTGGCGATGCGCCTGTCACGGTCAAGATGCGCCGCGGCTACGACGACTCCGCGGATTCGGAGCGTCGCTTCTTCGAGATCTTCGAAGGCGCATTCGCGCGCGGCGTCGCGGCGATCACGGTGCATCCGCGCACCGTCGTGCAGAAGTATGTCGGCCCGAGTCGGTGGGAGTTCTTGGCCAAGGCCAAGCGCGAAGCCGGCGATCGCATCGTGCTCGGCAGCGGCGACTTGTTCTCACCGTTTGATGTCGTGCGCATGCTGCGCGAGACCTCGGTCGATGGCGTCACGGTCGCGCGCGGGTGCATCGGCAACCCATTCGTGTTTGGCCAAGTGCGCGACTTGCTTGAAGGCAAAGAGCCGATGCGCCCCTCGCCGCGCAGCATTCGCAACGCGCTGTTGCGGCACATCGAACTTGCGCAAGAACACTACGGCGCGCGCTGGCTGTCGTCGGTGCGCACGCATGCCATCAAGTACGCGCAATACCACGACGCTGCAGTCGCGGCGCGCGACACGATGGTGCGCGCGCGCGACGAAGCGGCGTTGCGCGAAGCGATCGACGCGCTCTTCTTGCGGCGCCCTGACGTCGACGAGTCGCGGCCGTTGTCGCCGCACGACGCGGTTGTGCCCGCGATGTCGATGGCCGAAGAGCAGTAGCTGAACCGAACACCCCGTGAATCACTTCCAACCGTCTTCGCTGCCTGACGAGGGCTCCGGCTGCCTCTACCTGTTCCAGTTGGTGGACCGCGCGGTCCCTGACTACTTCGCGCCGGACAAGCGGATCACGGTCGCGCGCGCGCCGGGCCGCATCGACGTGATGGGCGGCATCGCCGAGTACTCGGGTTCGCTCGTGCTGCAGTTTCCGACTTCCGAAGCTGCGTGCGTCGCAGTGCAAGATCGCGACGACGAACTGGTCTGCGTGTGGTCGCCGACGCGCGACGAAACGCGTTCGCAGATCGTCAAGTGGGGCATGCGCGACCTCGGCTTGCGCGACCAGCGCACCGATCTCGCAGTCGCGGGCATGCTGCTGCGCGCGGATCCACGCGACCGTTGGACGTGCTACGTGCTCGGCGCGTTGCTGATGCTGACCGAAGCGCGCGGCCTGCGCATCGAACGCGGCGTTGCGATCTTGCTGCGCAGCGACGTTCCGGAAGGCAAAGGCATCGGCGCATCTTCTGCGATCACGGTCGCCACGTTGCGCGCGCTCGCGGAGCACTACGGCATCGAGTTGACGGGCCAAGAGCTCGCGCTGCTGTGCGAGCGCGTCGAACGCGAGATCGCGCGCGCGGAGTGCAGCGTCGCGGATGCGATGACGGCTGTGTTTGGCAAGTCGGACGAACTCACGGCGCTGCGTTGCCAGCCATGCGGGCACGAAGGCAGCATCGCGCTGCCAGAAGACATGGAGATCGTCGGCATCGACAGCGGCCTGTCGCATGCGACGACGGACAGCACGTATCTCGACGTGCGCGCCGCTGCGGCGATGGGCGCGCGCATGCTGCTCGACGTGCGCGGCATCAAGGTGCACGACTCCGGCAATGGTCGCTGGGGCGAAGACGATCCGTGGCGCGGCTATCTCGCCAACTGCGCGGCCGATGACTTCCGCGATCGCTTCGACTCCGCGTTGCCCGCGTCGATGCTCGGAGCCGAGTTTGCGCAGCGATTTGGCGGTCATGCCGATGTGCACGCGCCGATCGATGCGCAGCGGCGTTATCCCGTTCGCGCCGCGACGCGGCATCCGATCGAAGAGAATGCGCGCGCAGAACGCTTCCGCGCGATCCTGCAACAAGGTGGTGGGGTCGCCGAGAACGACCGCATCGATCTCGGCGAGTTGATGTTTGCGTCGCATCGCAGCTACACCGCGTGCGGCCTCGGCCATGCGCGCACCGACTACATCTTGGAGCAAGCGCGAATCCGCCGTGAGAAGGGCGGGATGCTCTACGGCGCGCGCGTGACCGGCAGAGGCGCTGGCGGCGCCGTCGCATTGCTCGGCAAGCGCGTGCACGTCTGGCATGAGGCGTTGCGCATCAAGAAGGCGCTGCTCGAGGCGACCGGCCACTCCGCGACGATCTTTCGCTACTCGTCGCATGGATCGCTGCCGTTCGGCGTGATCCAACTCGCGCCCAAGTCCTGAGTCGCTGCTGCGCGGCGCAATGTGCATGCGCAGCGATGGGGGAGACAAGAGGCGCAGCCCTGCTAGGTTCGCATCCGTGAACGACACCGACGAAGCGATGCAGAGCGAGCAGGCGAGCGCGCCAAAGCGTGCTCCGCGCCGTTCGCGGCCGCTGTTGTCGCGGCCGTTCTTGCTCGTCGCTGCGTTTGCGGGCGCAATGTTGTCCGTCGGCATGCATCAGGCTGCGCCAGCGCTCGCCGCCGCGGTCGAGCAGCGGTTGATCCAAGGCCCGGGCCGCAACACGGTCGCGCAACGCGGCGCCGGCGGACTTGAAGGTGCCTTGCACGATGACGTGCGGCGGCTTGCGATGGGACTCGATCGCGCGGCGCGCAGCACCGCGCCGATGCAGCGCCTGATGCCGCTCGATGACCAGCGTGTCGCCATTCCGCAGGACCTCGCGTTGTTCGCGGCCGAAGTCGAGCAGTTCGCCAACGAGCCCTTTGTGGAGCCTTCTGCGCGCGATGCCTTGGTGCGGCATGGCTATCCCGCGGCAGTGGCAGGCGTCGCGTGGCTGCAAGAACAGGACTACGGCGACCTGCGCACGTGCGTGTCCGCATGCCGCGTGCACGAGTTGTTGGCTGCGAGCACTGGCGTCGAAGGCCTCGTCCTCGAGGAGCCGCTCGCCGATCCCGACGAATCCGTCGTCCGCCGCTTCTGCGCCGCCGCCGTCGCGTGGCGCCGCGTGCTCGAGCGCCATGCCCGCGACGAAGCCGCGTTCGCTGGCCTCGTGGCGCTGACTCGTCGAGCGCGCCCGGTCGAGAAGAAGGACTGAGCCAACTTCAGCCGCGGTGGCCTCCGTCGCGGGAAGTTCGTGGGGTGCCCGGTCTTCCGCCTGCGCGCCCTTGCCTCGCGAGGGTGCCGCGCTAGAGTCCGCCGACCCCTTCGAGGCTTCGGCCTCGCGATCGTCGGAATCTCAGTCGGAGCGTAGCGCAGCCTGGTAGCGCACCTGCATGGGGTGCAGGGGGTCGCAAGTTCAAATCTTGTCGCTCCGACCATTCACTGCCGCGGCTGCATCCCTCGCGCGAGCGAAGGACAGTCCTGCCGCGCGGGATGAATAGCCGCGTCGATCTGCTGTGACGGTCGCGTTGCCCGATCTATCGAGTTTGCCGTTCACCGCTCCCGACCGCACGGGCTCTGGCAGGAACTTGATGATGACCCGGGCGCCAGTCCCCACTTCCCTCACTGCCTTCATGATTGGGCGCAGGGGGAAGGTATGGCCGCCAGGATCGCGTCGGTGGTCGGATGCTGGTCCCGCAACGGCGACTCTAGCGCGCGGCGCGCGAGCCTCCTGAAGGGTGCTTTGTCCGTTCCGCCGAGGCTCCACAGTGAGCGATCAGGGCGAAGTCCATTGCCGCGATCCTCGATAGCCTCCGGATACTGCGCAGGCGGGAACAAGACCCAAGAGCAGCGAACGCTCAGACATATGTCGCTAACTTCGCCAAGCATTTTGTAGCCTGCTTCCATCCCAGCGATTTCAAACGAGACGATCCCATGAATCAGCACGATCGCGAACACACAAAGCCAGAGACCTTTACCCGACAGCTCGGCAACGAGGTGGGAAGGGAGGCGCGGAGCTGGCTGCGGTGGACCCTGCGTGGTGCGGTAGTTGGGGCCGTTACTCTCGCAGGGTTCGGCTTCTGGTACTTTGGCCTGATGGGCCTCTGGATCGGAGGTGGACTCGGTGCCGTCGCCGGCGGTCTCGGTGCATTCTTCTTGTATGGAGATGCATCCATAGGGCTCTGAAGCTGAGGGCTGCACGCTCGCTTCGAGAGTGCATGGATGTCCAGGCTGCATCCCTGAGGAATCACGCAAGGAACGCTTTCTTTACGCGCCGATCCGCAGCTCAGTCCAGGCTGTTCGACTGCCCAGTTCCGTAGCGCGCAATCACACATTGCTCAGGCCGCGCTTTTGCGTGGCGAGACCGAGGAGCCGGGCGGTGAACAGTGGGTATTCCGCGGCTATCAGACTCCCTGGTCCGCACAGGCAACCCAGAGTGAGGCTCCATGGATCACGCAGATGACGAGATTGCACCAGGGGACAGGGTTTTTCCGGTCGGCAACGACAAAAGCAGTCAGCGTCTTGTAGAGAATCTGGAGCGGCAACAGAACCAAGACAATGTTCATACGCACCGACGCACAGAGTAACGCGACGGCGCTGAATGCGGCGATTGCCAAATAGAGGCACGCCAGGATTCGTCGCGACGGTGTGTCGGGCCCAAACACCACATCAAGCTTCGGGGCGAGGTATGCGAGCTTCAGACTCAGCGCGAGGCCAAAGAAGCCCGCGACCAGGATATTGACGACAAGAGAAGTGATGAGGATCGGCATGGAGGCACTTCGATCGGTTTCGTTCGGGTGCGAGTGCTGCCCCCGAAGTCCTGCGGCTCGTTGGGCCGAGGCTACCCAAAGCGGGCTAGCAGGGCGCGATGGACGTCGCGTTCGAGATCCGGATCTTCGCCGAGGACGAACGCCACGAAGTGCTGCGGCACCCATTCATCAAAGGCCGTGCAGTCTGCGAAGAAGTCCACGGCTTCGCGAAGCGGATCGTGATCGAACCAACTGGTCATCACGAAGGGGCCTGTCCGACCTTCGACCTCGTCCATGACCGACACCATGTCGATGGAGTCGTCCCACGTGCTGCTCTTCGGCCCAAAGCAAACGGCATGGCGACAACCGGCGCGCACGAACTGCTCCGACAAGTTCGCTTGCTCGTCAGGCGAGATCGTCGAGTCGTCGACGACAAGTAGCAGGGCGAACTCTGCGCCGTTGGTTGGGCAGGCGAAGGAGTAGGGTCGAGCCGCGTGCCCAAGCCAAAGCTTGCGGGAGTCGGTGGTCAGGATGGGGCGCATGCTGGGGCGTGACGTGCGAGCCAGGCTGCTCAAGGAGGCAGGTGGCACGTTCTCGCGGAGGCCATGATGCCACTTGCGCCTGGAGCAGCTGAGCGATGCATGCCGTTTTGGGCCAGCTTGAGCGAGGCGTTGAACGTCACTCGTGTGCTGCACCGTGTGGTGTCTTTGTGTTGGCGCCACAGAACACCAGAAGACGCATCAGCCCTGCGGCTGCGACCGCGGTGATGGCAAAGCCGAGTGTTTGGAGCAGCGAGGGCTCGATCCACGCCATGGGGA
>JBEELK010000127.1:0-23512 GCA_041168165.1 Planctomycetota bacterium | reverse complement strand
GCCGACGCGGCGTTCACGGATCGCGAAGGCCGTGCCAAGGCTCGCACGCGAGCGGTCGTCGTCGTGCACAAGGGCCGCATCATCGCGGAGCGCTACGCCCCCGGGTTCTCCGCCGACCGTCCGCTCGCGGGCTGGTCGATGACGAAGAGCCTCGTCAACGCGCTCGTCGGACTCCGCGTCGGCGATGGCATGCTCGACCCCGAGGCCCAGCTGCCGGTGCCGGAGTGGAGCGCGCAAGACGACCCGCGGCGGCAACTGCGCCTCATGGACCTGCTGCGCATGGAGTCCGGGCTGCAATGGAGCGAGGACTACGACGATCCGCAGAGCCTCGCGTTGCGCATGCTGTTCTTGGCATCGGACTTTGGCGGCGTCGCAGCGGAGCAGCAGCTCGTCCACGCGCCTCGCACGACGCACGAGTATTCGAGCGGCACGAGCAACCTTCTCTGCCGCATCGTGCGCGCGACGTTCGACGACGAACGCAGCTACCTGAGTTACGCGCGCGACCGGTTGTTCCTGCCGATCGGCATGAAGACAGCACTGCTCGAACCCGACCCGAGCGGTGTGTTCGTCGGCTCGTCGTTTGGCTTTGCAACCGCGCGCGACTGGGCGCGGTTCGGCCTGCTCTACCTGCGGGACGGAGTCTGGGAAGGCACGCGCATCCTGCCTGAGGGCTGGGTCGCGACAGCGATCACGCCGTGCGCCACGAGCCCACGCGGCGACTACGGCGCGCACCTGTGGCTCAACGCGGGCAAGCAGGACGATCCGTCGAAGCGCCCGTTCTCGACGCTGCCGACCGACCTGTTCTACCTCTCAGGCTTCGAGGGGCAGTATGTCGTCTGCTTCCCGAGCCACGACCTCGTCGTCGTGCGGCTTGGCTGCACGAAAAAGGGCGGCTTCGACCTGCACGGCTTCTTGCGCGCGGTGATGCAGGCGTGCGAGCCGAGCAACTCGCAGAAGTGACGGCCTACGCGCTGCGCGTTGCGCACGCTGCGTAGAAACGACGCGGCCCGCACATGGCGGGCCTTTTGGAGCGTCAGCAGGTTCGATGCAACCTCGCGGGCGAATGCGCCGCGCGACGATCGCATCGACTGGGCGATCAGCCCTTCTGCGCCTTCGTGAACGCGCGGTTGCGGCCGCGGAGCGCCTTGACGAGCGGGAAGGAGACCTTCTTGCCGCCTTCCTTCTTGAGGGTGATCACGCCGGTCTTGATGACCTTCGTCGACACCTTCATGCGCATCAGCTTGCCCTCGGGCGTCAGCACGCGGATCGTCTGAATGTTGGGCTTGAACTTGCGCTTGCTGCGGCCGGTGACGCGGCGACCGACACCGCCATCCTTCTTGGCCAAACCACGACGCTTGACCTTGTGGCCGACTTCGGTGCGACGACCAGTGACTTCACAGACTCGGGACATGGCTTCAGCGGGGCTTCTAGGGGCCGATTGGGGAAGTAAGGGCGGAGGATGCTAGCGAACGGAAGGGCGCGCGCAAGGGCGGAGTCGGCGCGCCTTTCCTGGAGCGTCAGGCGGAGGCCGCCCCGCCCCCGTCCGCCGGCGCGATCGGCGGGTCGCGGCGGCGCGACAGAACGAGGATCGCAACGCCACCCACCAGCATCAGCGTCGACAGCGACTGCCCCATCGTCAGGTCCATGAACACATTGCCAATCGGCCCAAACTGCGGGTCGGGCTGGCGCACATACTCGAGGGTGATCCGCACCGCCGAATACCCAAACAGGAACAGCGCGGCATACCAGCCGCGGCGCAGCGGGTGGCGCCGGGTGAACCACCAGACGAGGAAGATCACGATCCCGAGCACGAGCCCTTCGCCGATGCCCTCGTAGAGCTGCGACGGATGGCGGAACGGCACCTGGTCGCGGATCGCCTCCCAGTCGAGGAACGGCTTCACGCGCTCCCAGTCGATCGGGCGCCCCGCGGCGTCCACGGTCGACAGCTTGCCTTCGATGTCCTCCCACGGCACGCGGCGGAACGCGTACTGGATGCACAGTTCGCGGTCGCGCATGGTCCATGCGTCCGAGATTCGCATCAGGTCCTGCGCGCGCGGATCGGTCGGGAACTGCATCGCCCAAAAGACGCCCTTCTGCGTCACGCGGCCATACAGCTCGCCGTTGATGAAGTTGGCAAAGCGCACCGCGAACACGCCGGGCGTCACCGCGAGCGCGCACGCATCGACGACCTTGGTCCACGGTGCCTTGACCTTGCGCGCGAACAGCCACGACGCGATGGCGACGCCGGCAAGGCCGCCGTGGAACGACAGCCCGCCTTCCCACACCTTGAGGATCTTGAGCGGGTCGACAAGGCCCTGGTCATAGAACAGCGCGTAGCCGATGCGGCCGCCCAGCATGACGCCGAGCACAAGGTAGACGACGAGGTCCGCCGCCTGCTGCATGGTGACGGGCCAGAAGCGATCGCGCGCAAGTCGCACGAGGATCCACTGCCCGCACACGAAGCCGACCACATACATCAGTCCGTACCAGCGGATGTCGATCGGCAAGCCCGGGATGTCGAACAACACCGGGTCCCAGCAGGGGAAGTCCATCGACGCAGGCTAGCGGGGCTTTCTGGTGCGCGCCACGCTAGGCTCTTCGCCCCCATGAACGCATCGCTCGATCCGTTGCGCGCGCGCCTGCAGGACCTCGGTCCGCGCGTCGCCGAGGGTGTGGCGCAGGTCGCGAAGGATCGCCGCGAGCTGGCCGTGCTGTTCCCGCAATTGCCGCGAACGATGTCGAAGGCGCAACTCGGCGGCGGCATCGCGAATGTCGCCGGCTCGCGCTGCGACCTCGATGGCTGGCGCAAGTGCGACGCGGCAGCGGCACTGCTGCTCGCCGAGAGCAAGGCTGTGGACGCCGAACTGCTCGACCTCTACGCGCACGGCGACCTCGAAGAACGCGCGATGCTGCTGCGTTCGCTCGCCGCGCTGCCGATCACTCCTGCGACCGGAGCGCTGCTGCTCGAAGTGCAGCGCACCAACATGGTGCTGCACCTCGAGGCTGCGTGCTGCGACAGCGACTTGCTCGTGCGCGTGCGCAAGGCGGGGCTCCCCAACTTCGGCAAGGCAGAGACCAACCGTTTGCTGCTCAAGGTCGCGTTCCTCGACCTGCCGCTGTCGCGCGTGTTCGACGGCGCGTCGCTCGCCAACGAAGAACTCTCGCGCATGCTGCAAGACCTCGCGACGGAGCGCGAAGCAGCCGGACGCCCAGTGTGGCGCGACACGGACCGACTGCTCGCGAAGGCGCCGGTGCCCGGCACGATCGCGCGCATCCTCGGCGGCATCGAGCACGGCGACGACCAACGTCGACTCGCCGCCGCCGAAGCGCTCGCGCTGCTGCATCGCAAGGACCTCGCTGCGCTCGCAGCCGAGCGCCTGCCGCGCGAACCGCGCCCCGAGATCCGCGCCGCGCTGGAGCGCGCAGCCGCGACGACGAACGCCACGAACTGAGCCACTGCCATGCTGATCTTCGAACCGCACATCCACATGTACAGCCGCATCACGGACGACTACGAGCGCATGGCGCTCGCGGGAATCCGCGCGGTGCTGGAGCCCGCGTTCTGGCTCGGTCAGAACCGCACCAACGTCGGCTCGTTCGTCGACTACTTCGACACGCTGATCGGCTGGGAGCGGTTCCGCAGCCAGCAGTTTGGCATCCACCACTTCTGCACGATGGGCCTCAATCCACGCGAGGCCAACGACGACCGCGTCAACGATGCGGTGATGGAGATCCTGCCGCGCTACTTGCAGAAGGACTCGGTGCTCGGCGTCGGCGAGATCGGCCTCGATGACCAAACGCCGAAGGAAGAGAAGTATCTGCTCGCGCAACTGGCGCTCGCCAAGAAGCACAGCCTGCCGGTGCTGATCCACACGCCGCACCGCGACAAGAAGAAGGGCTTCTTGCGCTGCATCGACCTCGTCAAGGAATCGGGCGTGCCGATGCACCACGTGCTGCTCGACCACGGCAACGAGGAGACGATCAAGATCACGCGCGAGACCGGCTGCTGGCAGGGTTTCTCGATCTACCCGAACACGAAGATGGACCCGCACCGCATGGTCCAGATCGTGCTCGAGTACGGCGTCGAACGCGTGATCGTCAACAGCGCGGCCGACTGGGGCGTCAGCGACCCGCTCATGGTGCCTCGCACCGCAACGAAGCTCGAGCAAGCCGGCGTCGCGCGCGCGCGCATCGAGCAACTCGTCTGGGACAACCCCACGTCGTTCTTCGCGCAGTCGGGCAGGCTCGACATGCAGGCGCTCGCGCGCCCGGCAAACAGCAACCTGCGCGAGACGTTCGAAGGCAACTCGGTGCTGCGCGGACAAGACCCCGATCGCGTCTGAGTCCCCGAGATCGGAGCGCGTCCCCAGGGTGCCAGCAGTTGCCGCAGTCGCGGCGATAGAGCCGTTGTTCGATAGACGGCTAAGCAGCAAGGCCCAGTCGGAAAAGGAAACGAGCCCGTGCGCGGAAACGGGCTGCAGCGCAAGGCGAAGATCCATGGCGATGCATACGATGTCGGGATCTCCCGAACCGGTGGCGGCCTAGTTCCGCTGCCTCGCGCCGGCAACGGACCCAGACATGCTCCGATTCGCATCCGCTTCGAACGGAATCATCGACTCGACTCGTGCTGCCGAAGTCGCGTTGCTCTCTGCAAAGGGCCATGAAGACCTCGCGGCCTGCCGGCTCGTCGTCTTCCACGTAACGATGGGCCATGACCACCGCGCATTGCTGGACGCAGTGCGTCGTGTCTGCCCCAACGCGCGCATCGTTGGATGCACCTGCGCAGGAGTCATCGGCCGTGAAGGCGCCGACGAGAGCCCGCGCGCGCTCGCGCTGATGCTCGCATGGGGCGAAGCGCAGGACCTCGCGATCGCGACCACGCGCCGCATGGATGGCACGAACAGCGGATCGGAGTCCGCGCGGCTCGCACGCGAACTCAGCGCGGCGAGGGGCAAACCCCAGTTCGTGATGCTGCTCGCATCGGGCATCGACATCGACACGCAATCCGCGATCGACGCCATCGAGTCAGAACTCGGCCCCGACGTGACGATCTTCGGCGGCACCTCTGCTGACAACATGCAGGGCATCGCCAGCTATCAGTTCCTCGACGGCGAGATCCATGAGCGGGCTGCGGCGCTAGTCGGATTCTTCGATCCATCGCTCGAAGTGCACACGCGCGCATCGCATGGATTCGTGCCGGCAGCGGTGCAGTTCCACGTGACGAAGGCCAGTGGCAATCACGTGCACGAACTCGATGGCGAGCCCGCATGGCGCGCGTTCACGCGCGGCCTCGGGCTGCGACCTTCTGCAGTCCCTGGCGACACGATCCCGCCAGGAGCCGTGGGCATCGCCCTCACTCCGCAGGACGCTCAGGACTACGGCGATTCGCACCTCTTGCGCGTCATCACCAAGAAGTTCGACGACGGCACGATGCTGATGCCGGTCCACTGCGAGACCGGCGAACGACTGTCGCTGATGCGTCGCGACGAGGACCGGATCTTCCGCAACCTCGACGACATGATGCGCCGCTTCCGCACAGAACTCGCGGGCAGGCGGATCGTCGCAGTGTTCCACGCCGACTGCGGCGCGCGCGGCCGCCTGACGCTCAACCGCGTCGCGAAGGATGAGATCGTCCGCGCGATGCAGACGCCGCTCTGGCAAGACCGCGAATGCCCGCCATGGCTCGGCATGTATGGATTCGGCGAGTTCGCGCGCCTTTCTGGCAGGAACTGCTTCCACAACTACACGACCGCTCTCTACGTGATCAGCCGTCGATGAACCCAACGGATCACAATCCAAAGCCCACAGCCGACACTCCCGCGCAGAGCGAGCTGCAGCGGACGGTCGGGTTGCTGCTCGCGACGCAGCAGGAACTGATCCATTCACGCCACCAACGCGACCGCGAACTGCGCGTGTTGGATGGGATCGTGCGTTTTGCGGAACGGGCCGCGACCATCGAGGATCTCGACACGTTCTGGGACTCCGTCGCCGACGCATGCGCATCCGCGTTCGAGTGCGAGTCCGCGATCGTGCTCGATCATGCGCTGCAGAGCGCCCAAACCGTCTCCTTCCGCGGCCCAGCGCCGCTGGACCCCGCAGAGACCACAGCGCTATGCATCGCCGCCGAGGCAGCCATCGGCGCGGGCCTCATGTCGCCGAGCGTCGAACATCTCGCGAAAGTCCGTTTCGGAGGCAAGGCGGTGGCCCATCTGCTCGTCGCCCCGGTCGGAAACTCCGCGCAGGGCCAACGGCGCTACCTCGCAGCGGCGCTGACCCAGGAAAAACACTCGTTCTTTCCGCCGCTGGACCAACGCTCCGAGCCCGCGCTCAGACTGTTCTCGAGCAGCGTGCAGGCGGTGTTCGAGATGCTGCGCGCGCGCAGACAGACGGCGCTGCAGCTCGCAGCGCTCGACCGCTCGCACTGCGCGCTGCTCGAGAGCGAAGCGAAGTACCGCTGTCTGTTCGAAGGCGGCGCCGACGCGCTCGCTCTGTGCTCGTCTGACTACGGCAAGATCCTCGACTGCAATGCGGCGCTCTGCGATCTGCTCGAACTCCCGCGCGAGAGAATCGTCGGCCAGCTGGCGGCATGGCCGATGCAGAAGGGAGCGGATGCAGGAGTCTTCGAGTGCGAGATCCGGAGCGCAGTTGGGACGGCCGTTCCTGTCGAAGTCCGGTCCTCCGACGTGGGCATGGACGGCTCCTTGCACCGGCTCTACGTGCTGCGCGATATCACGAGGCGCAAACGCGCGGAGTCCGAGCAACGCAAGCTGCAGGACCAACTGCTGCAAGCGCGCAAGATGGAGTCGATCGGTCGGCTTGCAGGCGGGATCGCGCACGACTTCAACAACTTGCTCACCGTGATCTGTGGCTGCGGGGAACTGATCCAGGGCAGCGCGCTCGACGATTCGCAGCAGCAGATGCTGGCGGAGATGATGTCGGCAAGCCGCCGCGCCCAGTCGCTTACGCAGCAACTGCTCACGTTCAGCAGGAAGCAGCTCATCAGGCCCGTGCCGGGCGAGTTCAACGAGCATGCGAAGTCTTCGATCCGCATGTATCGCAGGTTGATCGGCGAAGACATCGCGCTCGAGTTCGCTCCGTGTTCCGAGAAGACGCCGATCCTCGCAGACCCGCAGCAGATCGACCAAGTCATCGGCAACCTGCTCATCAATGCGCGCGATGCCATCCATGCGCGCGACGACGATGCGCAGCGCTCGATCCGAGTGACCACCTCGATTGAGGTCGATCCCGACGGAGCCAAAGCCAAGGGCTGCTATGTCCGGCTCGCGGTGGAAGACTCTGGCGTGGGCATCGACGAAGCCGATCGTGAGAACCTGTTCGAGCCGTTCTTCACGACCAAAGACATCGGCAAGGGCACCGGGCTAGGGCTCGCGACGGTGTTCGGCATCGTGCAGCAGAACCACGGCGCGATCTTCGCTACAAGCGAACCGGGCAACGGATCCAAGTTCGAAGTGCTGTGGCCGATGCGTAACGAAAACCATGCGAAGTCTGCGGGCGAGGCGCAAACCGCCCCCCAACATGGCCGCGAACTCGTATTGCTCGTCGAGGACGACCGCGGCGTCCGCGAGTTTGCCGCACAGGCGCTGCGAACCTACGGCTACGACGTGCGCACAGCATCGTGTGCCGACGAAGCGCTGCAGATCCTCGACGCTGGCGCACAGCCACACATCCTGGTCACCGATGTCGTGATGCCGAAGACCAACGGACGCGTGCTCGCCGAGGAAGTGCGCCGACGCATGCCAGCGATCCCGGTCTTGTTCATCTCCGGCTACACCGACGACATCATCGCGCAGCATGGAGTGCTCCGCGATGGCGTCGAGCTGCTCGAAAAGCCGTTCGGCATCGCAGAACTCTCGCAACGAATCCGCCGCATGCTCGACGACTGAACGCCGATCGCGCGCAGACTCGCATTCACGCAGTCATGCCGCGTTCGACGCCAGCTGCTTGCGCTTGCTGCGAAGCAGAATTCGATGCGAGCACGGGGAGTCGCACGGCATGCAAAAGCGCATCCACCTTCATGGGGCCATCTGCAGTCGGCGTGAGCCGGGAGGGCGCACCGAGACTCGACCACAACGCGCTAGTCAGCACATCTTGTGGCAACGGCCGCGAGAACAGATAGCCCTGGCCGTAGCGGCACCCTTCGTTGGTCAGCAGGTCCTTGGCGCGCACCGTCTCGACGCCCTCGGCGACGACCTCGAACCGCAACAGGCGCGCGAGATGCAAGATCATCTCGCAGATCGCGACCTTCTCCGATTCTCGTTCGAGATCCATGACGAACGAACGATCGATCTTGAGCACGTCGAACTTGAATTGCCGCAGATAGCACAGCGAGGAGTAGCCGACGCCAAAGTCGTCGATCGCGACCGATGTGCCAGCTTCGCGCAGCGACTCGAGAATGCGCATCGCGCGCGGCATGTCCAACAGCAGCGCGGACTCCGTGATCTCCAGCTGCAGGCAATGCGCTGGCAGGCTGGATTCGCGCAACGCATCGCGCACGAGTTCAACGAGCCCGTCCTCCATCTGAACCGCGGAGACATTGACGGCGACGTGCCGGATGGAAGCCCCTTGGCGCAACCAGCTCGCCATCTGCCGACACGACTCACGCAGCACCCACTCGCCGATGACACGGATCGAGCCATTGCGTTCTGCGATCGGGATGAACTCCGCCGGCGACACCATGCCGAGCTCACGGTGCTGCCAGCGCACGAGCGCCTCGAAGCCTACGACTTCATCCGTTCGCATATCGACTTGCGGCTGGAAGTGCAGCCGCAACTCCCCACGCTCGACTGCGTGATGCAGGTCCGCATCGAGGCGCATGCGTCCACCGTGCACAGGCATCGAAGCGCCGTCGTGCACGACAAGTCGCGATCCAGCGAGCGGCCGTGCCACGCAGAGCGCGGCCTCCGCTTCGAGCAAGGCCGCAGCGGATCGTTCCGAAGCCGTGCATCCATTCCCAGCAGCGCTCCTTCGCGATAGGCCTGCGCAGAACTGCGCGAACACCTCTCGCCCATCGACGCGATACGGCCGTGTCATCTCGACCAGGATGCGCTGCGCCGCAGCCTCATGCGCCTCCGCGCTCGTGCCCTCGAACAACAACCCGCTGCGCTGCAGACCCGCACGGCCGCATGCGACCGCATCGGGATGGAACCGCAGGCAATCGAGGAATCGCTCGTCGAACTGGCGCTGCAGCGCTTCTCCCGATGCGGGGCCGAGTTCTTGGTAGATGCGATCCGCGTCCTTCCACCGATAGACCGCAAGGGACTGCGGCATGGATCCATCGCTCCCTGCGGCGCGTCGCAGTGCATCTTCGAATCCGGAAAGGTCCAACAAGCGCAACCGACCATCGTCATCGTGCGCGCGCTGGCTGTTGGCGTCGATGCGCTGCGCCATATCGCGGATGCGCACCGACTCCCGCTCCACAAGTTGCCACTTCCGGTCCAGGCGAGCGCGCACTGCCTCCACCAACTCCTCGATCGAGAACGGCTTCGGCAGATAGTCATCCGCGCCAAGCTGCATCCCCTTTCGAATGTCCCGTCGCTCCTGCTTGGCCGTGAGGAAGATGAACGGGATCTCGCGCGTCGCGGGATCGGCGCGCACGGATCGCAGCACTTCGTGGCCATCGACCTCTGGCATCGTGACATCGCAGACGATGACGTCCGGCATGCAGGTGCGCGCAGCTTCGATGCCAGCAGCACCGCTGCTTTGTTGACAAACCCAGAAGCCGGCATGCGCAAGGCAACGCGCAACGTAGTGCAGCACCGCGAGGTCGTCGTCGATCACGAGCACGCCGGGCGCATTCTCGGCTACGCCTTCAGCGGACCGTTCGGGAGCTTGCCAGCACTGGCTATGCGAACGCAGCGCATACTGCACGTCATCCGCTTGGCACGCGAGCGAACAGCCTTCACGGACCGGCTTCGAGGATTCAGCCATGATGGGCTCCTTTCTGTGTGGCAACGGAGGAGCCAGTCGATGTGAGGATGTGGAACGGACGGCGACAAGAACGCCAGCAGGCTGGCTGGATGGATGGGAGAGGCATGGCGATCCAGCAAGGTGGGTTTTGGAGAAAAGCAAACCCGCCGAGCGCGATACGCGACGCGCTCGCCAATACGCGAGAACGTCACCGGAGAGTTCCGCGTGCGCTCGATCCACGCGCACTGGCAAACCCAATGCCATCGACGTCTCCGCTTCTGATTCCACGGCCAGATCGCCCGCGCAGCATTCGCGTAGATGGGAATCGGGATCGCTAAGTGGCCGTCACGACAACACGTCGCGACGGTTCTACGCACAAGTTCAAAGGTCACCAGAACTCGTGCGTCGCTAGCGAACGTCGGTCTGCGCCGCGACGGTTCTTCGTCGCCCGTTGCAACACTTGCCAAAGCACGCGCGTGGAATGTGCGCAGCGGCGCACGATCCCACTCACACATCGCCTGCCATGCAGCGAGTTCGGCGCCGGTGGCTGCACCTCCATCTACGCACTCCTCCCCGGGCAGTTCGCCAGTGGCGAGGCTATCTTGCCCGACTCTCCTCCCAGCGCATGCGCACGAGCCTGTCGGATCCCAAGATCGCACTTCAAACGCTCACGCGTTTTGCGCAATCGCTGTTGGAGCCGCGAGCCTTACCCGACCTCTTGTGGGAGATCGCACAGAACGTCGGCGACCTACTGGGCTACGACGATTGCGTCATCTACCTGCGAGAACCAGACGGATTGGTTCAGGTAGCGGCATACGGGATCAAGAACCCCAACGAACGCGAGATCTTCAATCGCATCGTGCTGCCCATCGGCAAGGGGATCGTTGGCGCAGTTGCGGACTCGGGCCGCCCCGAACGCATCGATGACACCAGTAAGGACCCACGCTACGTGCTCGACACCGTGATCGGCGCAAGCGAGGTCGCGGTGCCCATCCTCTACGGCGGCACAGTGATCGGGGTCTTGGACTCAGAGTCCAAGCAACTGTGCGCCTACACCGAAGCCGACGAGGCGATGTTTGTCGCGATTGCCACGCTCGCGGCGCCTCGCATTGCATCCGCGCGAGCAGAGCGCGACCACGCCGATGCCATGCGCGCGTTGCACGCCAAGGACCACGAGCGACTGGAGCGCGAGCGCCAATTGCGCGAAGAGCGGATGGAAGCGCTCGGCAAGCTCGCTGGCGGCATCGCGCACGACTTCAACAACCTGCTGACCTCGATCCTCGGCAACATTGCGATGGCGCGCCTCGACGTCGCAGAGTCGGGCCCATCCAAGTTGCTAGCCAACGCTGAAGAGTCCTGCATGAGGGCGCGAGGGCTCACGAAGCAGCTGCTGACGTTCTCGCATGGCGGCGAACCTGTGCGACAGATCGGCGACCTTGGCGCAGTTGCACGCGATGCCGTGGACTTCGCGCTGCGCGGCAGCAAGTGGAAGACTCGCTACGAAACATCAACGGATCTCTACCCAGCATCGTTCGACGAAGGGCAGATGGCGCACGTCTTCCACAGCCTCGCCATCAACGCAGTGCAAGCGAATCCCTCGGGAGGAACGCTTCTCGTGCAAGCAAACAATCGCCTCGACCTGATGCCGGGCAGCGTAGAGGTCCGCGTCCACGACGACGGCCCGGGCATCCCAGAGCAGGATCGCTCGCGCATCTTCGATCCGTTCTTCACGACGCGCGCTGGCGGAACGGGCCTCGGCCTTGCCACTGCGTTCTGGATCCTGCGGCGGCACGGCGGCCAATTGCAACTCGATCCCAGCACGAGCCGCGGCGCGTGCTTCGTGATGACGATGCCTGCAGTTGAGCGCATCCCGCAGAAGCATGCCGAGGTTAAGCAGCGAAGATCACTGCACGGCGCTCGCATCCTCGTGGTCGACGACGAGCAGAGCTTGCGCACATTGCTGACGATGATGACGTCGCGGCTCTCGTGCGAGGCCGAAGCAGTCGGAACCAGCGACGAGGCGCTTGCCGCTTGGCGACGCGCAAAGGAGGAAGGCCGGCCGTTTGACGCCGTGCTGCTCGACCTCACGATGCCCGGCGATCGCGACGGGCATGCAACGCTACAACTGCTGCTCGCCGAGGGATCGAACGTGCGCGCCGTCGTGACGAGCGGCTACCACGACGATCCCGTGCTCGCTCGCCACGCCGAGTTTGGCTTCAAGGCGCGGCTCGAGAAGCCATTCTCGCTGCGCGCGCTCGAAGAGGCGCTGCAGCAAGCGATCCACGAGGACTAGCGAGCGCGCGGATCAGAAGCGGAACGTCGTCTGCAGATAGCCGTAGGTCGCGTCCTCGCCTTGGCCACCAGACGCGCGATCCTGGAACGAGCCTTCGAGCAACGTCGCGAAGCCCACTTCGATGTCGAACGACTTGGGCAGCACATCCCAGCGAATGCGCGCTTCGATCTGCTCACCGACGTGAGTGCCCGACGCGCCAGTCGCATCGCGCAGACCTCCTGCAGTCCACGCATCGCGCTCCTCCGCGAGCCACACGCCGCGGACCGCGACCATGAAGTTCACGTCCGACGCAGGCTGCAGCAAGAGCCGCAACTCCGGCGAGTCCAGGTTGGCGCGCGCAATCGCGCCCCAAATGCCCGTCGGTCCGTATTCCCAACGCCGCGCGCCGTAGAGCGTATCGAACCGGTTGTTCTTGCCGTCGGTGTTGCTGCGATCGCCCGACGCATAGTCGTAGGCCACTTGCACTGCGGGCTTCCACGGCGCGTCGAATGCGTAGCCGAGCGACGCATGCACAAACCACGCTTCGTGGTCGGAGATCGTCGAGGCAGTCGCGCTGGTCTTTGACTCGCCGAACTGTGACGTGGCCTCGACTTCGTAGAACCACGCGCCATCGCGCTGGATGGGCTGCGTGTTGACGCCGCAGTTAACGAACAGACGCGAGCCGACCGTGACCAACTCGCGCATGCGGGTGCCCGCGCCATTCTCGTCGAGGCCGAGCACGTAAACGTCGACGCCATCCGTGTCGTTCCACTTCTTCGTGCCGTAGAAACCCGCGAACTGCGTGTCGAGGTCTTGGTTGTCGAACTCGAACTCGTTGTTGCGGAGCGCGTCATTGTCCGAAGGACGCCGCTCGACTGGCATCAACCAGAACGCGCGCGCCGACACGTCCTTCGACGACCACAGCCAGTCCGCGCCGTCGAATGCGTTGATCGTGTTGCGGAACGCGTTGCGCGCGACCAATCGCCGGTTGCCGAGGTCGATCGCTTCGCGGCCGACGCGCAGTTCGTGCTTGCCTTCGCCGAGCTCGCCGAGCTGCGCGCTGCCGTAGGCCTGTAGCACGTCCGACGTGTTGACCATCGTCGTGTCGACGAAGCTGTCGGTCTGCATCCCGTATTGGCGCGAGTCGAGGATCTCGACCGTTCCGCCGAGCGTGTCGCCCTTCGCGTCGATGCGAACCGACGTGCGCAACGCGAGCACGTCGTCCTGACCGGCGTAGAGATCGTTGCCGTTGGCGGCGCTACGGAACTGGTGATTGAGCGTCTCGTATCGGCTGCGCTGCTCGCCGCTCACCGTGAGCCACGACGGTCC
Organism: Planctomycetota bacterium; assembly: GCA_041168165.1. GTDB lineage: Bacteria > Planctomycetota > UBA1135 > UBA1135 > UBA2386 > SXPK01. Next base: position 9,984 of record JBEELK010000127.1, on the reverse strand, counting down.
GCCGAGCGCAGAGTTGAGTCGCCACGGCTTCGGCTCCGCGGCCTTCTTGGGCGCTTCTGCGCCTTGCGGGAGCGCAGCGGAGGCGGCCTTCGCATCCTGGCCGAGCAGCGGCGATGCGAGGGAGAGGAACACCGCCGACAACGCCGGCGACAGGGTGCGAGAGGAGGTCATGCGCGAGGCGATAAACAAAAGCCGGGCCAAGCGTCGCGCGCACGCACGAACCTCGAGAGCTGCGCATGAGATTGCGCGACGCGTGCCCGCCTCCCCCGACCGCGAGCTCGCGACATCGCTCGCATCCGTGACGCAGTGTCACCAATCGGTGACATCGCGCGCCGTCATGAAGCCCTCGAGCTCCGACGCGACGCGAAGAACGCATTCGCCGCGCTGCCCGACAACGCCAACGCCCCGCCGCAGATCGTCCACGCGTGCGGCCGTTCGCCGTGCACGAAGAAGGTCCATACCGGCGTGAGCACCGGCTCCAGCAACAACAGCATCGAGGCCTGGAACGCAGGCACGGACCGCAGTCCGCGCACCAACAGCGCATACGCCAAACCAATCTGGAACACGCCCAGATAGCCGATCACGAGCACGTCGCGCGCGCCCACCGAAGGCAGCGGCCACGCCAGCAGCAGCGTGGCAAAGCACGCAATCGCATTGCCCCATGCGATCGCCTGCTGGCTGGCATCGCCATCCGCGGTCGAGAGCGACGACGCGCGCCGCAATCCGAGCACGACGCACGCCCACGCAACCGCGCCAACGCACGCGAACGCGAGCCCGCGCGCTGGGTCCGGCGCCGTCTCGGACGCAGCGTGCGGCGCGAGCATCAAGCACGTGAAGCCTGCGGCGATCAACGACAACGACACGAAGTCCGTTCGCTGCATGCGCTCCTTCAAGAACAGCGCGCCGCCGATCAGCACGAGCCCTGGCGAAATCGCCTGCAAGAACAACGCAGTCGCCGCAGGCGCATGGCTCACTGCCATCACGGTGGACGACGTCGACAACGCGAACACGCACGACAACAACAACGTGCGCAGCGATGGACGACGGCGCGCGTTGGGAAGCAGCAAGAACAAGAACACCGCCGCCGTCCCCGACCGCATGCACGCGCGCGGCAGCGGATCCATCGTCAATGACTTGAGCGCAACGGCTCCCGTCGAGAACAGGACCGCAGCGAGCACGAGGCAGAGGCGCATCGAGCGCAGCATGGAGCGCGGATGATCGGGCGGCGGCGACGCTTCGCAACGTGCGCTTCGCGGTTTCTGCGTTCAGGGCGCGAGCAGAACGAACAACAGCGCGCCTGCGGCCGTGCCGACGACGAGCCAGAACGCACCGACGCGCCGACGCTTCTTAAGTTGCAACCACAGCACGAGCCCTGTCGCCGCGACGAGAACCCACAGCACGCCTGCAAGGTCGATCGCGATCCACCACGCGCCGCCGCCTTTGCCGGTGTGCAAGTCCAAGAACAATGCCCAAAGACCGCGCGACTCGATCGTCAACTCCATCGCGCCGTCCTGCTTGCCGACGCGCGCGTCGCATCGCTGGCTCGGCCGTTCGAACGTCACGCGGATCTCGTCGTCGCCGTCGTCGTAGTCCGTCACGGCTCCCACTGCGCCATGCTTGCGCAAGGCTTCGACGAGCAGCAATCGTTCGCCCGCGAACTCCGCTTGCGACAAGGTCGCCGACTTGTGTTCCGAGTGCGCGAGATCGAGCCCCCATTCCGCCGCGTGCACGAGCAAGACACCCGTGATGCCGAAGAACAACAGCAGCACGAAGCTCGCGAGCGAGAGATGGATGTGAACGGTCCGCAGGACCTGCCAGAACTTGGAGCTCACTTCGCGGCCTCGCGCGGACCGTAGCGCAGCGTCGCGTTCGCGAGCTCCTTGTTGGCCGTGAACTCCGCGCTCGCCGCCTTTGCGCGACACGCGATCTTCTGCCGCGCCGTCGTGTGGCCGCCGTGCTCGCGCGAGACTTCGATGACGACCGTGTAGTCGCCGGCCGCGACCGCAGAGCCTGCGTCATCCGTGCCGTTCCATGACAGTCGGTATTCGCCTGGCCCGCGCGATGCGCGACCGATCGCGTCCACGCGATTGCGCGCTTCTGGGTCCGCCATCCACCAGTTGGTGAGTTCGCTGACCCAACGGCGATTCCTGCCCCACAGCGCAAGCGTCGCCACGTGCGCGCCCTTGTCGTCCTCAACCCAAACCGCGACATAGGGCCGCTCGTATCGCCGCGCGTCGAGCTTCGGCAACGCGAGCTCGATCTGCAGTTCTTGCCCGTTGGGGAACGCGCTATCGCCGCCGCCGCCGCCAGCCTCGGTCGCCATGGCGAGCAGGTCTTGGAACCCACGCGTCGCGTGCCGCTTGCCCTTGCTGTCGATCACGAGGCACTCGATGCCCTGCATGCGCTGCGCGACCTGCAGCGACTCGTCGGGCGGCAGCACGCAGAACGCCGTCGCGAGCGCATCGGCCGTCGCCGCGTCGGCACACAGCACCGTCGCTTGCAGCGCGCCGCTCGCGGGCTGACCAAACCCTGGATCGACGATGTGCGAAGCGAACGATCCATCAATCAAGCCGCCGCGCGCGTAGCCGCCGCTCGTAGCCGCGGAGCCGCCTTGGAACGGCACGCGCAACAACACGCGACCGTTGTCTTCGGCGCGCTTGGGGTCCGCGATGCCGAGTTGCCACGCGTCGGTGTGCATGCCTCGCATCGCAACTTGGTCGCCGCCGATGTCGAGCAACGCGGCATGGACCGAAGGCACCGCTTGCCGCGCTTTGTGCATCGCAGCGGACAGCACGTAGCCCTTCGCGATGCCGTCGAGCGAAAGCTGCAGCTTGCCCTTTGGCGTGATCGTGCGCGAAGCCGCGTCGATCGACCAACCAGCGGCGCGCATGTCGGCGAGCGCCGCGTCGAGCGCGCTGCTAGCCGGCTTCTTGCCCGCCTTGCGCGCGTCCGCCCACAACTTCGCCACGCCGCCGATGCGCACGTCGAACGCGCCATTCGTCGCAAGCCGCAACTCGTCGGCGCGCTGCAGCACGTTCACGAGATCCTCCGGTGCGTTCTGCACCGTCTCCCCGCGCGCCAAGGCTGCCACCGGTGTGTCGTTGCGCCAACCCGAGAACACCGCGTCGAGACGTTCGATCTCGGCGATCGCGGCTGCAAGGAACGCGTCCGCGTCCGCCTTCGTGCCGCGCACCGTGAGATCGAGCGACGTGCCGAGAACGTGGTCGCGGCGGAGCCGAACGGGCTCTTGCGCAAGGAGCGCGCACGAAAAGGCGAGGCATGCTGTGGCGAGGATCGAACGCATCAGGTCCTGGGGATGCTAGGCACGGCGCGAGCGCCGCGACGTCGCAACGTTGTGAAGGGTCGCGCCTAACGAGAAGAGCCGCGCCTTGCCCACAGCGCGCGTTGCCGTAGCCTCTTCGCCCCGTTTCCCATGGCTGAACTGACCCACGAGATCGCGCGCCGGCGCACGTTCGCGATCATTTCGCACCCTGACGCCGGCAAGACGACGCTGACCGAGAAGCTCCTGCTTTACGGCGGCGCGATTCGCGAGGCAGGCTCAGTCAAGGCGAGGAAGGGCGGCGCGCACGCGACCTCTGACTGGATGGAGTTGGAGAAGCAGCGCGGCATCTCGATCACGTCGTCCGCGTTGCAGTTCGAGTATCAGGGCCACTGCGTCAACCTGCTCGACACGCCGGGTCACCAGGACTTCAGCGAAGACACCTACCGCACGCTCGTCGCCGCCGACGCGGCGCTGATGCTGATCGACGCGGCCAAGGGCGTCGAGCCGCAGACCAAAAAGCTGTTCAAGGTCTGCCGCGATCGCGGCATCCCGATCGTCACGGTCGTCAACAAGATGGACCGCCCGGCGCGTTCGGCGCTCGATCTCATGGACGAGGTCGAGAAGATCCTCGGCATCACGATCGTTCCGGCGACGTGGCCGATCGGCTCGGGCGAAGGCTTCCGCGGCGTCTATTCGCTGCGCGACAAAGAGGTGTTCTTGTTCGAGCGCACCGCGCACAACGCGACGCGCGCCGGCACGAAGACCGCGGGCCCCGACGACCCGATGCTCACCGAGATGCTCGGCGAGAAGGCGCACCTGCAGCTGCTCGACGACCTCGCGATGGTCGAGACCTGCGTCGAGCCGTTCTCGATGGAGAAGTTCAAGGCACAGCAACAGTCGCCGATGTTCTTCTGCTCCGCGCTGACCAACTTCGGCGTCGAGAACATCCTGCAGCGCTTCTTGGAGATCGCGCCTGCGCCAGGCCCGCTGCCGACGATCGACGGCGCAGTTCCGCCGGACGCGCCGTACTTCAGCGGCTTCGTCTACAAGGTCGCCGCGAACATGGACAAGATGCACCGCGACCGCATCGCGTTCTTGCGCGTGACGTCGGGGCGATTTGAGCGCGGCATGGCGGCAAAGCACCTGCGCATGGGCCGCGAAGTGCGCCTCTCGCACCCGCACCGATTCTTCGGCCAAGAGCGCGTATCGATCGAGGAAGCGTGGCCAGGCGACGTGATCGGCCTCATCAACCCGGGCCTGTTCCGCGTCGGCGACGTGCTGAGCAGCGGCCCGAGCTTCGAGGTGCGCAACTTCCCGCGCTTTGCGCCGGAGATCTTCGCGCAGGTCGCTCCGCGCGAGCCGTCGATGTCGAAGAGCTTCGGCAAGGGACTCGCGCAACTCGGCGAAGAAGGCGTCGTGCAGACGTTCTGGCCGCGACACGGCGCGCGCGAAGCGATCCTCGGCGTCGTCGGCGAGCTGCAGCTCGAGGTGTTCAAGTGGCGCCTCGAGAACGAATACAACGTCGAGCTGCGCCTCGACCGCAAGCCGTGGACGCGCGCGCGCTGGGTTCTCAACGTCACCGATGAGGTGCTCGAGATCCTGCCGATGGTCGTGAAGGACGAGGCGGGTCGCTTCGTCGCGCTGTTCCATAGCGACTTCGAGATCGACTACGCGAAGTCGCGCTACAAGGGGCTCGAGTTGCTCGAGCACCCGCCGAGCGAAGAAGAAGGCTGACCGAAGGTCGCGCGTCTCAGCGGCGGCTCGGCGGCTTCTCGCCGTTCTGCCCTTGCGACGCGCGCTGCAGCGTTTGCTCGATCTGCTGCCACGTCGGCGGATGGTCCTTCGCATCGACGGGCTTCTTGCCGCCCGCGTCGAGTCGGAAGGACGACAGCGCGAGCGGCGAGCCGAGCACTGCCTGCTTTGCGAGCACGCGCTGCATGACCTCGCCCGACTTCTGCCACTGCACGTCGATGAGCACGAAGTCGTCCGCGCGCACGAACGCTTCGACGCGATCCGCGAGTGGCAAGTCGGCGCCGCCATCCTCGAGCCCTTTTGCCTGCTTGCGGTCGCCGATCCACCACGTCCCGCTCATCCCTTCGGGCGCAGGCTTGTCGGCTACGCGAAGGTCGTAGCGAAGCGCGAGATCCGCAAACAGGTCGGCGCCGAGCGGCGACGACGAGCGCGGGTGCGGAGCGAACGGCGTGTCAGAGCCCTTCTGCGTCGACGCGGCCCATTCGAGATCCAAAACCGTCGCGGCGTCGATGCGAACGAACGACTCGCCAAACGTGGGATCCTGCTGGAGCACGAGGATGCCATCCTTGGTCTGCACCGACTCGACGCGCCCCGACAGCCCGTCGCCGAACTCGTAGTCCACTTTGGTGTGCACCGCAGAGGCCTCGCGCTGTTCTGCGCGCAGGACACGCAGCGAGCCACGCGCGACAAACGTCAGGCCGCCGGCGAGCCGGCCCGAGGTCTCCAACTCGAGCACGACTGTCTTCACGGCCGCCTCGCGCTCGCGCATCGCCGCCACAACCGACTCAGCAGTCACGGCTTGCGGCTTGGCATCGGGCTCTTGCGCGCACAGCGGCAGCGGAATCGAGCACACGGCGGACAGGATCGCGATGCAGCCAGCGAGACGGTGGGTTGCGGTACGGTTCATGCTTGCGCGCGGCGCCTTGCGCGGTCCGAAGCGAGGTGCCTGCCGAGCGCAGGCCCTTCGCCGGACGCCCGCCGCCGAGTGGCGCGGGATCATACGAAACGCTCCGCCGGAGCCTATCTCCGAGCACTGCGCGGAGCCCAAACCGAGAACCCAACATGAACCGCCGAGCCCTTTCGTTGCTGCTGCTCGTCCCGTTCGCCGCGATGTCGCTCCGCGCCGATGAGGTGCGCCTTCGCGACGGGCGCGTGCTCTACGGCAAGGTCACCGAGGAGAAGGATGCGCTCGCCATCGAGACCCGCGATGGCACGGTGCGCGTGCAGTCGAGCGACGTGGCGTCGCGCACGAGCGACGCGCAGCTGATGGAGTCGGTGCGACAGCTTGCGAAGGGACAGCAGGACACGCCGTTCGCCAACTTGCAGCTCGCGATCCAGTGTCGCGCGTATGCGCTCGACGCGGAGATGTGGCGCATGCTCGACGCGCTGATGGCCAACCCCGCGGCCGAACGACAGAAGATGGACAAGCGCATCGACGAGTTCTTGGCGCAGCTCGAGCCGGAGTTGCTGCCGCGCAAGTTCCGCGTCGCCGACACCAACATTCGCGTGCGCGAGTTGCTCAACCGCCATCGGGAGAAGGACGGCGCAGGCAAGAAGGCGGCCCGCCTCGCCGTGCTCGTGCGCGAGCAAAACGCAGACAAGGACCTCCGCACGGAGGCTCGCAAGAACCGCGACGCCGACCGCCGCGCGCTCGCGGTCGAAGCGCTCGTTCGCCGCAAGACGGCGGGCAACGACTCGTTCGCGTGGCGCACCGCGATCCTCGACCGCGACGAAGGCGTGCGTTCGAGCGCGATCGCGGCGTGCCGCGACGCAGGCGCAGCAGACGGCGCAGTGCGCTACCTCACGCCGGGCCTGTCGCACAGCTCCGCCGAAGTCCGCGTGCGCACCGCCGAGGCATTCGGCGCACTCGGCGACAAGGCCGCAATGAGCCTGCTCGTGATCGCGGGTCCCAGCGCTGGCGTTGCGCTCGCGTCTGGTGGCAACAACGAGAACCGCGCGCACATCGCGTTCTTGAACCAGCAAGCGTATGTGCGCGACTTCGACGTCGAAGTCGCTTCCGCGTCGCTGATCGCCGACCCCAAGGTCGACATGCTGCAGAGCGGCTCGGTGCTCGACGTCAGCGTGCACGGCGTCGTCGAGGAGCGAGTTCGCATCGTGCGGGCCTACCGTTCTGCGCTGAAGGGACTCGGCGGCAGCGATCCGGGCGCCGATCCCGCTGCGTGGCCCGCGTGGCTGCGCGAACTCGAGTCGGCGAGCAAGACGCCTGCGCCAACGACGCCAGGACCGACGCAAGGCGAGAAGCGCTGAGGCCCTCGCGGCGCGCGGATTGGCATCCACGAGGGACGCTGCGAGCAGGTCCGCAGCGACGGCGAGAGCTGTGGCGGACATGCCAGCCACCGCACTAGAGTCCCGCGCCCCCGAGGTGGATCCAACAAGATGGCATTCGAAGCACCGATCGCCGTCGTCGGCCTGGCGACGATGGGACAAAACCTAGCTCTCAACATCGCTCGCAACGGCTTCCGCACTGCCGTTTGGAATCGCGAGCCAGAGCTGACCGAGCAGACGATGCAGCGCGCCGGGAAGGACGCGCCGATGCGCGCGGCGAGCACGCCGCAGGATCTGTGCGCGCTGCTCGAACGGCCGCGTCGCATTCTGCTGCTGATCCGCGCCGGCCAACCGATCGACGACACCATCGCGCGCTTCCTCCCCCACCTCGAAGCGGGCGACCTGATCCTCGACGGCGGCAATAGCCACCCCGACGACACCGAGCGCCGCGTGCGCGAACTGCAGCAGCGCGGCATCCGCTTCACCGGCATGGGCGTCAGCGGCGGAGCCGAAGGCGCACTGCACGGCCCGAGCCTGATGCCAGGCGGCGAGAAGTCGGCCTACGACGAGCTGTTCCCGATCCTGTCCAAGATCGCGGCCAAGGTCGAAGACGGGCCCTGCGTCGCATGGCTCGGCAACGGCGCAGCAGGCCACTTCGTCAAGATGGTCCACAACGGCATCGAGTACGGCGACATGCAGCTCATCGCCGAGTGCTTCGACGTGATGCAGAACGTGCTCGGCATGTCGCACGCGCAGATGGCCGACACGTTTGCCGAGTGGAACAAGGGCGTGCTCGAGTCGTTCTTGATCGAGATCACGAGCAAGATCCTGCGCGAGCAAGACCCGAAGGGCAGCGGGCCGCTCGTCGAGAAGATCGTCGACAAGGCCGGCCAAAAGGGCACTGGCCAATGGACTGCAGAGATCGCGCTGCGCCACGGCGTGCCCGTGCCGACGATCCGCGCCGCGGTCGAAGCGCGCGGCCTGTCGTCGATGCGCGACTTGCGCATGGAAGCGAGCGTGAAACTGCGCGGGCCCAACGCTGCGCGCGATCTGGATCCGACGCTCAAGGACGCACTGCGCGACGCGCTCTACTGCAGCAAGATCTGCAGCTACGCGCAGGGCCTCGACTTGCTCGCCACCGTCGATCGCGAGAAGGGCTGGGGCGTCGACCTCGCCGAAGTCGCGCGCATCTGGAAGGGCGGCTGCATCATCCGCGCACGCTTCCTGCAGCGCATTCAGCAGGCCTATGGCAAGGGCAAGAAGCTCGCCAACCTGCTGCTCGATGACGAACTCGGCGGCTTCCTCGTCGAACGCCAAGCCGCGTGGCGCAAGGTCGTGGCGCTCGGAGCGCAGCACGGCATCCCGATGCTCGCGATGGGCGGCAGCCTGTCGTACTTCGACTCGTTCCGCCGCGCGCGCTTGCCGCAGAACCTCACGCAAGCGCAGCGCGACTTCTTCGGGAGCCACACGTTCGAACGCACGGACGGCAAGCCCGGCGAGTTCGTGCACCACGAGTGGCGCAACTGAGTGGCTCAGCAGATTGCGCAGCGGGATCACCCGCCGCGCAATCGCCGCGATTCGCTTCGATCAGTTGCCGATCACAGCCTGCGCTGCGTCGGATGCGATGAGCCCAAACGCGTTGGTCGCCGAGAACGGGAACGCTTGCGTGTAGATCGACACCGACAGGAAGTAGGGGTCGTTGGGGATCGCGGTCGAGAACGAGATCAGGCCGGTTGCGCCGAAGCCAAACTGGCTGATGTCCGGGCTGATGCGCGCAAAGCAACCGGGCGCGCCAAGCAGGCCGAGGTCGATCGGCAGCGCGCCGAGGTTGGACGTCGTGTTGCTGACGCCGATGTAGAACAACGCGAGCTCGGGCGTCGGGCAGTTGCCGACATCGACGATGAAGTTCTGGCCGATGCGCGCGCCAGTCGACTGGTTGGTCGGCGTGCCGATCGGGCCTGCGCAACCATTGCCGAACTTCGAGTACGTCGGGATCACGGCCGTCGGGCTCGTGAACAACCACGTCTCGTTGTTGGTGCCCGCGGGGGCGCTGCCGCCGAAGTGGACCGTCTGGCCAAGCGTGGGCAGGAACCCGACGTAGGCTTCCGTCGACTTCAACGGGCCGCCGGACAGGATCTGCGTCCAGTTGTTGCCGTCGTATTCCCACGTGTCGGTCAACGCCGCGCCGCCAGCAAAGCCGCCGTAGAGCAGCACGCGCTGGTGGTAGTCGTCATAGACGCAACCCGCGCGATAGCGGCCAACCGGCGCAACCGACGGAGTGCGCTGCACCCAATCGATGCCGTTGTATTCCCACGTCGTGTTGAACAGCGTGGCGCTTTGGCCGCCGCCGAACATCACCGTGACGCCGCGGCGCTTGTCGAATGCCATCGCGGGCGTCTCGAGCCCGGGCGGCGTCGTCGCGGTGACGACCTGCGTCCACGTCGTGCCGTCGTACTCCCACGTCTGATTGCCGCCCGAGACAACCGAGCCGCCTTGGTTGCCGTAGATCACGACGCGATTGCGAACCTCGTCATAGACCATCGAGTAGAACGCGCGCGCATTGGGCGACGCGGCGGGGAAGACCTGCAGCCAGTTGGACGTGGCGCAGTCCCATTCCCACGTGTCGTTCGCGTTAGCTGTCGTCGTCGGCGAGCGACCGCCGA
>JBEELK010000126.1:0-13996 GCA_041168165.1 Planctomycetota bacterium | reverse complement strand
AACGTGCGCTCGCCCATGTAGCCCGCGCCGAGCGAGTCGTCGAGGCGGCCGTCTTGCTGCATGCGCTCGCGAAGATCGGAGCTGCCAGCGAACAGGCGGTCGAGCACGACGCCGGTGGCAGCTGCGCGACGCGCGCGCTCATACGCCGTGTCCGCGCGCTCGCGCTCCTTCAACCCGAGCAGCGCCTTGGGCCGCGCCACCGACAACGACCGTTCGATGCGCGAAGAAGCCACCGGAGCGAAGTCCGCGATGTCCGCGCGGGTCGGCGCCGAGCCTTCTGCGAGCTCGCACGCTTCCGCGAGCCGCAAGACCTCGTCGGGATCGACGGGCCCAGCGACCGCGAGCGACGCGTTGCCCGTCCGGTAGAACGCAGCGTAGGCGTCGAGCAGCGTCGCCTTGGTGATGCGACCGATCGACTCGACGGTGCCGCCGACCGTGAGGCGCGCGGGATGCTGCGCATACATCGCAGCGAGCAGCGAGAACGCGGCACCCTGGTCTGGCGAGTCCTCGTACATGCGCACTTCCTGCGCGATGATGCCGCGCTCCTTCTGGACGTTCTCGTCGGTGATGTGCGGTCGCGACACGAGCCGCAGCAGGTCGCGCAGGTTGTCGCCAAACTGCTGCGCGCACTGGAAGAAGTAGGTCGTCCGCGCGAAGCCCGTTTGCGCGTTAACGCGCGCGCCGCGCGCAGCAAATCGCTGGAACACTGCGAGTTCCTCATCCTCGAACAGTTTGTGCTCAAGGTAGTGCGCCGTGCCTGCGGGCGACTCCGTGCGAATGCCATCGCGGTCGAATGCGAGGTCGATGCTGCCGTAGTGGAACGTGATCACGGCGGCGGCTTCGCGCAGACGCGGACGCGGCAACACGCGCACCGACAGTCCACGGCTCGTGCGCGCGAGCAACACCTCTTCGCCGACGATCGGATCGCGGAACGAATGGAAACTCATGGCGCGCCCTCCGGCAGCAATGCGTAGTCGACGTCGAGCCAGATCGAGGCGGCGACGCTCGCAACCTCGTCGCGCGACAACGCGCCGAGGTTGTGGATGCGCTGGTCGGGAGTCTCGTCGAACCCGCGCAGAAACTGGTCCGCAGTAAACGACAGCCGGGCCGCGGGCGAATCGTCGATGCTGCGCAATGGGCCCTGGCATGAGGCGACCGCCGTCGCGAGTTCCGCGTCCGAGAACTTGCCCTCCGCGATCTCGCGCAGTTGCGCCATCGACTCGCGGCCGACGGCATCGACCGCGCTGGCATCGCAGCCGGACTGCATCAGCACGAGGCCCTTGTCCGAATCGCCGCCCGCGCTCGCGTAGTAGCACAGAGATCGCTTCTCGCGCACTTCGGTGAACAAGCGCGAATGCGGCCCACCGCCCCACAGCGACATCGCCGCCTGCAACGCAGCTTGGGCGCGCGGCGACTCGGGGATCTTGGTGCGCAGCACGAGCACGACTTTGGCCTGCTGCATGCGCGCGCGATCGCGCGCCAACCGCGGCTCGCGTCGCATCGGTTGCACGGTCGCGGGCAGCGGCTCCGTGAGGCGCGCGGGCAAGGCGCGCAACAACGCTTCGACCGACTGCTCAGCGCCTTGGGGCACCGCGCCTGCGAGCAAGACCGTCATCTCCGATCGCTCGAGGAAGTCGCGCATCGCCAGCGCCGGATCGCCGGGCGACATCGCTTCGATCGCCGACTCGCCGCCGTGCTCGGGCACGCCGTAGGGCTCGCCTTCGCACGCGAGCATCACCGCAGTCAACCGCGCTTGTCGCGCGCGGTCCTCGGTGATCGAGCGCGCGTCCGCCAGCGCCTGCGCGCGTTCGCGCTCGAAGAGGCCGACAGGAAAACTCTGCTCGAGCAACAACGGCTTCGTCGCCTGCTCCGCGAGCAGCGCCAACACTGCATCGAACTGATCGGGCCGCCCCGGCAAGAACTCGCCTCCGACCGCGTCCGCTGTGAGGCGCAGCACGGACTGCTCGCCATGTCGCGAGAACGAGAACCCGCTGCTGGCGCCGTAGAGTTGTTCCTTCTTCCGCACCATCGACGGCCGATCCGGACACGACGCCGTGCCGTGCTGGAGCAGCGATGGCAACAGCGCACGCGCCGCGTGACGAAGCCCCATCGGACGACGCCACAGCACGGTGATCCGAAATGTCTTCCCGAACTCTTCTCGACGCGACAACACGGGAACGGAGTCCACGTGCGTAAGGCTGAAGCCTGCGAAGAAGTGTTGCATAGGTGACGCGCGACGCGCGTTGCGCCGCATCTTGCCGGGCTGCACTTCGAAGGACCACGGCCGAATCCGCTCGCTATGCTCCGCACCATGATCTCCCGCATCCTCCTCGTCGCCGCCTGCGCCTCCGCCTTGCACGCGCAGCAGACCAAGGTGATCCCTCAAGGCATGGACTTCGTCGAGGGACCCGAGGTCTCGACGGTTCCGTTCAGCGCCACCACCAGCGGCATCCAACTGCTCATCGAGGCGAGCCAAGTTACACAGAGCGTCGGCGTGCTGAACGGCATCCGCTTCCGACCGACGCAGTCGACGCAAAGTTCTGCGGGCTTCACGAAGAACTACCAGATCCTCGCCTACACGGTCCCGACGACTGCCGCGGCGTTTGAGTCCTCGCCGACTCCTTACGATCCCAACTCGATCATCGCCGGCGCAACGCCGACGCTCGTGTTCAGCGGCCCCGTGACGTTCCCCGCGTCGGGCCCGCTGCTGCTCGCACCTGCGCCGTTCTCGATCTATTTCCCGTTCTCGACGCCCTACATCTACGACGGCACCCAAGGCAACCTCCTGTTGATGCTGGAGTCGACCGACCTGCAAACCACACCGGGCACCTACCGCATCGACGCCGTGCAGTTCCGCGAGACCGTGATCACGGGAATCGCGCAACCCATCGACCTCGCTGGCTGCACCGTCAACAGCTCGACGTTGACGAGCTCCATCAGTGCAACGTCCATCGCGGACGGCGGCTCGATCAGCGTCAACCTGAACTCCGCGCCCGGCGCTGCGTTCCCTGCAGCGATCGTGACGCTCGGCCTCACGCGCGCGGACATCGACCTCGGGGTCATCGGCCTGCCTGGCTGCTTCATGCGTGCCGGCAGCCTCGACTTCTCGCAGTTCGCAGTCGCGACGGGCGGCCTCTACGCCGCGACTACTTGGCCGATCCCGAACGACCCGTTCCTGCGCGGCCTCTCACTCGTCACGCAGTCGCTTGGACTCGCGGCGTCGGGCAACTTCGCCGACAGCGCGGTCTCCAACGCGCACGCGCTGCGCATCGGCCAGAACCAACTGCCGCCGACGATCACGGCGATGTATGGCTTCCACACCGTCACCACATCTGTGAACGCGTGGTTCCACGGCACGGTCGGCCAGATCACCCCAGTCGTGCAACTTGAGGGCGTGTTCCCGTGACGCGAGCGCGCAACGAGATCGCTGCATTCCTGTCGTTTGCAGCCTGCGCATGCGCCGTCGCGCGCGCGCAGGAGGTTCCGACACTGGATCTACTGGCGGCCTCCGTTGCAGCCGCGCACCGCGTTGACGCAGCGACTCCTGTCACAGCGTTCCGCGCGGACTTGCGCATCGAAGAGCTCGCTCGCAGCGCCGAGGAGCATCGCGGCCAGGTCGAGTTGTCGGTGTCCTTCCTCGACTGGAAGCACCCTGACACTGGCCGCTCGTATCCACTGATCCGCTACAAGCAGACCGACAGCGCGCGCTCGATCGAGCAAGGCCGCGACCGCGAAGACTACTGGGCCTACGCCGACGGCAAACTGCTCGACATGCGTTCGCGCGAGATGGCGACCGACCTCGACCACGCGCGGCGCAACATCAAGCTCGCGCGCCAGATGCTGCAGTTCCTCGACGCCGACTCCGTGTTGCGCGCATTGAAGGAACCTTCCGCAGTGTCCGCCGAGGATCTCGCGCAAGGTCGCGCGGTCAAGACACCGTGCTGGGTCGTTCGCGGCAATCTCGCGTCCTTCCCGCTGCGCCAACAGGAAGGCGAGTCCGCGGAAGTCGAAGCCAAGATCTTCGTGTCGCGCGAGGAGCAACGACTCGTCGGCATCGAAGTGCGCCCGGCGACCAAGCCGGACACCGCTGCGAAGGACGGCGAGGATGGCAAGCAGCCCACGCCCGCCCAAGAAGGCGAGTTCGTGCTGCTCACCGAGCACAAGACGATCGATGGCCGCGTCGTGCCGACGCGCATCGTCCACTTCGCACTCGATCAGGACGGCAAGCGTCGCGTGCAACTCGGCATCGACCTCACGACGCTGGAGCTCGGCAAGAAGCTCGAAGCGAAGGACTTCGACCGGCCGAAGTGACGCGCGCTCAGCGTCGCAGCAGTCGCAGCAGTGCGGACGCTGGCGACGCGGTGCGCGCGACCATCTGAACCTCGAGTTGCGCTGCGTCGGGATCCACCGCGACGCTCCTCGTCGATTGCGCGATGCCAACCACGTTGCCCATCGCGTCAACGATCGGCGCGCCCGAGGACCCGCCCGCGAACTCGCAGGTGACCTGCAAGAACGCGCGCGGCGGCAGGAGCGGGTCTTGTGCCATCGACTTGCTCAAGTCGTGTTGCGGCGCGTCCGCTTTGCCATCCTCGTTCTCGGCTGGCTCTGGACCCGTTCCTGGCGCTTCGCCACGCACGACATACACGCGCGACACCAACCCTTCGGTGAACGTGCCAAACATGTGGTCTGGGTTCGACAGGCAGTAGACACGCTCTCCCGGCTCCACCTCCGAGCGCAGCGGCAACGGCGTGAAGGACTTCGTTTCGCACTGCAACACGGCAATGTCATAGGCCGCGTCGCTCGCGACCACGCGCGACACCGCCGCGACCTGGCCATCGAAGTCCGCGACGAACAGCAACGGCGCCATCCCGTCCTCGGATGGCTCGCCATGCAGCACGTGAAGGCACGTCGCGATGTGGCGACCGTCCGCGACCGCAAAGCCGGTCGATAGGTTGGCGTGCCACTTGTCGCATTCGACGCAGTGGTAGTACTCGCCTACCAGCGCCACGCTTCGCATCAGCGAGCGCCGGAGTGCTACGGGAGTGAGCATCTCGACGCCGACGCTTGGCAACTTCGGCGCATCCCCGCTTGGCGCCGTGGCAGGAGCGGGCTGCAACAACTCTCGCACCGTCTTCAGCGAGCCGCTCGTGCGCAGCGCTTCGCACTGCGTCTCGATGGCAAGCAGCAGCGCCTCGTCGTCGATTGCACTCGGCAACGAAGTAGCGGTCTTTTGCGTCGGTGGGTTCTTCGACGGCTCTTGCGCATCACAGAGCAAGACGAAGCAGAGAGCCATCGCGACGAGCTTCGCGACATGAGCGCCAATGCTGGCCACGCACCACAGCGACATCCTTGCGTTGCTCATCCCTTCGCCCTCCATCGATCGAGCGCGACTGCGCCCACGATCACGGCGCCGACAAGCACATCCTGCCAGTGATCGGCGATGCCGAGCTGCGTGCAGGCGGCCTTGAGCGCCACGGTCAGCATCGCGCCAAACACCGCGCCCAGCAGCGATCCTTCGCCACCGGCAAGGCTTGCGCCGCCGATCACGACCGCCGCGACGACCTGAAGCTCCAGCCCCGACGCAGCCGTCGGAATGCCGCAGCCAAGTTCGGCGAACTGCAACGCGCCGATGAACCCAGCGCACAATCCGCACAGCGAGTAGACGAGGACCTGAGTGCGCGCGACCGGAACTCCACACAGTTGCGCGTTGCGCGGGTCAGAGCCCACGGAGATCACGTGCAACCCAAAGATTGTGCGACGCAGCAACAGCGCGAACGCACAAAGCACGAGCAAGAGGATCCACACAGCAGGGCCGACCAACATCCACGGCATCGGCGGCCGATTGCGCACGAGGTCCGCGAGGAAGCCCGGGTCCGCGTCGATCTTCTGGTCCTCGGCCACGCGCTTCGCCAATCCGCGCGCGATGCCCATCGTGCCGAGCGTGACAAGGAACGGAGCGACGGCGAGTCGCGTGACGAGCAACCCGTTGGCGAGGCCGAACGTGCCCCCGATCACCGTCGCAAGCAACGCGGCAAGCGAAGGATGCGCGCCATCGCGCACGGCCCACGCGCAGGCGACCGCGCAGAACGCGACCACGCTGCCAATCGAGATGTCGATGCCGCCTGCGATCACGACGAACGTCATGCCGAGCGCCGGCAGCGCGACGAACACCGACTGCATCGCCATCGTCTGCAAGCTCAGCGCGCTGACGAAGGACGGCTTCAGCGCGCCGACGATGCCGAGCAAGAGCAGCAGCGCGAGCAGCGGCAGCAACGCAGGAACCCAACTACGGAGAGCAGCCTTCATGCGATATCCAAAACGCCCTTGCTCGCGTGCAACGCAGCGGCGACGAGCGACTCCTGCGTCCATTCCTTCGCCGAGCGCGCAGCCGACAACACGCCTTGCCGCATGACCGCGATGCGATCACACAACTGCAGCAACTCGGGCAACTGCGAACTGACGACAAGGATCGCTGCGCCATTCGCGCTCGCTTCGCGCAGCAACTGATGGATCGTGGCGCGCGCGCCGACGTCGATGCCTCGCGTCGGCTCGTCGAGCAGCAACACGCGAGCGCCCGACGCGAGCAACCGCGCAAACGCGACCTTTTGCTGGTTGCCGCCGCTGAGTTCCGCAATCGGTTGATCGAGCGAACGCATGCGAACGCCAAGTCGCTGGCAGGGCCCGAATACGTGCGCGCGGAGCGCGTTCGTCGAGACCATGCCACTGCGTGCGATCCGTCCGACGCTCGGCAACGCCGCGTTGCACGCGATGCTCTGCCGCAAGGACAGGCCGCCGTGCTTGCGATCTTCGCGCACCATGCCGACGCCCGACTTCCACAGGGCCGCGATGCTGCGCGCGGTGTCATGCGTAAACGTGATGCTGCCGCCGCTCGCCGTCCGCAGCGCGAAAATCGCTTCCAGCAACTCCGTCCTGCCCGCGCCCGCGAGCCCTGCGATGCCGAGGATCTCGCCGTGGCGCAGTTCGAACGACGCTTCGCGCACGACCGGTTCGCACGACAATCGCTCCACATGGAGCGCGACCCCGGATACCGCGCCGCGCGACGATGCGGAGGCTTCGGCAACCTCTCGCCCCGCCATGTGCGCGATGAGCTGTTGGTCCGTCACGGAGTCGAGCGAGCCCGCAAATGCAGTGCGGCCGTCGCGCAACACCGTCGCAGACGACGCGACGCGGCGCACTTCGGCAAGCGCATGGCTGACGTAGACGACCGACACGCCGCGCGCGCGCAGCGCGTCGAGCGCCGCATACAGACGATCGGCGTCATCGGCTCCGAGCGAACTGGTCGGCTCGTCGAGCACGATCACGCGCGAGGCGCGCGAGCAGGCACGCGCGATCTCGACGACCTGACGCTGCGCGGCAGTCAACGAACGGATCGATGCCAACAACGGCACATCGCTGCGGCCCGCGAGCTGCAACGCGTGGCGCGCTGCGTCGTCGCGCGCGCGACGATCGACGAACAACCCGCGCGAGCGATGCGCGCCGAGTTGGATTGCATCCGCGACCGTGAGGTGAGGCACGAGCGAGAGTTCTTGGTGCACCAACGCAAGCCCGCGCGCTTCTGCTGTGCGCAGCGACGGCTGAAACGGCTCGCCATCGACTTCGATCGCGCCTCTGCTCATGGGCGCAAAGCCGAACAACGCCTTCAGCAACGAACTCTTGCCAGCGCCGTTCTCGCCGAGCAGCGCGCGCGCTTCACCCGGCGCGACTTCGAAGTCGGCTCCATCGAGCGCGAGCGTCTCGCCGTAGCGCACTGCGACGCCGCGCATCGACAGCCGCGGCGCACAGCCGTGGCGCGTCATTGGCCCTTCAAGATCGACAGGTCTGGCTGCAGCAGCGAAGCGATGCGAGGCTCCTTGCAGTTCTGCGGCGTGGCGAGCGCAAGCTCCGTGGTTTGCAACTTCTCGACGGGCTGCTTGCGCAGCGCGGCAACGCATGCGCGCACGCCTTGCGCCGCCATCGCGACGGGATCCTGCAGCACGAGCCCATGGATGTGGCCCTGCTCCAGCCCCTTCACCAGCGCTTCGCTCGCGTCGAAGCCCGTGAACTTCATCGTGCCGGCCTTGCCGCTCTGCTGCAGCGCGACCAAGAACCCATGCGTCGTCGACTCATTGGGACAGAACACGCCCGTCGCGTCAGGATGCGCAAGCAGCAGCGCCGCGGCCGCAGCCTTCGCCTTCTGCTCGTCGCCCGCATACTGGTCCTTCGACACCACTTCGATGCCCGAGTGCTTAGCAAGCGCTGCGAGTGCGCCTTCTTCGCGCTGCGTCGTGCTCGCGGAGCCCTGCTGGAAGCGCAGAACGATCACCTTGCCCTTGCCTCCGAGTTCCTCGGCGAGCTTCTGGCCAGCTGACTCGCCGCCCTTTCGGTTGTCCGTCGCCACGAACGCAACGTGCGCGTCGCCTTGCAGGCTCGAGTCGATCACCACCACCGGCACGCCATTCTGCACCGCATCGGCAACCGGTCGCGCCAGCGCTTGCTCGTCGATGGGCGCGAGCACGATGCCGTGGACGCCGCTCGTCACGAAGTTCTGCAGCAAGTGGATCTGCGCCTGTCGATCGCCCTCGGGAGCCGGCCCCTTCCAGAGGATCTCGACACCAAGCTCCTTCGCCGCCTGCTCAGCGCCCGCGTGGATCGCGTTCCAGAACACGTGCTGTGTGCCCTTGGGGATCACAGCGATGCGCAAGGCGCCGGACTGCTTGCCGGACTCGCCGCACGACAAGAGCAGGCACAACGGCGCGAGCAACAGGACGGCGCGACGCGAAGGATGCAGCATGGCCGCTGACGTTCGAGCGCGGCGGGTCCGCGGTCAAGCGCGGAGCGAAGGAGCGAGCGCACTCGTCAACTCAGAGACACGCGCCGCTGCACCAGCGCGTAGCGCGAACGCTGCTCGTCGGAGACGGGCATCGCCTTCTTGACTGAAGCCACGGCGGCATCCGCATCATGCGCGGTGCGCGCGTGCACGAACGCAAGCGGCTCCCCGCGCTGCGCAGGTTCGCCGAGCGTGCGCGCGAGCACGATGCCGACATGCGGATCCACGGCGTCCTGAGGCGAACGGCGACCGCCGCCGAGGTCGACGATCGCATGCCCCAGCGCGAGCGGGTCGACGTCGCGGACGAAGCCATCGCGCTCCGCGAGCACGGCTACCACGATCGGCGCGCGCCCCAAAAGGCTGCGGTCCTCGAGGATGCGCGGATTGCCGCCCTGCAGTTCGAGGTTTTGCTGCCAGCAACGCACAACCGAGCCGTCACGCAACTTCTTCTCGAGCATCGCACGCGCCATGTCCGCGTCCTTCGCGACGCCGGCGAGCAGTAGCATCTCCACGGCGAGCACGCGCGTGAGCTCCATCGTGTCGCGCGGGCCTTTGCCTTCGAGGCAGTCGAGAATCTCGACGATTTCGAGCGCATTGCCATGCGCAAGCCCGAGCGGATGGTCCATGTCCGTGCGCAGCGCCGTCACGCGCACGCCGGCCTCGGTGCCGACCTCGAAGATCGACTGCAGCAACCGGTCCGCGTCCGCCTCGGTCTTCATGAACGCTGCGCGACCGGTCTTCACGTCCATCACGAGGCCGTCGAGGTTCTCAGCCAGCTTCTTCGAGAGGATCGAACTCGTGATGAGCGGCACGCTCTCGACGGTGCCCGTCACGTCGCGCGTGGCGTACATGCGGCGGTCGGCGGGCGCGATGTCGGCGCTCGCCGAGGCCATCGCGTAGCCACACTTTGCGAGCACGCGCGAGAACTCGTCCGTCGAGAGCGACGTGCGGTAGCCGGGGATCGCCTGCAGCTTGTCGATCGTTCCGCCAGTGTGGCCAAGGCCGCGACCGCTGATCATCGGCACGTGCACGCCGCAACTCGCGACCCACGGCGCGAGCAACAAGCTCGTCTTGTCGCCGACACCGCCAGTCGAGTGCTTGTCAACGCGCGGCGCAGAGCCGCATCGCTGCAGCACCACGCCACTGTCGCGCATCGCGCGCGTCAGCGTCGCCGTCTCGCTCCGCGTCATGCCATTCAGCAAGATCGCCATCAACAACGCCCCGAGCTGCGCGTCGTGCATCGACTGGTCGCAGACGCCGGAGATCGCGTCAAGGATCTCGTCGTCGGAGAGCGGAAGGCCGTCGCGCTTCTTCTGGATCAGCCGGGCTGGGTGGTTCTTCACAGCGTGCAGATGGCAGGCGTCACTGCGCAACCGGGTGCCAGAGTGTCTTCACTTCGACGAATGGCTCGACCCACGACAGTTGCTTGAGCCGCGCGACATCGCGCCATTCTTCATCGGACAGCGCGCAGTAGCGCACGCGCTTGCAGTTGTCCGCGGCGGCTTGCCCCACGCTCTTCTCGGGCTCGCCTGCGACGAGCAGCGCATCGATGTCGCGATGCGACGCAAAGTGCGGCAGCAACTCCGAACGCAATCCCGCGATCAGGTTGATGGCGCCTGCGGGCATGTCACTCGTGGCCAGCGCTTCGCCGAGCGCGAGCGCGCACAGTGGCGCGGACTCGCTGCACAGCGCGATCACCGCATTGCCGCCAGCGAGCGCAGGCAGCGCGAGCGCGAGCAACCCGAGCAACGACGGCCGCTCGGGCGCGATCACGCCGATCACGCCCGTGGGCTCCACGGTGCTGAACGCGAAGAACGGACCCTGCACCGCGTTTTGGCTGCCGAGCAAGCTCTGCACCTTGTCGCAGAGCCCCGCATACCAAGTCACGAGCGAGATCGACGCGTCGACTTCCTTTTGCGCTGCTGCGCGCTTCTCGCCACATGCGGCAAGCTCGGTGACGAGCGCATCGCGCCGCGACTCCAACATCTCGGCGAGGCGATAGAGGATCTGACCCCGCAGGTATGCGGTGCTGCCACTCCAGGACTTGAAGCCGGCTCGCGCCGCGGGCACCGCGTCGCGCAAGTCCTTGCGACTGCCGCGCGCGACGTTGACCGCTGGAGCGGCCGCTGGTTGGTAGATGCGTCCAGATTCGCTGCGCGGAAACTTGCCGCCGACGAACAGCTTGTAGGTCTTGAGGACCGGAACCGTCATGGCGATGGACGTTCGCAGCTTCCTCGCAACGATGCAAGAACGCTGCGCACGATGACGCTCGAACGCAATGCGCGCTGCGCGCGACGCCTATCACATCCTTGCAACTGAATCTGGACGAAGTTCGAATCACTGCCAACTCGGCTCGATGACTCACCCGCGGTTATTCGCCGCATCTTCGGACTGAGTTCTTCCATGCAGCGCAGCCCCCATATCTGGGCTCGTATCGCGCTGTTTTGCACAATCTGTTCCTCACAATGAACGCGTATTCACTAGCTACTGCTTCGTTGATTCTGTTCGCCGCCAGCCTGACTGCGCAGGGAAGCACTGCGCAGCTCGCTGACGGACGTATCCTCACGCCGGTGCAGCCGCCGAAGACCTTCCTCACGGAAGGCCCCATCACCGCCGTGAATCCTGGATCGCAGTCGTTCCAGGCACAGGGCCTCACCGTGACGATCCCCGCTTCGGTGGACGGCACGGCGTTCGAGATCCCCGGCACCAACTTCGCCGGCGCGCCGATCTCGGCGGCCACGATGCACGCGTTGCTCGACGAGAACGCGGCTCCCGGCGGCCGCGATGCCACGTCGCCAATGCAGCGCGGCGCCGTGCGCTCGATCTACAGCTCGGGTCGCCTGCGCCTTTCCAACACGCAGGACGCTCCGGACCAGGTCGCGACGCGCACGCACCTGGAGCGCATCCGCAGCGAGATCGCCACGCGCCACGTGGTGCCGGTCCTCGGCACGGAAGGTGTCGACGTCCCGGGACCGGCGGACTTGACGCCTCCAGACCGCTTCGAATACTCGGGCGCGACGCTGAAGTCGGCTGGCCAGATCTACCAGGATGCGCAGGGCAATCGGTTCCTGATCCCGGATCTCGAGATGGCGCTCGAGTTCGCCGAGAACCTCGTCGCCGGCCCGGTCACGTCGGTCTCGACCGTCGGTGACTACCCGTCGTTCGTCGTCGGCCAGATGCCGGTCGTGCTCAACCCGGACCCGCGTTTCCATGCGACGACGATCACCGGCCTCGCCGGGGTGTCGCTGTCGCCGCAGACGTTCTTCCAGCAGCTCGCCGCGACGCCGCTGGCAAACGTCAACGAGCTGGTCGCCGAAGGCTACGTCGTCGACGGTGTGCTGTTCGCGGTCGCCATCGAATGCGAGTTCACTGATCCGTCGCTGCTGCCGATCGTCACGATCGACCGCGCGCAGTTCGACAACGGCAAGAACGAGATCCGCTTCCGCGGCATCGTCGATCGCCCCACGGGTCTCACGGTGCGCCTCGAACTGCTGCGCGGCGAGATCACGGCCGCGACGTTCACGGCTCCGGTCGTCGTCGATCCGCTGCTCGGCGGCGCCGGCGATTGGACCGTTCGTCAGCGCCCCGCGGCGCCGGGTGGCCTCGCCACGGTCACGGCCGTGCGCGTGACGCTCGTCGACGCCCAGGGCGTCGCGGTCAACAGCCGCACGGTGCTTCGCAGCCAACTGTGAGGAACGAGACGCCCGCGGATTTAGACCGCGGGCTCTCTTGGTGACGATTGTGTCCGCGGTGGATTCTCACGCGCAGCCACGTTGACTGGGCTGCGAAGGATCCGCCGATGCACGAACGCCACGACTCACCGTTTCCGCGACCAAACAGCCCTCGCCGCCATGCCGCGGCGTGGGCGATCTGCCTCGCCGCGTCGCTCGCGGCGCAGCAGTCGCAGGAACCTCCTGCGGGCGGTCCGCCGCCGAACTTCGAGCCGGGGAGCTCGCCGGGACGCGGCGGACCGGGCTTCGGTCCAGAAGGCGGCCCTGCCGCCGAGCGCGAGCAGCAACTCGTCGAGCAGTTTGACGCCGACAAGAGCGGCAAACTCGACGACGCGGAACGCAAGGAAGCGCGCGCGTTCGTGAAGTCGCAACCGCGGCGCGGCATGGGCGGCCCTGGTGGTCGCGGTGGCCGAGGCGGCCGCGGCGGATTCCCGGGCAGCCCGCCGCCCAATGGCGAGGACGCGGCAAACGCCGCCCCGCGCACGAAAAAGCAGATCGCGCACGGCGACGTGCAGACCTACGCGGACCAAGCGCTCTACGAGCCATCCGTCATCCGCACGATCTTCCTGCAGTTCCCGCAGTCCGATTGGTTCGAAGAGCTCGCGGACTTCTATCGCACCGACGTCGAGGTGCCCGCGGCGATGCACGTCGATGGCAAGGACTACGCAGGCGTCGGCGTGGGCTTCCGCGGCAACTCGTCCTACTTCGGCGTGCAAGGGAAGAAGAAGTCGTTCTCGATCACGGTCGACTTCACCGATCCCAAGCAGAAGCTCAACGGCTACGGCGAGCTCAACCTGCTCAACTGCAACGACGACCCGTCGTACTTGCGCGAAGCGATCCACGCGTTCGTCGCGCGCGGCTACATGCCGGCCCTACAGGCCAACCTCGTGCAAGTCGTCGTCAACGGCGAGAACTGGGGCCTCTACGCCAACGTGCAACAGTTCGACAAGGCCTACCTCGACGAGTCGTTTGGCACGAAGAAGGGCGTGCGCTTCAAGGTCCCGGCCAATCCGCGCGGCGGCGCAGGCCTCGCATGGCTCGGCGACGATCGCAAGGCATACGAAGCCGCATACGAGTTGAAGGGGAGCCTCGATGGCGAAGCGAAGGACGCGGCGTGGTCGCGGCTGATCGAGGCGTGTCGTATCCTCAACACGACGCCGGTCGACCAACTCGAAGCTGCGCTGCCCGCAGTGCTCGACGTCGATGCGACGCTGTGGTTCCTCGCCGTCGACGCCGCGCTGCTCGACGGCGATGGCTACGCAAGTCGCGCGAGCGACTTCTTGTTGTGGGAGAGCCCGGAGGGACGCTTCCGCCCGTTGCCCTACGACAGCAACGAGATCCTCGGCAACGGCGGCGGCCCCGGCGGCATGCGCGGCCGGCGCGGCGCGCCGCCGGCGGATGCGCGCGGCGGCGAAGGACAGCCTCGCGATCGAGGCCA
>JBEELK010000125.1:0-21725 GCA_041168165.1 Planctomycetota bacterium | reverse complement strand
ACTGAGCGAGCGGCAGGCGCTGCTCGCACCATGGACTCTGTCAGTCAGTTCGCGCTCGGGGCCAGTTGCGCCGCGCTCTCGTTGCATGGCGACAGCAGGCCGTGGCGCGCTGTGTTTGTGGGTGGGGTCGTCGCGACGATCCCGGATCTCGACGTGCTGTTCTCGCAGGGCAGCCCGATCGCCGATGTGCGAAGCCATCGCGGCCATAGCCATTCGCTGCTTTGGCTCTCGATCGCGTCCGTGCCCTTGGCGCATGGGCTCGCAGCTGCGTTCGGCGAACGCGCCCGCTTCTTGCGATGGTGGGCTGCCGTGTGGCTCGCGCTGTTCACGCATCCGTTGCTCGACGCATTGACGGTCTACGGTACCAAGCTCGCGCTGCCGTTCTCCGAGCACGCGTACGCGGTCGGCTGCATCTTCGTGATCGATCCGCTGTTCACGATCCCGTTGCTCGTAGGTCTCCACGGCTACGTGCGTCGCGGCGCGGGCGCGGGGGCTCGTTGGAACAGGCGCGGCCTGTCCGTCGCGTGCCTCTATGCCGCGTGGAGCTTCGTCGCACAGCAACTCGCGACGCACGCCGCGCATGCGCAGCTCTTGGCGGCGGGCGTGTCGACGCAGCGCGTCGTCGTGACGCCGGCTCCGCTGCAGACGTTGCTTTGGCGCGTCATCGCAGTCGACGGCAACGATGCCTACGAGGGGTTCTGGTCGGTCCTCGACGGCGATCGGCCCGTGCGCTTCGAACGGATCGACCGCGGAACCCAGTGGCTCGCGGCGCTGCGCGACAATCCGTTCGCGCAGTCAGTCGACGCGTTCGCGCAAGGCTTCACCAAGGCCGAACGGCACGGCGATGCACTGCGTTGCATCGACCTGCGCATGGGCCAGGAGCCGCACTACGTGTTTGCGTTCGAGGTCGCGCGCGTCCGCGAGGACGGGACCGCGGAGCCGCATTTGGTGGATCGAAAGGTCGGCGCGCGCATTGACGCGCGGCGTGGGCTCGCGTGGCTGTGGGCGCGGATGCTGGGGGAAGACGTCGCTTCGCCGAGGTAGTAGCGTCTCCGCCTCGCGGATGGCCGTCCGCGCAGGAGGATGATTCATGGTCGCTCAATGCACGAACGCTTCGCGCATCGTTTGGTTGCTGGCCCTCGGTGTCGGCGGTGTGGCCTTGTTCGCGTTGCGCGGTGTGCGTGCCGACGAAACTCCCGTTCCGGAAGATGAGCCGACGCACGCTGCGCCCGAGTCGCGATCCGACCGCAGTGCCGATGCAGCCCCAGCTTTAGCAACTGCGCCGCCGTTGGACGTGGACGCTCATCAGGTCCAGCGCGAGGGGGCGGCCTCGGGCGCGGAGACGCCAAGCCAAGATGCCGGTTCTTCGGACGTTCTGGCCAGCACCGTCTTTGTCTCTGCAGACCTCGTCGAGGCCAGCTTCGGGCAAAAGAAGACTTTCGACCGCGAGGGGGTGAAGCCGACTCCGACGCACACGGTGCAGAGCGCTTGCGCAAAGGGCTTCCTGAATCCCACGGGCAAGGTCCTGTCCGAGGCGCAGCAACAGCAATTGCAGCAACTGCTCGATCGCCAAACTGCCGAGGAGTTCGAGCTCCATGTCGACGACTTCCGGCAACGGAAGGAGTCGTTCCTGCGCGCGATCCGAAGAGGCTCCTACTTCGGGTTGCCGGTCGAGGAACTCGATCCGCGCATGCCGTTTACACGTGCCAACATGGCCGGCCTCAACTCGGCCCGCATCACTCGCGCCAAGGAGATCACGAAGGCGATGGAGAGCAAGTTCGGTCGCGAGCATCACGACTGGATGCGCATGCAAGTCGGGGTGACGGACGCATCGGGAGCCCACCGCGACGTGTTCGTCTACTACACGCGCAAGGACGAGCCGTATGCGTTTGCGGCGTGGGATCGCGTCAATGCGCACGCAAGTGCGCAACGCCAGCAGTTGAAGGACTTCTTTGCCGCGGTGCGCTGACGGCTCGCGGCGTCGCGAGGCCTCGATCGCGGCCACGAGCGCCGCGACCTGGAGCCTCACATGTTGCGTCGATACTGCCCGCCGACTTCGTACAGCGCGCCCGACATCTGCCCGAGCGAGCAGACCTTCGCCGCCTGCATCAGTTCTGCAAACACGTTGTTCCCGGCCAGGGCCTGCTGCTGAAGCGACTGCAGCGCGGGCTTCGCATCCGAGCGATGGCGCGCTTGGAAGTCGGCGAGGTCTGCGATCTGCGCATCCTTCTCGTCCTCCGACGAGCGCATCACTTCACTGACGACTTGGATCGGCGATCCCGTCGACGACAAGAACGTGTTGACGCCGATGATCGGCAGCTCGCCGTTGGCCTTCTTGGTCTCGTAGTGCAGCGACTCTTCTTGGATGCGCGAGCGCTGATACATCGTCTCCATTGCGCCGAGCACGCCGCCGCGTTCGGCAAGGCGAAGGAACTCGGCATACACCGCTTCTTCGACGAGGTCCGTCAGCTCTTCGATGATGAACGCGCCCTGCAGCGGGTTCTCCGTCTTCGCGAGGCCGAGCTCCTTGTTGATGATGAGCTGGATCGCCATCGCGCGGCGCACCGAGTTCTCGGTCGGCGTCGTGATCGCTTCGTCGTAGGCGTTCGTGTGCAGCGAGTTGCAGTTGTCGTAGATGGCGTAGAGCGCCTGCAGCGTCGTGCGGATGTCGTTGAAGTCGATCTCCTGCGCGTGGAGCGAACGCCCCGACGTCTGGATGTGGTACTTCAACATCTGGCTGCGCTCATTCGCGCCATACTTGTTCTTCATCGCGCAGGCCCAGATGCGACGTGCGACACGACCGATCACCGAGTACTCAGGATCGACGCCGTTGCTGAAGAAGAAGCTGAGGTTGGGCGCGAAGTCATCGATGCGCAGCCCGCGGCTCAGGTAGTACTCGACGTAGGTGAAGCCGTTGCTCAGCGTGAACGCGAGCTGCGTGATCGGGTTGGCTCCCGCCTCGGCGATGTGATAGCCGCTGATCGAGACCGAATAGAAGTTGCGCACCTTGTTGGAGGTGAAGAACTCCTGCACGTCGCCCATCATCCGTAGGGCGAACTCCGCGCCGAAGATGCAGGTGTTCTGCGCTTGGTCTTCCTTGAGGATGTCGGCCTGCACGGTGCCGCGGACCGTCTGCACCGTCGCCGCGGCGATCTTCTGGTAGACGTCCTTTGGCAGCACTTCGTCGCCCGTGACGCCGAGCAGCAGCGTGCCGAGCCCGTCGTTGCCCTTCGGCAACTCGCCGCGGTAGCGCGGGCGCGGCAAGGACAGCGCGCGGTACTTGGCGTCGATCTTGGCTTCGACCTCAGCCAGCATGCCGCTGGCGCGGATGTGCTTCTCGCACTGCTGGTCGATCGCTGCGTTCAAGAAGAACGCGAGCAGCATCGGCGCAGGCCCGTTGATCGTCATCGACACCGACGTGACGGAGTCGCACAGGTCAAAGCCTGAGTAGAGGCGCTTGCAGTCGTCGAGCGTGCAGATCGACACGCCAGCGTTGCCGACCTTGCCGCGGATGTCGGGGCGTTGCGCAGGGTCTTCGCCGTACAGCGTGACCGAGTCGAACGCAGTCGACAGTCGCTTGTAGGGCTGGCCGAACGACAAGTAGTGGAAGCGACGGTTCGTGCGCTCGGGGCCGCCTTCGCCCGCGAACATGCGAGTGGGGTCCTCCGAGGCGCGCTTGAACGGATACACGCCGGCCGTGTAGGGGAACTTGCCGGGCACGTTCTCGAGCAGCAGCCAACGCAGGCGATCGCCATGCGAGCGATAGCGCGGCAGCGCGACCTTGGGGATGCGAAGGCCGGACAGCGACGTCGTGTAGTTGGCGACGCGCACTTCCTTGCCGCGCACCCCGAACACGGTCTCCTCGGCCGCATACGCCGCGACGAGAGCGGGGAACGCCGCGAGGTCGCGCTGGCACTCGGGCGCGAGCTTCTGCTTCGCGTCGGCGAGCAGGGTCTCGAGTTCTTTGCGC
This sequence comes from Planctomycetota bacterium, assembly GCA_041168165.1. Taxonomy (GTDB): domain Bacteria; phylum Planctomycetota; class UBA1135; order UBA1135; family UBA2386; genus SXPK01. Next base: position 17,755 of record JBEELK010000125.1, on the reverse strand, counting down.
GCGGCTGTGGCAGCAGGCGGCAAGGCCGCGATCGCGCATTCGAGATGCTGCACTGCGTCTGCTGCATCGCTCTGGCGCTCGGCCCACGTGCGATACGCGCGGTTCTGGTCGGCGATCTCGGCGAGGTAGCGCACTCGATCGACGGGCACGACGCTCGCGAGCGTCGGGTCGCCGAGTGTCAGCGTGACCGTGCTCGCAAAGCATCCTGGGCGCTTCTGGTCGAGCGCCTTGCACAGCGCCTTGTAGAGCGTGCTCGTGCCGGGGTCGGCGAACGTCGCCGCCATCGTGCCGTAGACCGGCATCGAGTCGGGCGAGCGGTCGAACGCCTTCTTGTTGCGTTGGTAGGCCTTCTTGACCTCGCGCAACGCGTCCTTCGCGCCGCGGCGATCAAACTTGTTGATCGCGACGAGGTCCGCGTAGTCGAGCATGTCGATCTTCTCGAGCTGACTCGACGCTCCGAACTCGGGCGTCATCACGTAGAGCGAGAGATCCGCGTGCTCGGTGATCTCGGTGTCCGACTGGCCGATGCCGGAGCTCTCCAGCAGGATCAGGTCGAAGCCTGCGCAGCGCAGCACGTCGAGGCCGTCCTGCACCGAGTCCGACAACGCGACGTTCGCCTTGCGCGTCGCCATCGAGCGCAGGAAGCAGCGATCGCTCTGGATCGCGTTCATGCGGATGCGGTCGCCGAGCAGCGCGCCGCCGGTGCGCTTGCGCGTCGGGTCGACGCACAGGATCGCGATGCGCATCTGCGGGAAGTCGAGCAGGAGGCGCCGCAGCAGTTCGTCGATCAGCGAGCTCTTGCCAGCACCGCCGGTGCCGGTGATGCCGAGCACGGGAGCTGCGTGGGCGAGCGCTTGCCGCCGCGCGCGCAGTTCGCTGCGGTAACGCGCGCCGTCGTTCTCGACGAGCGTGATCGCCTTGGCGAGCGCGGCGTGGTCGCCGCACGACAGCTTGGGCAGCTCCGCGCCTTCCTTCGTCGTGGCGAAGTCGCAGCGCGTGAGCATGTCCCTGACCATGCCTTCGAGGCCCATCGAGCGGCCGTCGTCGGGCGAGTAGATGCGGCTGATGCCGTAGGCGTGCAGCGCTGCGATCTCTTCCGGCAGGATCACGCCGCCGCCGCCGCCGAACAGCCGGATGTGGCCCTGTCCGCGCTGCGCGAGCATGTCGTGCATGTAGCGGAAGAACTCATTGTGGCCGCCCTGGTAGGACGTGACCGCGATGCCCTGGGCGTCCTCTTGGATCGCCGCATCGACGATCTCCTGCACCGAGCGGTTGTGGCCGAGGTGGATCACCTCCGCGCCGGACTGTTGCGCGATCCGGCGGAAGATGTGGATCGAGGCGTCGTGGCCATCGAACAGCGCCGTGGCGGTGATCAGGCGGATCTTGTGCATGGCCTGGAACGGAGCGGACGGGGCAGGTTGTGCCGCTGCGTCGGAATGGTGCGCCATGTCGGGCTTTGCGGTGCTCGTCGCCATCGGGGGAAGCGCGAGTTATACCGGCGTAAGAAGTGAGGATCCCGCGCGAGTTCCGATGCCGGGCAAACCAACCGCCCGCGCGCTCACAGCACCTGCGCGCATTGCGTGCGCGCAGGCAGCTCAGCCGGCCATCTCACTCACCAGCGGGCTCTTCGACCTCGACGATCGAGAAGTGCTGGCTCACGATCTTCCAGTCGTCGCCCATGCGGCAGACGGAGAACGTGCACCGGCCGCCCTGCTCGTGGCCGCGGCCTTCAGGGTCGATCTGCAGCAGCTTCCAGCAGCCCGCGACGGTCGCGAACTGGTCCTCGAACACTTGGGTGTCGAGGTCGCGCAGCTCGAGCTTGACCGACTCCAGGTAGCGGAACTCCTGGTCGAGCACTTCCTCGTAGGCACCCCAGCCGCGGTCATGGCGGCCGGACGCATCGAGGTTCTGGAACCGCTTGTCGGTCCAGAAGTGCGACCGGAAGGTCTTGAGGTCGCGGCTGTTGAACGCCTGCCGCATGCTGCGGAAGAAGTCCTCCAGTTCCTTCAGGCTTTCGACACTCATGGAGACCATTCGTCCTCTGGGTTGCTATGGGCGATCCTCCGCATCTCCGCGGGTGCCCTACTTGTTGCCTTGGCGATGAACGCGGCTGTAGATCGGCTCTTTGCCGATCTCGTAAACCACCCTGCCGCTCACGATCGCCGTTTCGACGAACGACCTATAGTGCAGTGGATCACCATCGAGAATCAAGATGTCGGCGTCCTTGCCCTTCTCGAGCGAGCCGATGCGGTGGTCGACGCCGAGGATCTTGGCCGCGTCGAGGGTCAGGGTGCGGATCGCATCGCTGTTGGGCATGCCGCCGCGCACCGCATACGCCACGTCGACGGTGGGGGTGTTGAGGTCGTTGCCCATCAGGCCGTTGGTGCCGACACCCGCTCCACCGAACATGCTGACCGGGCAGGTCACCGCGATCGGGACACCCGCCTTGTGCAGCAGCGCTGCGGACGCGAGGTTGGAGCCCGTGCGGTCCGGGTCCGCGGGATCGGCGGGCAGGCGGTCGCGCGGCGAGAGGACCACCATCGAATCCGAGGCGGCGATCTCGTCGGGTAGCAGCCAGGCCGAGGTCGGCTTCACGAACACGCAGCCGACGCCGAGCTCCTCGGCGATCGAGATACCGGCGCGGATCGCATCGACGTCCGACGCGGCGCCGACGCGGCCGCCGCCGAACGGGTTGAACGAGCCGCTCGCGAGCGAGAGCCACAGCTTCGACTTGCCGCTCAGCACATCGAGGATCTTCTCAGTGCCCGCGGGAGCCTTGGGGGCCTTGGCTTGCGGATCGTCGGCCTTCTTCGCGAGGAAGTCGGCGAGAGCGCGCTGGTGCTCCTTCGCCTGCTTGACGAGGTCGCGGAACTTCTCGCGGTCCTGCGGCGAGAGCTGAGCGCTCATGCCGAGCACCGTGCCTTCCTGCAGCACCATGTCCTCGACCTTGCCATAGGCGAGCTTGACGACGGCGCTGTCGCCCGCGGGCACGGATCCGCCGCGCGGCGCGCCGGCGAGGTAGGACGTGACGCCCGCCGCGAGACCTTGCTTGATCTCCGGATCAAACGGGTTGCACGAGTCGATGTAGGGCGAGCCGCGGCCAGCGCCCATGCCCGAGCCGTAGACGCAGACGAAGCCCGGGCTCACGGTCTTGCCCTTGGCGTCGATCACGGTCGTGCCCTCGGGCAGTTCGAGGTTGTGGCCGACCGCGAGGATCTTGTCATCGCCGACCAGCACCGTGGCGCCGGTGATGCGCTGGCCGGTGCCGAGGTAGACGTCGCCGCCAGTGATGGCGAGGTGCACCTTGGGCTTGTCGCTCTTCGGCTCTTCGGTCTTGGTCTCGGCGGCTTGGGGCGCTTGCTCTGCGCCTTGCCCGCCGCGGGTGAAGCGGCCGCGGCGTTGCGCGTCGAGGTCTTGGGTCAGCAGCGCGGTGGCTGCGATGGCTGCGAGGAAGGGGAGTTGCATCGGGAAGTTCCTCATCGGGCCGCGGAGTCGTCTTGGACCTTCTGGCCTTCGAGCCAGACCGAGCGGAGTTCGCTGGTGGGGTCGAGCGGGTCGCCCGAGAACAGCAGCAGGTTGGCCTTCTTGCCGGTCTCCAACGTGCCGACTTGTGCGTCGACGCCGAGCGCCTTGCTCGGCACGACCGTCACGCCGGCGAGCGCGGCTTCGCGCGGGAAGCCATGGCGGACCAGTTCCATCAGGCGCACGAACGCGATGCGCACGCGCGAGGGCGCGTCGCCGAGCACGAAGCCGACTTCGATGCCGGCGTCGTGCAGCGTCTTGCACGGGTTCGTCATGAAGCGCGCGCGCGGCATCGTGTTGAGGCTCGGCGGCACCAACACGATCGACTTCATCGCCTTGAGCTCCTCGACGACGAGGTCGAACGAGCCAGACTGCATGTCGAAGCTCTCGGCGCAGATCGCGCGCGGGAAGGTCAGTTCCTTGCCGACCGCGTGCGTCCAGTGCAGCAGGTCCGCGGCGGAGCCGATCTGCACGATCGCCTTGCGCTTGCCTTCGAGCAGGTCGGCGAGGACCTCGACGTTGGGGTCCTTCTTCTCTTCGGGCTTGGCTTGCGCAGCGGGTTGCGCTGGCTGGGCCTGGCCCTCGGGCTTCTTGTCCTCGGGCTTCGGCGGATCCTGCGGCTTGGGCTGGTCCGGCTTCGGTTGCTCTTGCGGCTTGGGTTGCTCGGGCTTCGGAGCTTCCTGCGGCTTGCCTTGCTCCGGCGCCTTCTGCTCGCCCGGCTTTGGTTCCGCGGGCTTCTGCTCGCCTTCCTTGGCCTCGGGCTTCGGCGCTTCCTTCGGCGCCTTGCGCGCATCGACGGCCTTCTTGGCGGCGTCGAAGCCGTCCTTCAAGGTCTTCTTCACGCGGCTGTCGCGCTGCATCGACACGAACACGAACGCGTCGTCATCGAGCGTCAGCGCGTCGAGCGTCTTGCCATCCGGCTTGAGGATCGCGCCGAAGCCCGGGAATGCGTCGCCGCTCGGCGTGAGTGCCAGCGTCGTGACGCCGGCGCGCAGCATCTCCGCGAAGATCTCCTGCTTCGGGTCGAGGCGTTCGACGACCTTGGTCGCCGCGGTGTTCTGCGCGCCGCGGCCGCCGGCGTCCGGCGGCGGTGGCGTCTGGCCGCCGCGGCGGCCGCCACGGCGCATCGCGGACTCGAACGGATTGACCGAAGCAGCTTGAGCAAAGCCTGCGCGCGAGTGCGCGCTGACGAGGCCGGGCATCAACGTGCCGCCTTCGCAGTCGACGATGCGCGCGCCCGCTGGCGCTGCGACGTCGGCTCCGACCGCGACGATCTTGCCGTTCTTGACGACGAGCGTGCCGCGTTCGATCGCAGCGCCCTTCATCGGGAGGATGCGCGCGTTGGTGAACGCGGTGGGGCGGTTGTCCTGCGCGCACAACGGCGCGGCGAGGCCCGACAGCAGCAGCGCTGCCGCCGCGAGCACGGCGCGCGCGCCCAGAGTGCAAGGGTTCATCGTGTGCATCGGGATCACCAGGCGGGGCGTGCGGGGTTGCGGCGGTAGCAGATCGAGCCGTTCACGACGAAGAGCTTGACGTGGTTGCGCGGGTCGAGCGGATCGCCGTTCCACACGCCGAGGTCCGCGTCCTTGCCGACTTCGAGCGATCCGACGCGGTGCTCGACGCCGAGGAAGCGCGCGTTGTTGATCGTGAGCGCGCGGAGGCCGACCTCATGCGGCAGGCCGAGGCGCACGCCCATCGCCGCTTGCAGCGTGAGCTGCTCTTGCGGGATGACCGGCGAGTCGGTGTTGACGCCGATGCCGTCTCTGCCGACGCCCTTCACTTGGTCGCGCCAGCCGTCCTCGCCGTCGTAGTACCAGTCGGCCATCAGGCCGCTGATCTCGTTGTAGCGCGTGTCGAAGTGGTAGACGCGAGGGCCAGCTGCGATCGGCAGGCCGGCGTTGCGCATCTCTTGGCGCATGCGGAACGCGTCGAACTCGCCGTGGACGACGACGGTCCAGAGACCGAGTTCGAGTCGCAGTTCCTGCAGCGTCTGCAGCACGACTTGATAGATCTGCGTGTGCACCGACAGCGGGTATTCGTGCAAGAACAGGCCGCGCAGCAGGTCGAGCGTCGGGTCAAACTTCGGCTTCTCGCCCTTGCCCTGCTGCCACGCGAGCATCGCTTCGTGGTAGCGCTTGCCATCGAGCAAGGTCAGGCGGATGCCTTCGCTCATGCCCATCATGCCAGCGCCGAGGTCGCCCGAGCCGCGCTCGGGGTTGCCGGCCTGCGCGATCTTGAGGCTGCCGGGGAAGCGCACGAGCGCTTCGTCGGGCGAGCGCGCCCACGTCTTCGTCAACGTGCCGAAGCCGCCCATGTTGGAGCCCGAGCCCGGGATGTAGAGCGCGGTCGACACGCCGCCGGCGCGCGCCATCTGCATCTGGTCGTGCTCAAGCGTGATCAGGTCGATCGTGCGGAACTCAGGGTTCGTCGGATGGACCGTGTCGTTGAGATCGAAGCTCGCGCTCGCGATGTGGCAGTGCGGCTCGATGAAGCCCGGCACGAGCCACGCGTCGCCGCAGTCGACGACCTCGTAGCCGTCTGGCACCGCGATGTCCTTGCGCTTGCCGACTTGCTCGATGAGGCCGTTCTTGGTGATCACGATGCCGTCGTCGATTGGCGCGCTCGTGATCGGCACGACCTTCTTGGCTGTGAACGCGTAGCCCGGGCTCGGCATGCCGCGCGGGCCCCACTTCGCGACTTGGTGCTCCTTCTCCGTCTTGGGACGGTTGGGACGCCAGACGTCGAGCGTTTGGCCGGAGTCTTGGGGGATCGCGTCGCTCGGCGTCGATTGCGCGCACAGCGATGCAGAAGCGATCACCGCGCATGCGGCGATCGCGACGGCGGACGGGACGAAGGGACGGCGGGTCATTTCTGCGCCTCGCGGTTGTCGACGACGATCTGGCCGTTGCAGGCGACGAGCAGCACGCGGCTTTGCGGCTCGAAGGGGTCGCCCGAGAACACGACGAAGTCCGCATCCTTGCCGCGCTGCAGCGTGCCGATGCGGTCGTCGAGCTTGAACGCGCGCGCCGCATGGCTCGTGATCGCCATGAGCGCTTGGTCCGGCGCCATGCCGTAGCGCACCGCGTACGCGGCGTGCAGCGGCAGGTAGCGCGAGCCGGCGCAGTCGCCGGTGCCGAACACGACTGGCACGTCGAGGTCGCACATGCGAGATGCGGCATTGACGATCTGCGCGCCGTCTTCGCGAACGACCTCGGGCTCGAGCAGCACGAACGGCTTGCTCGCGGCAGTGGTGGGGTCGTCGAACATGCCCTGCGGGTCTTGCAGCACGAACGGGACCTTCTCCTGTTCGAGCACGGCGAGGACCGTCTTGATCGACGCGAGGCGCGAGACCTTCACGACGAGCGACGCGCGGCCTTCGACGACGGCGCGCATCGGCTCTTGGCTGTGGTCGACGTCGGGCTTCTTCGGCGCATCGCTCGGCTCATCGTCCGCGGCGAGGCTCAACGCCTTGCTCGAACTTGCGCCGGACTCCTTCGAGATGCGCTTGCCGGAGATCGGCTGGCTGCCCATCGGGCCGAGCGCGAGCGAGCCGTCGAAGGACTCGTCCTTGACGGTCGCTTCGAGCGTCGCGTTGCCGCCCATGCCGCGGAACTCGAGCTTGAGCTTGTCGCCTTCGAACGAGCCCGACTCGATGCCCTGCTCGGGCAACTCACGTTGGCCCATCGCGAGGCGGATCTTGCCGCTGACCTTCGTGCCTTCGAGCTTGAGGTCGAGCAGCACCTTGATCTGGAAGCGACCCTGCAAGTCGAGGTTCGCTTCCCACGTGCCAGAGATCGGATCCGGCTTGTCCGCGGCCTCGGCGGGCTTCGGCGGCTCGGGCGCCTTCTCGGCTGCCGGCTTCTTGCCCGCCTTGTATTCAGCGAACGCCTTCTCGTAGTCGGCCCACGTCTTGGCGTAGGCGCGCGCGCGCGCGATGGCATCCTTGAGCGGCTTGTCGCTGTCGGGGCCCACCGCGTCGAACACGGCGCGCTGGCCTGCGATCGCGCGCACGACGAGCGCATCCTGCGATGCGGCTCCGGTCTTCACCGCGGCGACGCGGCCGCTGAGCAGGCCCGAGTCCTTGCCCGACGTCAGCACCGTCGTCACGCCGGCTTGCAGCGCGGGCGCGAACATCGGGTCGTCGAACGCGATCGCTTGGTCGAGACGTTGGTTGCTTGCGCCTTGCGGCACGCCTTGGCCTTCGCCGGCGAGTCCGAGGCTGCTCCACGAGTCGATGAATCCAGGCGTCATCACCGCGGTCGGCACGTCGATCACTTGCGCGCCGAACGGGATCGCGAGCCCACTGCCGACCGCCTTGATGCGGCCGTTCTGCGCGAGCAACACGCCGTTGTCGATCGTGCGGCCGCTGCCGTCGAGGATCGTCTTGCAGCGCACCGCGACCAGTTGGCCCAGGTCCGCGCGCGCGAACGCGCGACGGCCGTCGACCCACGTGCTCTCGACCATCGTGCCGATCGCGAGCGGATCGCCGCTGAGCACGACGAAGTCTGCGTCCTTGCCAGGAGCCAGCGTGCCGACGCGATCGTCGACGCCGAGGATCGCGCTCGCGTCTGCGCCGATTGCGCGCAGCGCGTTGGCGGCGGGCATCCCATGGCGCACGGCGAGAGCGACCGCGACGAGGTAGTCGCGCATCGGCGCGCCGGCGGCGGGCGCGAGGCCGACCTTCATGCCAGCCTTCGCTGCGCGCGCGGGCGCGTCGAGCACGGGCTCGGGCGTCTTCTGCGCGCGGTCTTCGCCGCCGGGATTGGCGCGGCCCATCCAGAACGGCATGCGGAACACGGCCGCGATGCCTTGCGCCTTCGCTTCGTCCGCGACGCTGCCGATGTCCATCGGGTTCTCCAGCGTCATCGGCATGCCGAACTCCTTCTGCAGCGTGAGCGCGCGGCGGATGTCCGCGAGCTTCCACGCGCCAGCGCGCACGGACAGCTTGCCCGCGGCGGCCGAAGCGAGCGCGCCATCGTCGTAGCGACGCTGCGCTGGGCCTTCGCCCGACATGCCATCGACGGCAGGCGTGGCACTCTTCAGCAGCGCGCGCAGTTCGACGAGCGACGCGATGCGCGCCGTCGGCGTTTGGATGCGAGCCGCTTCGAGCGGATCTTCATCGGTGGGGTGCACCGTCGGCTCGAACACGCGCGGCGCATTCGTCGCGCCGTCGTCGAAGCTCATGCGCAAGCACGCGTTCTCGGTCAGCACGCGCTGCACGAGGTCGTTGCCCGCGGTCTTCACCACAGCACCTTGGCCGGACACGAGACGTTGGCGGCCTGGCGACAGGTAGACCGTCGTGACGCCGCCTTCGAGCGCGGGACGCAGCGGATACTCGAAGTCGAAGCCGTCGATCGCGAGCACGTCGGGCGTGACCGAGTAGTCATCCTCGCGCTCGGCGCCGAGGTCGGAGTCGACCGCGACGATGCCTGGCATCACGACGCGCGAACGCGCATCGACGACGGGCAAGCCGATCGGAGCGTCGTTCTGGATCGCTGCGACCTTGCCGCCGCGGACCACGAGCCACGCGTTGCGCAGCGGCTCCGAGCCATCGCCGCGCAGCAACTCGCCGCAGTGCACGGCGAAGTCGCCTTGCGGCGGATCTTGGGCGAGCGCCACGCTGGCGCAGAGCGCGAGCGCGACGACGCTGGGAAGGAAGGAACGCGCCATGGTCACTTGCTCCCGTTTCCGTTGCCGCTCGCGTTCGCGTCCGCGGCCTTCGTCTCAAGCAGGTACTTGAGGCGCTGGTCCTTGCTGCGCTCGTAGACGACTTGGCCTTCGAGCAGCACGGTCTCGACCCACGACGTCGCTTGCATCGGGTCGCCCGTGAGGATCTGCAGGTTCGCGAGCTTGCCGACTTCGATCGAGCCGAGTTGGTCCGACAAGCCGAGCAGCTTCGCTGGCACTTCGGTCATCGCGGCCATCGCGGTCTTCGCATCGACGCCTTGGCGCACGCACGACGCGAGTTGCCACCACGCGTAGTTGGCGGGCGGCGCTGCGCCGAGGCTCAACGCGAACGGAATGCCCGCGTCAGCGAGCATCTTCGCGAGGCGGATCTTGGTCTCCTTCTTGGTCTCCGGGTCGATCTCGAAGAACTCGATCGCTTCATCGATCACGACCGGGTTCTTGCAGCCCTTCAGCGCATCGATCGCGCGGTAGACCTGCGGGCCGAGCACGAGCACGAGGTCGAGCTCGTTCTGTAAGCGCATCGCTTCGGGCACTTCGGCCGAGCCAGGAACGTAGAGCCAGCCGCGCGTCTTCTTCTGCAGCAGGTCCAAGACCGGCTTCTTGGTCTTGTCGAACTCCTCAGTCCACTTCTTGTCCTTGTCGATCGCGCCGGCCTTCTGCTCCTTCTCGAACTCGGCCTTGCGGCGGTCGAAGTCGGCGAGGTACTCGCGCGCATCATCGAGCGCGCGGCGCAGCTTGCGGATCTGCAGCAGGCGGCCGCCGCCTTGCGCGAGCAGCGACAGCTTGAGGCCAGACTGCGTGCTCACCGCCATGTCGGGCACCGTGCGGCCGAACGGGCGCACCACGATGCCGGCGCCGCCGATCAACGTCGCGTTGCCGGGGATCGCGTGCACCGTGCCGACGCCTGCGCGCAGGCAGTCTTCGTAGAACGGGCTCGCGGGATCGAGCGCGTCCGCGATCGACACGAAGCCCGCGTTCTCCATGCGCTCGTTCGCCATGCGCACGCCGCCTTGGCTGTGCGCGAGCACGTAGGTCGGCAGCACGCGCTTGCCCGCGGCGTCGACGGTCGTCGCTTCCCACGGCACTTCGAAGTCGCCTTGCTTGCCGATCTGCTTGATGCGGCCGTTGTCGATCAGCACGACTGCGTCCTCGATCACGCCGTCCTTCGTCTCGACGCGGCCGCCCTTGACGGCGACGAGGCCTTGCGCGGCGGCGGGGGAGACGGCGATCGCTGCGAGCAGGAACGCGGACACTGCGGTCGCTCGGACCATGGAGGGATGCGTGTTCATTGCAGGGAAGTCGTGTCGATGCCGCCGATGACGACGGACGAAGGAGTCGAAGACGGATCGAAGGGATCTGCGGACCAGACGACGAAGTCGGCGTCCATGCCGGGCTTCAGTGCGCCCTTCTTGTCCTGCAGTCCGAGGAGCTTGGCGGGTTGCGTCGTGACGGCGGCGAGCGCTTCGTCGCGCGTGAGTCCGAAGCGATGCGCGAACATCGCTTCGCGGATGAGGTCGAGCGCGTTCGCGTTGGTGCCCGTCGTGATCACGAAGTTCACGCCGGCATCGCGCAGGCGCAGCACCGTGGCGTAGCGCGGCTCCGCGCCATCCTGGCCGCCCGAGCCGCCGACCGACGACGCGCTCGGCGCGCCGACCATGACCCACACGCGAGCGGCGGAGAGTTCTGCGACGACGGAGTGCGCGTCCTGCGCCTCGTCGATCACCGGCGTGTAGCCGAACTCGGTCGACAAGCGCAGCGCGGTGCGAAGGTCTTGTTCGCTGCGCGCGGTCGTGACCATCGGCAGCGTGCCCTTGAGCACGCGAGCGAGCACAGAGAGGTCGCGGCGCTCCTGCGCGGTGCGCGCGACTTGCTGCTGCGCTTGGCTCTCGTCGAGCATCTCCTTCGCGTCGTAGAGCGCGCGACGCGCCGACCAGATCACGCCCATGCGCGTGGTGGGCCGGCGGTAGTAGATCGATTCGACGCTGCCGCCGCGGATCGCGCGGTTGCCCATCGAGGGCTCGGCGCCGAGCGTCATGCGCAGCGCGGCTTCGGACGAGAGCACCATTGACTCTTGGTCCTTGCCCCACGTTTGCAGCACGCACGACAGGCCGCCGATCACGGAGCGCGTGCCCGGCATCACATGCACGGTGGTCACGCCTTGGCTGCGCACGCGCGCGATCGCCTTGTCCATCGGATCCAGCGTGTCGAGCACGTGCAGCGACGGAGTGACCTCCGTGCTCTGCTCGTTCAAGTCCATCGCACCGACTGCAGATCCGCCGCTCCATGCGGCGTCGATCAGGCCAGGCGTGATCACCATGCCGCGCGCTTCGACGAGTCGCGAGCCAGCGGGCACTGCAGTCGCAGGGCCGCCGATCGTTTGGATGCGGCCGCCGACAACGACCAGCACTGCGTCGTCGATCGATTGGCCATCGCCGGTCAAAACGCGCGCGCCGCGCCAGACGACGGGCTCATCCTGCGCCATCGCGGATACCGCGAGCGCGAATGCGGAGAACAGGGCGAGAGCGGGGCGCAGCATCACTTCGGCTCCTTGGTCGTCGTCTTCGTCGCGGCGTCAGGTCCGCCGTGCAGCAGCGCGCCGTTGCCGTAGACGGCGATGGGGCGCGAGGTCAGGTCGAGCGGGTCGCCCGAGAACACGGCGAAGTCCGCGTCGCAGCCGGTGCGCAGTGCGCCGTGCGTCGCCTCGGCGCCGCAGATGCGCGCGGGCTGGCTCGTGATCGCGGCGAGCGCGACCTTGCGCGAGCAGCCGTATGCGACCGCGAGCGCCGCGCTGCTGCGCAGCAGCGATGGCTCGCCGGTGAAGCAGAACGGGATGCCCTTCTCTTCGAGCTGCTTTGGCAGCATGAGTCGCTCATCGCGCGCCTCAGGCAACAGGTTGCCGAGGATCAGCGACGCGCGCGCGGCCGAGAGTTCGGCGACGCATTCGCTCGCGTCTGCCGCGCCCGCGATGACGGGCTCGATGCCGAGCGGCTTGCACACAGCGAGCGCGCCGAGGATCTCCGCGCGCGTGTCGGCGTGGAACACGGCCTTGCGTTCGCCGCGCGCGACGGCGTTGAGCGCCGCGGCTTCTTCGCCGGCGAGCGCTCCGGTGCGCGCTTCTTGGAACGCGTTGCGCAGCATGTCGACGGCGCCCATCAGCGAGGTCGGCTGGCGCTCCGGGTTGCGCGATGCGGGGATCAGCGCGAACTTCGCGTAGGCCTCGTTGGCGCGCACTGCGCCGTTCTGCTGCTTGCCGCCGTCGCGCGAGCCCGGCTCCACGATTGCTGCGATGCCGCCCGCGACGTTGCTGGACGACGGCGACAGCGCCGCGCTCGTCACGCCATGGCGCGGCATGTCCGCGAGCTTCTCATCGGCCGGGTCGAACGCGTCCTTCGCGAGCATGTCCGGCGTCAGCGCCACCGCGCGCTCCGCGAGTTCGCGTTCGAGCGCGAGCGTGGTGTGCGCGAGCACGAAGCCCGGAACGATCGTCGCGTCGGCGAACGTCGCCTTCTTCGCGCGCGCGCGGGCCTCGGCCGGGATCTCGTTGCCGACGAACGCGACCTTGCCGTCGCGCACGAGGAACTCGCCGGGCTCGATCGCCGTGTCGGCGGTGACGAAGAGTCGCTTGCAGACGACGAGCAGTTCGCCGCTGCCGACGTCCTGCTGCGCGCGCGCGGCGGATAGCGATGCCGCGACGGCCGTCGCGAGGAGTGCGGTGCGGAGTGCTTGGCGCATCATCGGGTCTCCTTCTTCGTCTCGGATCCTTCGTGCTGCAGCGCGCCTGCCGACCACACGGCGAGCATGCGGCAATCGCTCTGCAGCAGCGGGCGGTCGCAGACCACGAGGTCGGCGAGCTTGCCAGCCTGCAGCGAACCGACGTCCTTCTGCACGCCGAGGATCTCCGCGGGCGTGAGCGTGATCGCGCGCAGCGCGGCGTCCGGCGACAGGCCGTGGCCGACTGCGGCGGCCGCCATCAGCGGCAAGGCGCGCGCGCGGCGGCCGCTGCCGCTCGCGATCGCAAACGGCACGCCCTTGTCTTGCAGAGTCTTCGGCGCGTCGAACGGTTGGAGCTTCTCGTAGCTCTCCGGCAGCGCGACAGGGAACAGGCCCGTCAGCACGACCGGCACCGCGGCATCCGCGAGTTCGCTCGCGACCGCGCCCGCGCCGAGCGCGTCGTCGATCACGAGGGTGGGCACCTTCTTCTCGCGCGCGGCGGCGAGCGCAGCGCGGATCTCGTCTGGCCGGCGAACGGTGACGCGCAGCGGCAGCGTGCCGTCGAGCACCTTAAGCAGCGTCTCCTTGACCGGGTCGCGGTCCGGGGCCTTGGGATACTTCGGGCGCTCGGGGGCCTTCTCGTCCGGCTTACCCTCGGCAGCCTTCGCGTCCGCGGGCTTTGGCTCCTGCGGCTTCGCCTCGGCGGCCTTCGGCGCTGCGGGTTCCTCAGGCTTGGGCTCCTGCTTGGGCGGGTCCTGCGGCTTCGGGGTCTCGGGCTTCGGCTGATCCGGCTTGGGCTGGTCTGGCTTCGGCGTCTCTGGCTTCGGCGGGTCCTGCGGCTTGGGCTCCTCCGGCTTGGGTTGGTCCGGCTTCGGTTGCTCAGGCTTCGGCTCTTCCGGCTTTGGCGTCGGCACAGGCTCGCCACCGGGGCCGCCGTCACCGGGGACCTGGGGTTGCCCGCCGCGGCGGCTGCCGCGCTGCCCGCGCTGGCCTGGGCCGCGCGGCGCGCCCGCTTCGCCAGCCTGCGCCGGCGTCTCGGCTGCAGCGCTCGCGGGCTTCTGCTCCCCGTCCTTGGGCGCGTCCTTCTTGTCGTCGGTCGACTTGCCGTTCTTCTTCTCGTGCCACGCTAGGTAGTCGGCGAACTCCTTCGTGTACTTCTCGAGCTCCTTCTTGTGCTCGTCTTGCTTCTTCTTGTAGTCGTCGAGGCCCGAGAACGCGCCGAACGCGCCCTCGATCCCGCGCTGGCGATCGAGCGCGTGCGTGCCGGTGGGGCCCGCCGCAAGTTGCATCCCGACACCAGCTTCCGTCTTCTCAGGGAACGCGGATGCGCCGCCCTTCTTGGGCCGCAGCACGGCGCCGATGCCGCTCCACGGCGCGCCGCGCTGGTTGCTCGTGTAGACGGTGGTAATGCCGGCCTCGATCAGGCGGTCTTCGCGGTCGAAGCGCTGGCCAAAGCCCGCGCCCGCGCTGGTCGCCGCGTCGGCCGACGGATCCTGGCGCACGCCGTCATCGAGGAACGCGTCGCTGCTCGCGTCGATGAGGCCGGGATAGACGTGTCCCTCCGGGAAGCTGACCGTCTCCGCGCCTTCCGGCACCTCGACCTCGCCCTGCTTGCCGACTGCGACAATGCGATCGCCGCGGATTAGCACGACGCCGTTCTCGATGCTCGGGCCCGACACCGGGTGCACGTGGCCCGCGAGCACCGCGACCGTGCGCTGGCGCGGGCGACCTTGGCGCCGACCACCGGGGCCGCGGGGGCCAGGGGACTCGGGGCTGGCAGCGTCCGGCTTCGCTTCCGCAGGCGGCGTCTCGACGGGATCCTGCGCCGACAGTGCGCTTCCAAGAAGCGGCAGAATGCAGGCAAACGGGACGAAGGGGTTCTGGGTTGGCCGCATGCGAGAAGGGGGCGCTCGGGCGCAGAAACGAGGGGGCGCGGTTCTACGGACTCCGGCCTCCAGTCTGCGAGGCCTTTTTCGCCCCGACTTCGCGATGCCATCGGGTCTGGACGCGCACAACACCGCCAACTTCCGGATGGTGCCGGGCGGGCGCGTCTGCTTTGCTGACCTCCGTGAACCTCGTCGAGGTCCAATTTGAGCCTGTGGGCAAGGTCGTCTTCGTCAGTCCGGGCACCACGGTGCTCGCCGCTGCGGAAGCCGCCGGAGTCGAGATCCCCTGCGGCTGCCGACGCGGCATGTGCGGGACCGACGCCGTGCGCGTGGAGCCAGCCGAGGCCCTTGCCCCGTCTGCGGATCCCGAGCGCTCCACGCTGGAGCGCATGGGGCTCGACGACGGATTTCGGCTGTCCTGCTCGACCCGCGTAGAGCGCGGCGTCGTGCGGGTGCAGCTCGGCCAGTTCTGAACGAAGGAGCCACCGCCATGGAGCCCGCCGCAATGCCCAAGAACTCGATCCGCGAAGGGCTTGGGTTCTTCGGTGCCTTCCTCGGCCAACCGGGCTCGATCGGCGCGGTGCTTCCGAGCACGCGCTACCTCGCGCGCGCCTTGGTGGGGCGGCTCGACCTGCAACCCGGCGAACTGCTCGTCGAGTTCGGCCCGGGCACCGGCCCGATGACCGCCGTCATCCGCGAATGGCTGCCGTCGCGCGCTCGCTACCTCGGCATCGAGTTGGAGCCCAAGTTCCACACGCTGCTGACGCAGCGCTTCCCGACGATGGAGTTCCATCTCGGCAGCGCCGGCGACCTGCGCAAGATCCTGAGGGACCGCGGGCTGCCGATGGCGACGCGCATCGTGTCTGGGCTGCCGTTCGCGAGCTTGCCCGCCAAGGTGCAAGACGACGTGGTCGACGGCGTGACGCAGTGCCTCAATCCGCACGGCGACTTCCGCACGTTCCAATACATGCACGCCTACGGCATGCGTCGCGCGCGGCGCTTCCGCGCGTTGATGGACGAGCGCTTCTCCAGCTTCGAGCGCATCGGCCCGGTGATCCGGAACCTGCCGCCCGCCTTCGTGCTGCGTTACTGGAACGCGCTGCCCGCCGAAGGCTGAGCCGCGGTATCTACCGCGGCGACCCGGATCGAACTCGAGAACAGCCACGGCGCGCCGGACTCGGTCCACGCCTCGACGCGGTAGACGCCTGGCTCGGGATCGCGCAACACGGCCTCGGATCCAGAGTGCTGCGCAACGAGTTGGCCATCGCGGAAGAAGCGAATCTGCGCCGCCAACGGCGTCGCGGCGCGCAACTGCGCGCACTCGCGCGCTGCGATCGTGTCGCCAGGCAACGCGATGGAGCCATCGCGACGCTGCGCCCGGAAGTCGAAGCCCGTGCCTTCGCCATTCACGTCGAAGCTGACATACGTGCGCCCGCGCCGCATTGCGTCGATGATCGCATCCTCGGTGCGTTCTTTGGCGAGCACGTGCGTGCTGATCGACAGGAACACTTCGGGATAGCCCGCGATCGTGCCGCCGAGCGGTCCGAACGCTTGGATGTTGGCATGCGCGTCGCCGCCGCCGACGGGAGTGAACGGATGGCGCGCGACCAACTGCTCATCCCACTTCGCGAACACTGCGTCGTCGCGCAACGCCACGATGCGCATCATGTGTCGCGCTGGCAGCAATAGCGTGCTGCCGATGACCGCGGCGGGGTTTGCGCTCATCGCGCCCGCGTGCAGGTTGACGATCTCGGCGCCCGCGAGACCGGGCATGTTCCAGTCCTTCCACGCTTCGGCGTGGCCGACGAACACGATCGCGCCCTGCTGCTTTGCTTCCGCGACGAGCGCGCCGCAGTGCATCCAACGGCGCAACGGGCGCTGCAGCGGGAATGCGAGCACCGTGCCCTGGGCCGTCCGCAGTTCGGCGCCGCACAGATACAGCACGCCATCGACTTCGCCGCGTTGGCCGAGCGCGATCGAATCCGGCGTCTGGTGGTCGGTCATCACGAGGAACCGCGTGCCCGCGCTCTTCGCCGCCGCGGTGATCTCCTCGATCGTGCCGTCGCTGTCGTGAGAGTGATGCGAGTGGCAGTGCACCATGCCCTTCCAGTCGAACAGGTCCGTTCCTTCAACGCGCAGCGGCGTCGTGCGTTCGCGCTGCTGCGATGAGGGCATCATCGTCGTGAACGCAGCGCAGCCGCCGAGTGGAAGCGCGAGCGCAAGGGCGCAACACAGAGCTATGGGTCGATGCACGGATCGAAGATGGGGTGACAAACTCCGATCGTAGTTTCTAGGATCTTCGCCCCCAATGCGCGCTCGTTGTTCCTGCATCTGCATGCTCGCCTCGACGCTCGCGGGTTGCGTGGCAGCGCCGGCGCTCATCCGCGCGGAGGCGCCACGCGCGAACGACGTGGCCTTGCAGTTGCCCAAGCAAGGCGAGCTCGTGCTCGATGCGCGCGCGTTCTATGGCATCCCTATCCTGCAGAAGTCGTTCTTCTGGGACGGCAATGGCGAAGTCGACGCCGCGGGCATCAAGGTGCGCGAGATGTGGCACGCGACCGACGCGTTCGCGATCGGGTCCGGCGTCACGGCCACGAATTGGTTTCTCGATGGCGAGGACGCGCAATCCGTCGAGTTCGAAGCCGTCGGCAGGCTGCTCGTGCATCGCGCCGACAACGACGCCTACGCGTGGTTCTTCGAGGCGGCTGCGGGCTACCAGTATGCGACGGATCCAGTGCCCGAGGGCGGCACGGTATGGAACTGGACCTTCTCGTTCGGGCCCGGGGTGCTCGTGCCGGTGTCGCCCAATCTCGACTTCCAAAGCGGGCTGACCTACCACCACGTCTCCAACGCATTGGGCCGCGAGAACGACCGCAACCCGAGCCAGAACGAGGCGCAGTTGTGGGTGGGCTTCGCGCTGCGATTCTGAGCGCAGCGTTCCGTTCGCG
>JBEELK010000124.1:0-4506 GCA_041168165.1 Planctomycetota bacterium | reverse complement strand
GCCAAGCACGAGGCGCAGCTCGCGCGCAACGCATCCGGCGACTCGCTGTTGCGCAGCGTGCGCGCGCTGCGCGAGACCGCGGCAGCGAAGGCGCAACTCGACCAACCGGAGTCGGCGCAGGACGCCGTGTTCGCGGCGCGAGCGCGGCTGCGCTTCATGGTGCGCGAGTACAGAGCGGCGATCGCGCGGCTCGACACGTTCTTGGCGACGCATCCTGGCGACGAGGTCGTGACTACGGAGCGCGCAGCGATCCTCGCCGAAGGCAAGGAGTGGATCGACAAGCAGCAGAAGCGCATCGCGCAGCATGCGGACCGCGGCGAGTGGGATCGCGCGCGCGAGGAGCTCGCAAAGATCGATCGCCATGCGCTGCTGCCCGAATGGGAGCCTGCGGTCGCGGACGTTCGCGCGCGGCTCGCGGCCGATCAGGCTTCGGGCCGATAGAGCGCCACGAGCTTCTTCGCGGCGGCGTGGGGGAGCATGCGCCCCTGCGCCACTTCGGCGGACAGCTTCGGCAACTCGCGCTGCACCGAAGGGCTCTGCGCAAACGCATCGTGCAGCGCGTCTTGGATTGCGGCCTGCATCCATTGCATCGACTGCGCGCTGCGTCGCTTGGCCAATCGTCCATCTGCGCGCATCGCCGCTGCGCGCAGAGTGATCGCGTCCCACAGCGCGTCGATGCCGACGCCAGTCGTCGACGAGCCGGTGAGGACCGAAGGGATCTCGCCGTCGCCAGCGTGAAGCACCCGCAATGCGAGCTGGCATTGTTGTGCAGCGCGGTTGGCCGCGGCCGCGAGATCGCCGTCGGCTTTGTGCACGAGCACGAGGTCGGCAAGCTCCATCACGCCGCGCTTGATGCCTTGCAACTCGTCGCCAGCGGCGGGCGACAGTAGCAGCAAGAACACGTCGACCATCGTCGCCACCGCGGTCTCCGATTGGCCGGTGCCGATCGTCTCGACGAGCACGACATCGAACCCCGCTGCCTCGCAGCACAGCATCGCTTCGCGCGTTCGCGCCGCGACGCCGCCGAGCGTGCCGCCGCCCGGCGATGGACGCACGAACGCGTTCGCCTTGCGGCTCAGTTCGGTCATGCGCGTCTTGTCGCCGAGGATGCTGCCGCCCGTGATGCTGCTGCTCGGATCGACAGCGAGCACCGCGACCTTCTTGCCTTGGTCGCAGAGCTTGCAGCCCAGCGTTTCGATCAGCGTGCTCTTGCCGACGCCGGGAGCGCCCGTGATGCCGACGCGCACGGCGTTGCCGGTGTGCGGCAACAGCGCGTGCAGCAGTTCTGCCGCGGATTCCTGGTCGCTAGCGAGCTGGCTCTCGACGAGCGTGATCGCATGCGCGAGCGCCTTGCGGTCGCCGTGGAGCACCGAGGAAGCGAGGGGATGAGGCACGGCGCGCAGGGTAGTCGCGAGGCCGCGCGCGTCGATGCAAAACTCTGCGCGCGCCGTCGCGCGGGGCTCAGTCCCGCACGAGGCCGGGGTGGCGCTTCTGCGCGGACAGCAGCACCGCCTGCAGTTCGTCGCGGACCGACTCCGCGTCGCTGCAGCCTTGCTGCAGTTCTTGCTCGAGCAACTGCCGCAGCCGTTCGCGGCCGCGCATCAGCAGCATGTAGACCGCTTGCGCAGAGCAGCCGACGAGTTCGCCGACTTCGCTCGCGCTGCGCGGCCCATGCGTGTTGCCGCCGCGCGGAAGCCCATAGAAGGCGACCATCGCTTGCGCGGTGCGCGGGTTCTCTTGCTCCAGCGCATCGAGGCCGATCGTGATCAGCGTGTCTGCCCAGAGCCCCAGTTCGAACTCGGCGTCTTGCTCTTGGAGTTGTTCTGGCAGTGGTTCGGTCGGGGTTGCGTCGCCTTGGCGCTTGCGCAGCCAAGCCCTCGCGAAGTTGCGGACCGTTCCCGACAAGAACGCGCGGAAGCGGCGCTCGCGGTCGGCGCGGTGGATCGCGCCGCTCAGATACACGTAGCCCCAGAACTCGTCCTCGGCTGGCACCGCATCGGCGGGGGTCTGCAGCGTGGCCCGCAAGACTCCGCGCACAAAGGGCCGGTAGCGATCGACGAACCAGTTCCACGCGGACTCAGCGTGGTCGCCGCGCAGCGCATCGATCTGAGTCCAGCGCGTAGTGATGTTGAGGGGGTTTCCCGGTTCGGTCATGGAAGTGCTGCCAAAAGGTGAGGGTGGCAGAAGGCGCGCAGCATACCTGCATCGCCGCGTTGGCTCGGGACCCCTCATCACTGCGCGGGGCTCCCTAGCAACTTCGCGGCGAGCGGGCACGATCTCCGCCCTGGAAGCCTCGCACAGCGGGTGCGAGTAGACAGTTCAGACGCTGCAAGTTTTCTGTCGCGATGTCTGCCGACGAAACTCCGAAGCCAACGACGCCCGCGACGCATCGCACTGCTGCGTTGCCACCGGAAGTGGCGGATGCATTGGCGGAAGCGGCTCTTCGCGGCGGCAATGGCGGACTCAGTGACGCTGCAATCGACCGTATTGCGGCGCAATGGCCGCAGCACACGGATGCGATCCGCGAGTGGCTGCAACAAGTCGCGGACTTGTCCTCCGACCACGGCGATTGCACGGGCGAGCGCATTGGTCCTTATGAGGCGGCCGAGCGGATTGGCCGCGGTGGCTTCGGCGAGGTCTATCGCGCGATCCGCGTCGATGGGTTGCGTCGCGAAGTGGCGCTGAAGGTGCTGAAGCTCG
This sequence comes from Planctomycetota bacterium, assembly GCA_041168165.1. Lineage (GTDB taxonomy): Bacteria > Planctomycetota > UBA1135 > UBA1135 > UBA2386 > SXPK01. The sequence goes on along the minus strand of JBEELK010000124.1, from coordinate 1,806 downwards.
GCATGGACAGCCGAGCGATCCTCAAGCGATTCGAACGCGAACGCGACGCGCTGGCGCGAATGAACCATGACGCGATCGCCAAGGTCTATGAGGCCGGGACGACCGAGCGCGGGCGACCGTGGTTTGCGATGGAGCTCGTCGAAGGGCTTCCGATCACGAAGTTCTGCGCCGAGTGCGGCTTGTCCTTGCCCGAGCGCCTGCGCCTGTTCGTCGAGGTGTGCCTTGGCGCACAGCACGCGCATCAGAAGGGCGTCGTGCATCGCGACATCAAGCCAGGCAACGTGCTCGTCGGCGGCAATGTCGATCGACCTTCGCCGAAGCTGATCGACTTCGGCATCGCGCGCGCCGTCGCGGCCGATGACGACGGGGTGCACGCGACCCGTTGGACCGAGGTTGGCGCGCTCGTCGGCACGCCCGCGTACATGGCGCCCGAGCAGTTCGATGCGCTCGATCGCGAGGTCGACACTAGGGCGGACGTGTATGCGCTCGGCGCGTTGCTGTTCGAGTTGGTCACGGGGCGCTCCGCGCTCGTGGGCTTCGTCGGCGACGAGCGAGACTTCGCTCAGGTGCGCGCATGGCTTCGCGATTCGGAGCCACCGATTGCGAGCCGCGCTGCTGCGCACAGCCGTGGCGCAGAAGCCGCATGGGCGAGCCGCCTTCGCGGCGACCTCGATTGGATCGCGCAACGCGCGATGGCTCGCGAGCCACAACTGCGCTACGCGTCGGCCGCGGCCCTTGCAGCCGACATCGAGCGCCATCTTGCCAACGAACCGGTGGAGGCGGGGCCGCCGTCCGCGCGCTATCAGTTCCGCAAGTTCGTGCAGCGCCATCGCGCCACTGCGCTGGGCATCGCTGCGGTGCTCGCCACTGCGGTCGCGGGGTTGGCCGTGTCGCTGCGCTATGCGTGGATCGCAACGCAGCGCGCAGAAGACAACCAGAAGCTCGCTGAAGAGAAGACCTCGCTCGCGAAGGCGGAGACGGAAGCTCGCGGCGAGGCGCAGAAGCAAGCCGCGGCGGCAGAGGCTGCAGCAGCGAAGCTGGAAGCCAAGGTGCGCGACTTCGACCAGTTGTCGTGCCTCGTGTTGCTGGACAGCGCCAAGCAGGGCACGCAGTCGTTGCAGCCAGCGTGGCCTGTGCACTTGCCGGCGATGCGCAAGTGGATCGACGAGGACGCTGCATACCTGCTCGCGCAGCGTTCGCTGATCGATGCAACGATCGCGGACTTGCAGCAAGAGGCGTTGCCGTGGTCGTCGGACGAGCAGAAGCAGGACCGACTGACGCATCCCGATCACGACGCGTTGGTCGCTGCGCAGCGCGAACTGGCTGCGTTGCGCCACCAAACGGAAGGCGCGAAGCGAACCGAGCCATGGCCGCTGCCCGACCTCGGGCCTGGCGCTGCGCTGACTGCGCTGGCGCTCAATGCCGAGGCATGGCATCGCGTCTCGCCGAAGGCAGATGAGCGCAATGTGCACGGCGAGGAGTTGCTTGGGCTCGCGTATGCGGCGCTTGCTGCAGAGCGAGGACGCGATTCGTCCGTCGCCGCGCAGTGCTACGACACGCTCGCATGGGCATTCGTCGCGAATGGTCGCGATCGCGAAGCCATCGAAGCCGCGGGCAAGAGCGTGGATGCGGCACCAGAAGCTTCGCGTGCTGCCTTCGCGCAGAAGCGCGATGAAGTGGAGGCTGCGATCGCATCGCGAAGCGTGCGGCTTGCTGTGCTTGGCAATCGATTGAACGAGCTGGAGCAGCGCGTCGGGGCGCGACGCACGTGGAGCTTTGGCTCCGCGCCGACGTCGCAGGCCGCTG
>JBEELK010000123.1:0-3154 GCA_041168165.1 Planctomycetota bacterium | reverse complement strand
TCGAAGGCAGATTGCTTGTCGACGCCACCGGTCTCTCCGGCTACCCCCATCCGCTCAAGGTGCTGCATCTCCTTTTGGACCAGCATCACCTCGGCAGAATCCTGCACCACCTGCTCCGCAGCCCGGATGCGCGCTTCCTCGGACAGCAGCGCCGCGTTGACGCGACGACTCCAGCCGTCATAGCCCCACAGGCAACTCGATGCCGTGCGGAACGACGTCTCTCGCCGCTGCCCCCAGAACGTGACGCCGATCTCGTCCGCGTAATCGCCGTGCAGAGCAAGCAGGCTCTCGTCGACCATCGCGAGCGCGATCTCAGCGCGAACTGGCTTGCCGCTCGCGTCGCGAACGCGCACGACGACTTCCTTCGTCTCGCCCGGCTTGGCCGACTTCGGAGCTTCGACTTCGACGCGCAGTTCGCGCCGCACGAAGAACGGACGCTCCGCGACATGAAGCTTCTTGCCGTCCACCATCGCGATCGACAGCGCGAAGTTGGGCGCGTGCTCTGGCAGCATCGGCAGCGCGATGCGCGACTCGCCGTCATCGATCATCCGCGACTCGCACGCGAGGATGCCATCCGCTTGCCAGGTCAGCAGGGCGAGGCGCTTGCCCGCGCGATTGACGACGCGCGCGACTGCCTCTTCGCCGACCGACCACGTCTCGCGATCGGCAAGCAAGCGCAGCTTGAGCTCGTCGTCCTTGCCGCTGACCGTGAACTGCGCATCGCTCGTCACGACGTTGCCGAAGCGATCCTTGCACACGATGCGAACGCGCGCTTCGCCGCCGTCGTGCGCGACGAACGTCGCGCGAGCTTTGCCATCCTTGTCGGATTGGATCGCTGTGCGCGCGACTTCAACTTCTTGCAGCGCGCCGCTGCGTTCGTCGCGCAAGAGCCGGTAGTAGACCAACTCCGCGTCGCGCACGAGCGGCTTGCCGCTCTGGTCCTTGATCTCCGCCGAAGCCTCCAAGGTCTCGCCCGCGAGATAGACCGGACGCTGGATGCGCACGGACATCGCCAGTTCTGTCGTCACGATTGGCACCGTCGCGACGCCGCGCGCGTTCTCTCCTGGCGCGTTGGCATCGAGCACCGCCACCGCGGTCTCTTGGAACTCCGCGGTCGGCAGTTCCAACGGCAACTCGCCCGCTGCGTTCGTCATCCCGCGACGCTCGACGACGCCGCCGTCCGGCAACGCCATCGTGCACACCACTTCGCGCATCGCGAACGGCTCGCCATAGAACCACGTCGCGCGCAACACGCCAGCAATGGGCTCGCCGCGAAGCACGACGGACTCCTTGAGGTCGAATGCGAGTTGCAGCCGCGGCCGCTCGTAGCGCCCGACTCGGAACTCCATCGTGTGCACAGCCGACGCGCCGTCCGCGCGCAGCGTCTGCACGCGCCAATCGCCGAGCTCGGCGCGAGCGTCGAGATCGAAGCCGAAGTCGAACGTGCCGAACTCCGAGAACGTCACTTCGCGCTGCAGCACCAAGCGGCCCGACGGAGCGAACACCTGCGCAATGTGCCCGCCCTGCTTCGGCGTGCGATAGCGACCGGCCTCGACCTCGCGCACGACGCCCTTCACGGAGACGCGCTGACCTGGTTCATAGATCGGGCGATCCGTCGCAAGATGCGCGCGCGGCAGCAGGCCCGGCGAGTAGCCCATGCCCGACAAGTCGAGCGTCGTCGCGGCCGAGCCGCCTTGTGCGACCGCGAACACGCGAAGGTCATCGCGGTTCTTGAGCTCGTCGCCAGCAAAGCGCCAGAAGCCCTTGTCGTCGGTAGCGCCCTCCGCGACCACGCCCGCCGCGTCGGCGAGCAGCACGCGCACGCCGGACTCGGCGCGCTGCTCCTTCGTGTTCTGCGCGAACACCAAGAACTCCAAGCGACTCGTCTTCGTGATTACCGCGAGGTCGCTCTTCACGACCAACGTCGTCGACTCCAGCTCCTTGTCGTCGACCTTGACCACGTATGCGCCCGGCTCGTCGGCGGGGATCTCGATCTCGCGCTCCGTTTCGCGCATGCGCACGTAGCCATCGATCGCGCTGTCGAACGTGCGATCCGCCGCGATCACTTCGATGTCGAGCTCGTGCACTGAGCCCGCTTGCCGCGTCGCGCGGAACCAGTCCTCAAGTTGCAGCTTGTAGACGCGCACGCGCACCGACTCGATGTTGCGCGACGTCAAATGGAACGACGCCTTCTCGTCCGTGCGGAACGTCCGCTCCGTGCGCGCGTGCAAGCTCTTCTGCGTCAGCGTCGCGATGCGCGCCTTCGCGTTGTTCTGCATCGAGCCAAACGTGACCGCGCGGTATGCGGCAAGCGCGCCGTCGAAGTCGAGCAGCTTGCTCTCCAGCAACTGACCGATCGCGAACTGCGCGCGCGAACTCCACTCCTTGCTCGGGTGCTTGCTGACGCAGCGTTCGTAGGCAGCCTTTGCCTCCGCGAACTTCTCCTCTTGCTGCAGCATCCACGCAATCGAGTACATGGCCTCGGCATTGCGCTCATCGAGCGGATAGGCGCGCTGAAATGCGACGAGCCGCTCCGTCGCGACGGCGAACTGAGCTGGGCCCTTCGCCATCTGCTGCATCGCGAGTCGCCACTCCGCATCGACGATCGCGCGCTGCACGCGTTCCCAGTCTGCGTGCGCTGGATGCTGCGCCAAGTAGTCGCGCCATGCCGCAAGCGCTGGATCCACGTTGCCTTGGCTGAGCAACACGTCGCCCGTCAGAGCGCGCGCGAGCGCGGCCTCAGGCAGCGAGTTCACGTTGTCCTGTTGCAGAAAGGCTGCAAGCGAACGCAGCGCGTCGTCCGTGCGCGCCGCGCTCACGTAGCAACGCGCGATCAGGTAGTCGACGATCCGCGACTGCTCGTGCTGCGGCCAACCTGCGCGCAGGTCGCGCAATGCTTGCACGGCGCGGTCGACCTGCTGCGCTGCGTTGTCGGGCACGCCGAACGTCAACGCGATCGCGTAGGCCGCGTCGCCAGCCTCGGGCGCATCCTTGCTGAGCGCGAGCAAGTCGCGCAGCACGCGCCGCGCCTTTTGGTTGTCGCCGCTTTGGCGCAGCGACTGACCGAGCAACAGCATCGCCTTGCGCTTGCCCGCGTCGATCGAGAGTTCAGCAGCGAGCGGCATGAGTCGCTGCGCCGCGTCCGCCACGTTGC
>JBEELK010000122.1:0-3054 GCA_041168165.1 Planctomycetota bacterium | reverse complement strand
AAAACACATGGCTGCGTGCCCCCTGGCGCCTGGAGATTGCGCTGGGAACCGTTGAGACCAACCCGTCCCATCCCATTCCCAGGTGTCCCCAAGTGCCCCCGATGGCCACTGGGTATTGGAGTTGCCGCCGAAGAGCACGACGCGCTGGCGCACCGAGTCATACGCCATCGAATGCGCATACCTCGCCGACGGCCCCGTCACCTGGGCACCAGCGCTCGCCGCAACCGCGACACCAACCACCGCACCCACCAACACCTTGACCATCACGCACCACCATCACTTACGCCGAACCAAAACCCGCACTCGTCGCAGCCACACCGACTGCACTCGCGCGTGTCCTTCCGAATCGCCACCAGCCCGTCCTGTGACAGAAATCCCCCTCGCCACCGCAGATTCCCTTCCCGCCATCCGCCTCACCGCATCGCGAGCCCTTCTCGCCGCACGCCGTTCGCCAAGCCTCTTGCGGCCGACCTGATCCTGCCTACCCTCCCGCGCCCTCCAAACCTGCCACCCAGCAGCACTCACCCCGAACCCGCCCCGTGTCCCCTCGCCTCCGCCACCTGACCGCGATCCTGCTCGTGCTCGTGCACGTGCTCGGTCCGGCGCTGCACCAAGTGCAGCATGCGTTGGAGGCGTTGCGGGCCACGGACAGCGCGTCGACGCTCACGTGCTCGCACGCGAGTTGCCACGCGCGTGCAGCGCGCGAACGCGCCGCGGACGAAGTTCCGGTCGCGTGGCTCGATGCGCATGAGCGGGGGGACCACGGGCACGACCACGACTGCGATGTCTGTTCGCAGTTGCATCGGTTGCACGGCTACACGGCCGCGCCGCCGGCAGACCTCGAAGCCGCAGAGCGGCTCGCCGAGAGCCTCGTGCTCTCGTCGATGCCGCGCATCGAACGCCCGTTCTGTGGCTCTGCGCGCGCACGCGCGCCTCCTCGCACGACGGCCTGATCCCACGTCGCCGCGGCAACGCGGCTGTCCCAGGTTCGTCCGACGCGCGGCGTGTGCCGTCGCGTCGTCGTCATCGTTTGCGAGAGAGATTCGTTCTGTGACTTCCCTTCGTTTCGTTGCGCCCGTGTCGGGCGCGTGTCTCGTCACTTCTGTGCTGGCCGCTGCGCCGGCTTCCCCTTCGTTCCAGGCTCCTGCACAGGCTCCCGCGCCAACTCCGGCGCAAGCCTCGCAGTCTCAGCAAGCAACGCAAGATCCTCAGGCCGACGCTCGCCGTCGCGCGCTCGAAGAAGCGCGTGCGGCGCTGCCCAAGGACCAAGCGGGTCCGATCAACGTGCAGCAAGGCGTCGAACGCCAACTGCAAGCGCAAGGCGGCGCGCCTGCGCAAGATCCCAACGCGACTTCGACGGGCCTTCGCGCATGGCAGGGCCCCGCGTCGACGTCGACCGGCGTCAATGCGGCTGGTTCGTTCCGCCTCATCGACATCTCGCTCGACGTGATCGGTTCGGTCGGCACGTCGACGGCGCAAAACGACGTGATCCAGCAACTGCAAGGCGGTCACCACGATCCCAAGCAGCGCGGCTTCACGTTGCAGCAAGCAGAACTGGCGCTCGCGGGCGCGGTCGATCCCTACTTCCGCGTCGACTCGCACATCACGAGCGTGATTGATCCAGAAGGCGAGACGATCGTTGAGCTCGAAGAGGCCTACGCGACTTCGTCGTCGCTGCCGTATGGCCTGCAACTCAAGACCGGTCACTACCTGACGGAGTTTGGTCGCATCAATCCGGTGCACTTGCACGATTGGGATTGGGGCGATCAGCCGGTCGTGGTGTCGCGCTTCTTTGGCGGCGATGGACTGCGCGCGCCGGGCGCTCGCATGAGTTGGGTGATGCCAACGGACGTCTACACCGAAGCGATCTTTGGCGCGCAGAACGCGAGCGGCGAGACGGTGAAGAGCTTCTTGGCCAACGACGAGGTCTACGGCGAAGAACCGATCGGCGGGCGCCTGTTCACGGATCGCACCGTGCGTTCGCTGGAGGATGTGCTCTACACCGCGCGACTCGCGCAGAGCCAAACGCCGACGGACACGACGGTGCTCAACTACGGCGTGTCCGCGCTGATGGGACCCAACGCGAGCGGCCAAGACAGCGACACGCTGATCTACGGCGCCGACTTCGTGTTCTTGTGGCGACCGGAGAGCACCGACAAGGGCTGGCCGTTCTTCAAGGTGCAAGGCGAATGGATGGCGCGCGCGTTCGATGCCGAAGGGCAGGTGGACGACAACGGCGATGCGATCCCCGCGGACACGTTGAAGGACCACGGCGGCTTCTTGCAGGCGTTGTGGGGATTCCAACGCGGTTGGTCCACGGGCCTTCGCGGCGAATACGCGACGGGCTCGGGCGGCGACTACGAGTATGTGTCGTCGGGCGTCGGTAACCCGACCATCAGCTACTCGCGCGATGATGACTACGACCGCACGGACCGCATGCGCATCTCGCCGATCCTGGTCTACCAGCCGAGCGAGTTCACGCGCATCCGCTTGCAGTACAACTACGACGAGTCGGATCACCTCGGCGGCAGTGGCGAGCACTCGGTGTGGCTCACGTTCCAGACGCTGATCGGCGTGCACCAGCCGCACCGGATGTGAACGTGATCCAACACACGCATCCGTTGCTGCTCTCGCTGCGCGCGCTGTTTGCTCTGTTGCTCGCCATCGGCTGCCTGCCTGCGATGTCCTCGCAGCAGGCTAGCGATGGCGGCACGGACAACGCAGCGCCGCTGCGCGTCGTCTGCACGCTGCCAGACTTTGGCTCGATTGCGAAATCGATCGGCGGCGATCTCGTCGCGGTCGACACGCTCGTGCGCGGCGCAGAAGACCCGCACTTCACGGTCACGAGGCCGAGCCTCGTTCGCATCCTCGCAAAGGCCGAGATGCTCGTCGTCGCCGGCCTCGACCTCGAGTCGGCGTGGTTGCAGCCGCTATGCGACAACGCGCGCAACGCGGCGATCCTGCGCACGCCGACGGGCAACCTCGGCGTCGGCAACACCGGCACCGGCTACGCGGCGGGCGGCTACGTCGATGTCAGCACGGTGATCGTGCTGC
>JBEELK010000121.1:0-6531 GCA_041168165.1 Planctomycetota bacterium | reverse complement strand
GGCAACCGTTACCCAGCCAAGAACGACCCACCCGCAAACGGAGCGGCAACTCCCAATGGCGTCGTTGCACCTCCCACCGAAATAGGCTACAGGCGCGAGATCGTCGGACCGCACTCAACCTGCTGCGCTCCGAAACCCGAATTGGGGACCGCGGCACCGCCGCACCCCACCTAGCAACGACCGATGCTGAACCCACGCGATCCCGATCTCCGCACCAAGCTCGAAGACGACGAGGAATGCCAGCCTGGGCAACAGGCCCAGGACAAGGGCGGCCAGCCCGGATACCTCGAGCGGCTCATGCTCGATTCGCGGACGCTGCTGATCAGCGGCCCCGTGAACGACCGCATGCTCCGCGATGCGACCGTTCGCTGTCTCGCCATGGAAGCGCGCGACCCGAACAAGCCGATCACCGTGCTGATCAACTCGCCGGGCGGATCCGCCGACGCGGGCTTTGCGATCTACGACTTGCTGCGATTCCTGCGTCCGCCGGTGCAGACCGTTGTCAACGGCATCTGCGCGTCGGCCGGCATCCTGATCCAGCTCGCCGCAGAGAAGAACTGCCGGTTCACGCTGCCTGAGTCGCGCTTCATGATCCACCAGCCCTCGACGATGGGCCGCGGCACCGCGAGCGACCTGGACATCACGGCGCGCGAGATCCTGAAGATGCGCGACCGCTACAACAAGATCATCGCCGAGGCGACCAACCGGAAGCCGGAAGCGGTGCTCGAAGATGCTCGCCGCGACTTCTGGCTCGATGCCGGGCACGCGCTCGAATACGGGCTCGTCTGCAAGGTGATCCACAAGCGCGAAGAACTGCCGCAGTGAGGCAGTTCGGGGCTGCGGGCGGCGGCGAACGCTGCCGCTAGCGCCCCGTCGCGTCGCAGGTCGAACACGAACGCTCGCGCCGCGACATTTCTCGGCATCGCGACACAGTTCCACAGCGACCGTTCGCGAAGGGCTTCGCCGAACCGAGGTGCTGCGCTACACGTTGACGGTCGCCATGACCGCCGCCTCGTTCCTCCGCGCCACAGCCCTGCTGGCGGCAGCCGCCTGCGTAGAGGCGCAGTCGCAGAGCGGGATCGTCGGACGCGTGACGGACCCCAGCGGCAAGGCACTCGAAGGCGCGACCGTCCGCTTCCGGCCCGATGCGCACCCGGACATTCCGGCGCTTGCCGAGGTCACGCCGCCTGCTGCGTGGACGGATGGCGTGACGGACCGACGCGGCATGTTCCGCGTCGCCTCGGACCGCCCGGGCCTCCTGTTCGTAACAACCGAGGCGGGCCTCGGCGGCATCGCGCTGCGCGCATGGCCCGAACGGGCCGCTTCAGTGCGCCTGTCGCCGATGGCGGAACTGACCAACGTCGAGGGCGGCGAGATCGAGGTGTTCGCGGCCGCACGGCTGGAGTCGGGCGACGGCACGGAACGGCGCCTCCTGCCGACGATGCGCGGCGAGTCTGTTCGCCTGCCGGAAGGCGACTACGAAATCTGGTGGCTGTCACGCCGCGGCGCGTCCTGGCAATCGGTCTCGCTGCGTTCGGGACACCGCACAGAGTTGCAAGCACCGAGCACGTCCGCGCCTGTGCCCGATCTCGCAAAGCCGATCTCGCCAACCGGCTTCCCCCATCTCGACCTCCATGGAGCCACCGCGCTGCTCGGCGACGCGACGCTCGCCACGCTGCTGCCCCGATCGATCGCGGCGGATGCCGAGTCGTTTTCGCTGCGCATGATCGATGCGCCTTTAGACGCGCGGTGCGCGCTACTACTCGGCAGCGATCCGTTCCGCGTCCACACGAACGCGCAACCGGTGAACGGCACGGTGCGCATGCCGACGTTGCTGCGCGCGGGCAATGACTGGATCGTCGCGCACGCGCCGGGACGCGCCGCGCAGGCACTGCCGCTGGTGACGGCCATGAAGGCGGGCGAAGTACGCTTTTGCGGCGAGCGCACCGTGGCGTGCGAAGTGATCGGCCCTGACGGGGCGCCCGCGGCCACCGCGGCGATTACGTTCCGACCTGCGGACTACGGGCCGATCACGGCGCGCGCGTTCTGCGACGAACTCGGCAACGCGCGGCTCGGCCCAATCGCAGGCGCAGGCATCGTGTGTGTCGAAGGCGAAGGCCACCTGCCGTTCCAGGCAGAGCTCGCCGAAGACGACGCCGCGCCGATCGCAATCCGCCTCGAGGAAGGCCTGCGCGCGACGGGCGTCGCGCGCTTTGCCGACGGCAGCCCGGCGATCTCGATCGTCGTGACGCTGCGCGACCGTTCGGGACGCATGCGGCCGGCGACGCGCACGTGCGTTAGCGCGAACGACGGCTCGTTCTCGTTCGCGGGCCTCGACGACAGCATGCGCTGGGTCGCGTTCGCTTCCACGACGCGCGACGGCAAGACCTTCAGCGCGCGCTTCGTCGCTCGCGGCGGCGGCGATCCGATCGTGCTCGTGCTCGAGGACGAAGACCCAAAGCTGATCCGCGAAGATCGCTGACGACACTGCGCGCATGGCACGCGCTAGCCCGTACCGCGAAGCCCGGGTGGGCTGGCCGAAGGTCAGTAGAGCAGCGTCGCGAGCCGTCGCCGATAGTCGTCGAGACGCTCGTCGTCCTCACCGACGAGTTGGAAGCACAGCAACATCGCCTTGCGCGGCAGCCCGCCGCCAAACGACTTGTCCGTCGCGACGGCCTCGAGGATCTGCTCCATCGCTCCTTCGACATCGCCCGCGGTCAACATGGCGCGAGCATGCGCCAACAGTCCAGGCACTCCGGGCCCGGCTGCGAGAGAGGCTTCGAGAAACACGATCCCATCGCCCAGTCGCTGCGCGCGATCGGCAAGCTCGTCTTCCTCCGGAAAGCGATCGAGCTCTCGGCGTGCGACCGCGGCGTCGCCACTGCGCGCGGCTTCGAGCGCGCGCTCAAACCGCGCCTTTGGCGAGTTGGGATCCACCTCCGGCTCCTTCGCCGCTTCGTCCTCCGCCGCGGGTGCAGGCCCGATCGACCTGCGCTGCAAGAACCGCTTGACCTCCGTCTCGCGCAACGCGCCTTGGAACGCGTCCACCGGCTTCCCGCCGTCGATCAGAACGCAGAACGGAATGCTCTGGACCCGGAACGCCTCGGCAAGCTCGCGCTCCTTCTCGGTGTCGATCTTGCCCAGTGCGAAGCTGCCGCCGTAGTCCTCGGCAAGTTGCTCCAACACCGGTCCGAGTTGTTGGCACGGCCCGCACCAGCTAGCCCAGAAATCGAGCAAGACCGGCGTCGTCATCGAGCGCTCGACGACCTCAGACTGGAAGTTCTCGGCGGTGACGTCGAACACGAGGGCTGCGGTCATGCAGCCTTCTTAGGCGCGCCGCGCAGCATGGTCAAACCTGCGAACAGGAGCGTTTACGGATCAAGCAGCCGCGACGCCCATGGACCTCAGCATCGTGTCGATGAGACACAGTGCCGCGTAGCCAAAGCCGAGCTGCAAGAAGAACAGGGACGTCGCAAGCGCTGCGCCTGGCACGGACAGCCGGTATCCCACTCGATGCAGCAGTGGCACCAGCAGAGCAAATGAGACCCCAGCAAGCGCCAGCGCGCGCCCCTGCTGCGGGATGCCGACCAGCGCCACCACCGGAACGAGGATCAGCACAAACGCGAGCCCCATCGCGCGCCCGAACGAGGGCTGGTCTGCGCCCGACAGACGCGCAGCGAAGTGGGAGAACAACGAGATGAACGCAAACAGCGTCACGACAAGGCTGACCCACTGATAGCCTGCGTTCGGCACGAGCCACGGATAGCGCACACGCAGCTCCTCGGCGCGTTGCCGGAACGGGCTCATCCGCGCGCGATCGGTGGCTGCAAGCTCTGCCTCTAGAGGCAAAGGACGCCGCGCCGCGGCTCTCGGACTGGAAGATCCCGCTGCGTCGTTTCCGCGCGTCTCGGCGAGCGGCGCTGGAGTCGCAGCGTCGATACCATCCTCGACGACACGAAAGCGACACTCCCGAATCCGCGACGCGTCATACGCGCGAGGCTCGCCTCCGACTTCGACGACGATGCGCTTTTGGTCGAACTCGAGCACAGGGCCCTCGATGCGGAGCCCATCCTCGAGAACGAATGCGACATGGCGCTGCTGCGCCATTGCCGCGGCGCCAGAACCAAGGCAGAGCAGTAGCAAGAGGAACGCGCGCATGGGGACGCATTCGGGCGTCCTGAGCGCTCTCTTGAGCGCACAGTCCCCATGCGGGACGGTGCGGGCAGAACTCCCTCCGCACCGAAAGAGCGCATACGGCAGCAGCAGCCGCAAGTAGCAACGAAGCACCTAGCAAGTCGGCGAGCGAGTTGGTCCGCAACGCGCGCTCGCAGCGAGCGATCAGCGCACTTGGCGCCACGCGAGCCACTGCGGGCGGCGCGCATCGTCCGCCTCGGCGTTGGCGTCGAGCCACTGGATCTGCGCGTCGCGCAGGTTGGCGTGGCGCTCGCGCAAAGGGCCAGGCTCGGACTGCAGTACCGCCGAATGGTGCGCAGCAGCGGCAAAGTTACGCGCCTCGAACCGATTGGGTGCGATCGCCAGCGCCGCGTCGGCCAGTTCGATCGCGCGCTGCAGTTCGTTCTGCGCCAGCAACAGCGCGCATTCGAGCAGCTGCAGTTCGATCGGAGCCTTGCCCCAATCGACCGCGAGCTGATGCACGGTTTCGAGCGACGGCGTTGCCGCGCCTTCTTGCTGCATCGAAGTCAGCATCGCGACCGTGCGAGCCTCGATCGAATCCACATCCGCGCTCTTCAACGACTCGTTGGCGCGCACCGAGGTCTCGACATCGCCGGCGCGCGAGGCGGCCTGCCAACACGAGAACCAATCGGAGGCCAAACCCGACGCGACTGCTGCACGCTCCGCAAAGCCGACCGCCTCCCCAATCCACGCGCGCCGCGCGTCAGCGTCGCCCGCGCCCTTCTCCGCATGGCCTAGCCATGCAGCGCACGCAGCGCGCAACGCATCCGCGTCCGAGTCCTGGTCGAGGAAAGGCCGCAACCGCTCCATGGCGCGATCATGCCGCCCGCGCAGCAACTCGATGCGAGCCGCGAGCACGCCCGCCTCGCGGTCCTCCCCACCGAGCTCAAGCAGCTTCGCCATTACGCGCGATGGGTCGGTAGAGGCATCTCCTGCATCGAGGATCGCCTCCGCGCCCGCAATCGCAGCCGATCGCTGCTCGGCTTGCTTACGCGCAGCTTGCACGGACTGGAACACGTAGAAACCGCCGACGCCAAGGACGAGCGCACCGACGAACAGGACGGGCCGAAGTCGCGGATTCATGGTTTTGTCGGTTCTGCGTTCAGACGATTCGGACAGCGACCATCGTGAGGTCATCCTCGAACGCGCCGCCCGCATGCTGGCGCAACGCCGCTTCGACGGCCGCCAGCGTCTCTTCTGCCGAACGACCCGCGAGCGATCGCAACAACTCGTGCAGCCGCGCTTCCCCGAAGGTCTCGCGACTAGGCGACATCGCTTCGTCGACGCCATCGCTATGGAAGAACAACAGGTCGCCCTTCTGCAGAGCAACCGATTCACTCACTTCGTAGTCCTGGTCCGCGACGACGCCGAGCACCATGCCCGTCTTGTCGAGCGCGGTGACGCGATCGCCGCGACAGTGGATCAACGACGGATGGCCGCCGTTGACGTATTGCAGCGTCAGCGCCTTGGGATCGACGAGTGCTACGAGCAGCGACATGAAGTTGCCGGCCTCGACCGACGACGACAGACGATGATTGAGTCGCGTGACGACATCGCTCAAGTCTTCGATCAGTTCGAGGTAGCTGCGCAGCGCCGCTTGCACCGCGTGGCCGAGCAACGCAGCGCCGATCCCGTGCCCCGTCACGTCGCCCACCATCACGGCGAGCTTGCCACCAGGCATCGGCACGAAGTCGTATGAGTCCCCGCTGCTCTCCGATGCGCCGAAGTAGCGCAGCGCGAGATCGACGCCGGCCAGCCCGTGCGGCACCTGCGGCATCAAGTGTTGCTGGATGCGCTGCGCGATCTCGATGTCCTTCTGCAGTCGCACCTTCTCCAGCGAATCCGCGTGGAGTCGCGCGTTCTCGAGGCTGACGGCGAGCTGCGCCGAGATCGCCGAGAACAACGCAAGATCGCGGTCCGAGAACTCGCGACGCGCAGCGCGCGAATCGACGTAGATCACCCCGAGCACGCGCTGGTTCGCGACCAATGGCGCGCACATCACCGCGCGCAGTTTGAGGTCGTAGACGCTCTGCCCGAGTTCGAGCGCTTCGCGATCTGAGTTGACCACCGAGCGCACGGCCTGGCGATCGGCGAGACAGCGGCGAACGAGCGTGCGGCTCCACTGCTGTTCCGAAGGCAACCGCTTGCCTTCCTTGTCCTGCGCCACGCGCACATCGAGGCCGTCGCCGTTGTCGCCGATCAGCAACAGCGCACGCTCCGCCTGCGTGACCTGAATCGATCGATCGACGATCTGCGCCAGCACCGTCTCAAGATCGATGTTGGCCGATACCGCGGCGATCGTGTCGAGCAGGATCTGGAGCGACCGCTGGTCGGTGC
>JBEELK010000120.1:0-2544 GCA_041168165.1 Planctomycetota bacterium | reverse complement strand
CGAGATCGAACTGCGTGTTGATCGCGACGCCGCGGATGTCGCCGCGATCGAAGCGGAAGGTCCGCTTGTGCGCGTCGCCGTGCAGCATCTGCGGCGCGGTCGGTTCGCTGACGTCGATGAGGCGCAAGCCATCGAGTCCGCAAGCGACTGCGACGATCGCGCGCGCTTGCGTGCGGTCGAGCCGTTCGCCGAGTTCGTCGAGCGCCTTCGTGCGCGAGTATTGGAACAACGCAGCCACGTCGGTCGCGTCGTCGGGTCGCGTCGACTCCGCATTGCAGTCCACGTTGGCGAGCGCGCGCGGCTTTGCCGCATCGGCGACATCGACGACGACGAGGCCGCCGGGGCCATCCGCGAGGTAGAGCCACGGCCACTGCAACGCGAGCGAGCGCGCCTCGACGCTCGGCATTGCGCCCAAGGGCTTCGGCTTGTCAGGCTTCTGCACGTCGAACGTCGCGAGTCCGCCGGGCCCATCCGCAACGTAGAGCACGTCGCCTTGCGCGAGCATGCGACGCGGGCTCACGAGGCCATCCTGCTGCGAGACGATTTTGGGCAGCGCCGGATTGGTCGCGTCGATCGTCAGCAGCGTTCCATCGTCACAGCCGACGTAGACGTGCGTCGTCTGGCCGCGCACCGCGTCCATGCGCAACGCGAGCGCGCGCGGCGACGACGGCAGCGGCAACTCCGCGATGATCGCGCTGCGCGCAGGCTGCTTCTTGTCGAGCGCTTGCACGAGCAAACGGCTGCCATCGATCGCAAACGCGAACTCGCGCGCGATGCGGAAGTTGGTGGAGCCGAGCCCATAGGTCACGCCGGTCCGATGGCACTCGACGCAATCGCGCGCTTCCTTGCGCGTCGTGTGCGTCTGATGCGGCACGAGCGTCACGCCGGACATGCCCGCCGCGGACAGCGGCAAGCCCTGGTCGACGTAGGCCGCGCCGTTCTCGTCGTGGAAGCTGCCGATCGTCGAGAAGCCGACCATGTAGGGCGCGATCATGCCCTCGTGGTTGAAGCCGAGGCGGAGTTGGTTCCACGACGAGAACACCTTCTCCTGCGTCGTGACGCGGCCCTTCGTGCGGCGGCCTGAGATCAGGTCGAGCTGCGTGAACTGCTCGTTGCGATCGAAGTGGAAGCCAAAGAAGTCGACGTTCCACGACGCGTGGCATGCGTAGCACTCCAAGCGATCGTGCGCCGTCGTCATCGCTGCCGCGGCGCGCGGGTTGTAGGACGGATGCTGCGGGTCGACGACGTGCTTGCTCTGCGTGACTTCGTGCCGCTTGCCCGTGACCTTGCTGACGAGGAAGAAGCGATCGCCTTCCTGGAACAGGTTCGTCACGCGCCGTCCCTTCTGCGTGCGCAGGTCGCTCACCGCGTCGATCGTGCCGTGGCAACTCACGCACTCGATCTCGACTGCGTGGTCCATCTGCGGCCAGATGTTGCCGTCGCCCATGACGTCTTGCGCCGTGTGGCAGTCGATGCAGTGCATGCCGCGCTGGTGGTGCACGTCGGGCGGCGTCAGCTCGGGATCCTCGACGTAGAACACGCCGTTCTTCAGCGTGTCCGTCGTGCCCGGCACGTCGGGGCCCGCAGGCATGCCGGGCACGAGCTGCGCCTTGCCTTGGAACGACAACCCGATGCTCGCGTCGCCGTAGTGGCACTTCGCGCAGGTGTCGGTCGGGATCTTGTTGGTGAAGCGATGCTGCAGCGGATGGCCCGGCTCGCTCTTGTCGATCGTCGGATCGCCGCTCTTGCTGCGGCCATCGTCGGCATACGTCACATGGCATGCGGCGCAGCCTTCGCCGCGATAGTCGCCATCCATGCCTAGCCGGCCCTTCACGGCGCGGCCTTCGCTCCACAGATGGCACTGCATGCATGCCTTGCGCGGCAGGTCTTGGTAGTGCGTCTCGATGCGATCCGCGGGGCCATCGCTCGGAGCAGGAACCTGCGTCACCGCGCGCAGCGCGCCCTTGGGGACATCGCCGTCATCGTCGGTTTCGCCAAACACGCCAAACGACGGCGTCTTCGTCTTCGTGATGCCGTTCTCGTAGTAGCCGTCGCCGAGGTGGCCGCACGTCGTTGCGTGCAGCGACTTCATCACGTCCTGCACGAGCGGGTCATGGCAATCGCCGCAGACTTGCTTGGCCACGCGCAAGTTGGACGGATTGACGAAGCGTTGCCACGCGAGCTCAAAGTTGCGCGGCAGCACGCGCTCGTCGGATGGCGGCGGTTGCTTGGGCAACACGTGCGCCTTGTCCTTCTCCACAGCAGCGCCGTCGCCGCCATGGCAATCGACGCAGGTGAGCTTGTAGCCCGGATGGATCTCCTCGATCCCCGCGTGGCATTGGATGCAGCCGCTGCTGTTGGCTCCGAGCGTGCGCGGCAGGTCCGCCATCGCAACGCGCGTCGCCGCGTCGCCATCGATCGACGCGAGCAACGTGGCGAGCGTGAGCAGCGCGATCGCCGCGAATAGTCGCGGCATCTTCGCCAACGTCGCTGTCGCTCCGTGCGTCACGCGAACGCGCCGTCGAGCGCCTTGCCGCCGACCAT
>JBEELK010000119.1:0-4022 GCA_041168165.1 Planctomycetota bacterium | reverse complement strand
CCGCGGCAGTCACCTGCATGCGCTCGCACACGCGGTCGCGGATGCGACCAAACGTGCGGCCCGGATCGATCAGTTCGAGATACTTCTTCGGCAAGCCGCCTTCGCGCGAACGCGCCCATGCAGCACGAATCTCGGGGAACGTGCCCGCCGCCTTCTGCGCGAGACCCTCGATCGCTTCCGCGCGCCCGTTGCGCGACGGAGCGCCTTCGAGCGCGCGCAAGTAACGCAGGCGACCGATCGCGCTCGGCGGATCGATCTTGGTCACGAACCCGGCCATCAGCCGCGTGCACAGCGAAGCGTCGAGCTCGCGGATCTCCTTCGGGTGCCAGCGCGACGACAGGATCGTCGTGAGTCCTGCGCGCTCGCGATCTTCGATCAACTGGCCGAGGAACTGCTGCAGCCGCGGCTTGCCAGCGCAGCGATGCACTTCGTCGACGATCAGCACCATCGGCTCCGCGAGCTCGCGCTGCAGAGACTCGACGCGACGCTCTAGGTGAACGGACTGGAAGGCCTTCAGCAGTTGAGGCAAGTCGAACCAGACACACGGGACCGAGTCACGGAAACTGCGCAGCAAGAACGTCTTGCCGACGCCTGACGGGCCGTGGAAGAAAAACAGACTCGATGGGAGCAGCGACGCAGATTCCTCGTCACGCCGAGAGCTCCGCTGCAGCAGGCTGCGCAGCACCAACCAAGCCGTCCGATTGCCGTCGTCGATGATCGGCTGCTGCGGCGAGACATCCAACTGCGCGAGGTCTTCCGACTCCGGCGGCTCTTGCAGTTCGACCTGGACCGCGACACCGATCTCGCGGGAAAGCACCTCCGCCAACAGCGGCCGGAACAGTCGCTGCACTCGGTCCCGCACCATCCGGCTCTTCGCCTCGAGGTAGACGATGCCACGCTCCAGCAGCACAGGGCGCAGCTCTCCGAGCCATGCTGTGTAGGCAGCATCGCCGGCGGCAGCGCGCAGGCTGTCCTGCACGTTGGTCCAGCTGAGCTTGAGCAGGTCGAGCATCGTCGGGGTGGAACGAGAGTCGGGGCAGGGCCGCGGAACGCCGCACGCTAGAAGTCCGCTCGCTGCGAGGCAAGGCCGCCGCATCGCGACCGCTCGCGGAGCGATCGCAAAAGGGCAGAGGATTTTTCACGACACGATTGCATCAGCGCGGGCGCCACTCCTCACAAAGCGCCCTGGCCTCATCCGCTGCCTTGCTCGCCGGCCACTCCTTGGCGACTCGCTGCGCAAGCTGATACGCGCGCTCGCGTTCGCCCAAGCGATCACGCAACTTCGCGGCGCGCAACAACAACCCGCCGCGCTCCTCGCGTTCCGCGGGGTCCTCGACTGCAGGTCGTTCCGCGCCACGCGCCGCATACTTGCGGTCCAGCGCGGGCAGCACCGCAGCACCAACCTCGAACTCCATCGCGGCCCGCGCGAGGCGGCCGCCGAGTTCGTGGCACTCGCCGAGCCGCACGTGCAACTCGCGCCGGAACGGATCGATCTGGTTGCACTGCTCCAACCACGCAAGTTCGTCCTCGCGGTCGCCAGCTTCTCGACTGCGCTCCGCCAACGTCCAACGGGGCGCGTATGCGCGCGCCGTTCGCTTGCAGTAAGCACGAAGTTGAAGGATCGCATCGTCTTGCCGTCCCTGCTCGCGATGGATAGCCGCGATCAACAACTCGGGCGCGTTGTCTTGCTCGGTGCAGTTCGGCCAGCACCGCTTGGCAGCTTCGAACTGCTCGACGGCAGTGTCCGCATCCCCATTTGCCAACAGCGCGCGCCCGTACGCGATGCGCGAATCGAAGTCGTCCGCGCCCGCTGCAAACGCGTCTCGCCAGCACGCGAGCGCTTCTTCCATCGACTGCCGCTGCGCCAACATCGCTGCTCGAACGAGCAACGCGCGGCCGTTCTTCGGCTGCTGCTGCAGCGCAAACGCCAGGTGCGGCCCAGCATCAACAGGGTTGCCGCGCTGCATGAAGGCCCAGGCAAGGTCGATGCGGGCTTGGATCTCGTCGGGATCCTTCGCCACGCGCATGAGCAAGCGATGCACCGCGGTATCGTCGAACCGCGGCACGAGCTGCATCCCGCGCAACTTGTCGCTCTCGATCCAACGCAGGAGCCGCGAGTCGAACTCGGCGGACGAGATGCCCAGCGCGCGCTCGAAGGCGTCTTCGTTGTCGAGGTCGTCACCAAACGCTTCCAGCAACGCGATCGCCTTGTCGAAGCCGAAGTCGCGAGCGATCAGGTCGACGATCAGACCGCCTTGGTAGTAACCGAACAGGATGCGCTCACCGCGGAAGAGCC
Organism: Planctomycetota bacterium; assembly: GCA_041168165.1. Taxonomy (GTDB): domain Bacteria; phylum Planctomycetota; class UBA1135; order UBA1135; family UBA2386; genus SXPK01. Next base: position 1,726 of record JBEELK010000119.1, on the reverse strand, counting down.
GATTGAGCAAACGAACCGGCGGGATGTCCTTGTTGTAGAACGCATCGAACAACTCGCGGTCCATGCCGCGCTCCCACGTGGGATCGCGCTGCTTCTCCTCGTGCACCGAGAAACCTTCCGTGAGCCACCGCGGCACGCGGTGCTTCGAGACGCCGAGCGTCAGCACGTGCGCATACTCGTGCCACATCGTGGCCTGCCACATGAAGTCTTGGCGACGAAGGTCAGTGTCGCCGGGCGACACCAGCGTGAGGAACTTGCCAAAGCACGCGCCGAGCGCGGTGAAGCCACGGAACCCAACCGTGCGCACCGAGAAGTCATCCCACGTGTGGAACACCTCGACGGCGACCTTGCCTTCCGGCACGTGGCCATACTTCTTGCCCAGCGTCTCCGACGCCTCGAGACACAGAGGCATCAAGTACTCCTGCAGCACGCCTTGGTCATCGCGATGGAACGAGACGACGAAGCGATCGTTCTCGACGCGCTCATAGCTCTCGTCGAGCTTCTGCTGCACCGCGAGCGCGTTGTTGCGCCACGGATCGACGAATCCAGGCTGCAGCGACTTCGCGCGCAACAGCACCTCCTTCGCACGCGCGCCCTGCCCGGTGTAGACCAATGCCTTCCCGAGACCATGCAGCGCCTCGACGTCGTTGGCGTCGACAGCGATCGCAGCCTCGTAGAACGGGATCGAATCCGCGAAGCGATAGAGCGCGACGAGATGGTCCGCGAGCACGCGATCGACATCGGGTTGCGAAGGATCGCCCACGAGCGCCTTCTTGCGCTGCTCCTCGTAATCCTCGTCGTCGTGCAACAACCAAGCAGCCGCAGCACGATGCGCGAGCGCGAGCTTGTGGCGAGGATTGACGACGAGCGCCTGGTCGAGAGCCTCCTTGGCGTCCTTGTAGCGGCGGTCGTCGAGGATCCGCGCGCCGCGCAAAACGAGCGCATCCATGCAGCGCGGGTTCTGCTCCAAGACGCGGTCGAGGTACCGCTCGGTCTTGGCGCCATCGAGCACTGCGTTCGCGGAGCGCAGTCGATAGATCCAAAGCAGTGCTTCCTCGATGTCTCCGTGCTGGTCGAGCACGCGCTTCAGGTCCTTCTCGCCGCTCGGAAACCCGTTGGCCTCGCCATAGACCTGGAATCGAAGGATGCCGAGCGTGAGCCGCGCCGGCATGATGTCCTTGGACAACTCGAGCGCGCGCACCAACTCCTCGCTCGCAGCCGCGATCTGGTCGCGACCGCCGAGTCGCCAGCGACACCGCGCGCGATGCGCGAGTGCTTCCCCGTTCTCCGGCTGCGGACCTTGCAGCGCGGATTGCCAGACTGTGCGAGCCTCCTGCCGCCGCCCCATCGCATACAGAACGTCGCCGCGCTCGTACGTTGCTTCGAGGTCGCGCCCGCCTTGCTCCAACTTCGTCCAAATCGCGAGCGCTTCGTCGTAGTCGCCTTGCGCCGCGAGCGCGCGCGCCAGCGCCTCTTGAGGCTCGCGCCCGCTGCGTTGCGCTTCACTCAGTTCCGCGATGCCGCGCACCACCTCGCGGTAGTTGCCGCGGCGCAGTTCGATCTGCAGCATCCCGCAGCGCGCGGCCAGCAACACGTCTTGCGATGGGCGATCCTCTTCGCGCTCTTCCTCCGCAGCCTCGAGGATCTCGACGAACGCGTTCTCGGCGGAGCGCAGAGCGCGAAGAGGATCGAGATCGGAAGAGCACACGTCTGAACTCCAGTCACA
>JBEELK010000118.1:0-5566 GCA_041168165.1 Planctomycetota bacterium | reverse complement strand
CGCCGCGCCCGCGATGGCGATGCTCGCGCAGTCGGATGACCAGGAGAGCGTGCGCACGGTCGCCCGTTCGTTCCTGAAGAAGCACAACATCGAAGGCAGCGCGGTCAGCCTCTACATCAAGGCCTCGGGCGATTACCTCGCCGGCGGCGTCGCCGCGGGCGCGTTCAGCGACGTGGTCTGGATGATGTCCGACGACACGCTGGTCGGCCGCGACGTTCCTGCGCTCGTCTACGCGGCGGAACTCGCCAAGGCGTCGGCGCTCGATGGCGTCAAGGCGGACCCGTCCAGCCGCGACGCGCAGAGCGCGCTCGCGCAGGCCAACCTCGCCGAAGCCAACCTGATCGAGGCCTCGATCGCCCAGGGCGATGAGAAGGCCAAGGAACTCGAGGGCATGGTTCCCGAGTTCAAGATGGCGGCGCTGGCCACGGGCCCGAGCACGCTGCGCATGGCGCTCGAAGCCGGCCTTAAGAAGGATCTTGCCAACGTCTCGGTTGGCGCGATCGAAGCCCTTGCGAAGGTCGAGGACCGCGGCGAACTGTCGCAGTCGTCGATGCTCGCGGCGCTCGACAGCACCGACAAGCGCGTGCGCTACGCCGCCGCGATGGCGATGGTGAAGGCCTCGAAGGGCGTCGCGGTTCCGGCCGCCGACAAGGTTGTCGATGCGCTCGCGCAGGCTGTGACCGAGGAATCGGTCCGCGTCGTGCAAGTGATCGGCAACGCCGAGGGACTCGCCCAGGCTTCGAAGGAAGCGTCGGGCTCGCGCGGTTACGCGGTCGCCTGTGACGCGAACGCGATCCGCGGCATGCAGAGCCTGCTCGTCAACCCGGGCACGGACGTCGTCGTGATCCAGGAGATCCTGGCGGACGGCCTGCCGGAAGACGTGATCAACAACATCAAGAAGGACCCGCGCATGGCGAGCACCAAGGTGGTCGTCGTCGCGAAGGACATCGAGGCCGCTACGGCGCGCTTCGAGCCCTTCTCGGGCCTCGTCTCGGTGGTCGCCGGTCCGCTGTCCAGCGAGTCGCTGATCGCGGCGGTCAACACCGCGATGGAAGGCGTCGGCGCGGAGCCGCAGAACGTGCGCGCCGAGGGCTACGCCGCGGACGCCAGCGTCGCGCTGCTCGCGATGGCCGCCGGCAAGTGCTCGATCGCGGGCGCGCTCGGTAGCCTCGAGAAGCAACTCGATCGCGCGGACGCGGTCGCCGTTCCTGCCGCCAAGGCGCTCGGCCTCAACGGCGTCGAGGCCAACCTCGGCGCTCTGGTCGCGGCCCTGAAGGGCAGCGGCAGCGTCGATCTGAAGGTCGCCTCGGCCGATGCGATCGGCGAGATCCTGGGTCGCGCTTCGTCGTGCAGCGACGAGGTCGGCCAAGCCCTCGGGGACATCCTCGGCAGCGACTCGGATATGCAGATCCGCCTCGCCGTTGCTGGCGCGATCGGCAAGGCCAAGGTCGATGACGCGCGTCGCGCCTCGCTGCTCGGTGCCCTGAAGAAGGTCGGTTCGCCGGCGGCGAACTGATCGAGCATTGAAGATCGGCTGGGTTTCCGGCCGATCCTGATGCACACGAGGCGGGGCCGCGAGGCCCCGCGATCGTTTCGGCGAGGCTGTTCGCGCAGTCGAGCCGAGGTTTGAGGCGGACCTGCGCTGGACCCTCCGGCGCGAGATCGCGCACCGAACTGCAAGCGGAGCCGACTAGGGACTGGAAGCGAAGCCTTCTGGTCGCTAAGGTGCCGCGCCCGAAACGCGCCGATGTAGCTCAGTGGTAGAGCAACGCTTTCGTAAAGCGTAGGTCGTCGGTTCAAATCCGACCATCGGCTCCATTCTTCGCGCGGCTGTCCTCTGTTGACGGCCCCCCTCGATCCAGCGGCCGCGTTGCTGCGGGCCTTCCGGTGCCGGCCTCTCGCAGCAGTTCCCTTTCCGCGCTGCCTTCTTCAGCGGTGCCTTCTTCCGTGCTGCCTTCTTCCGCGGTGCGATCGGTGCATGGATCGCGAACCCGGTGCGTGCGTTTTGCATCGCGCGCACCGACACTTCGGCAACCGGCAGTTTCTATCGACTCCGGTTTCGTATCAGATCCCCGCGGTCATGGGGCCCAAGTTGTTGTGGGCTCTGCAAGGATGGGCTCAGGAAACGCGATGCGACGCCTTCAGTCGACGTTCTTCGGACTTCCGGTTGTGCTTGCCCTCGCCTCCTGTGGCGCGCTGCCAAAGACGACCGAGCGACCAAGTCTTGGCCTTCGCTATCGCGCTGTGGACCCGGTCGATTGGGCCGGCGATCGCACGCAGTGGCTGCAGACCACGATGGCCAAGGCGCCGGTGATGGTGGACTTCTTGAGTCCGCAGTCGCGGCTCGTCCTCACCGTCGAGAACCCCACGAAGGAGCCTCTCCAAGTTCGCGTTGGCCCGCAGTCGGGAGCCGCGCAAGGAGCCGCCATCGGCGAAGTGCGCATGCAGCGCCGCGGCGGCGGCCGCCTTGAAGGATCCTCGGGCTACGCGCCGTTCTTGCCGAGGTCGCTGGTGACGGTCGATCCCGAATGCCAAGCCGTGTTCTACATCGATGCCCCGCTGGGCCATGAGCCGCGCGTCGGCGAGTTCGCCGTGATCCTGGTCGAAGTGGGGCCGCGCGACACGAAGCCCGAGCGGCGCCTGTTGCCGATCGTGGTCGGGTCGCCACTGCGCAGCGACCTGCGCTGAGGGGCCACTGCGCAGCGACCTGCGCTGACACACTGCGGCGAGTTTTCGCGGTCCTGCAATCTTCGCGAAGGGTTCCGTAGAACGCGGTCGCCGACACCCGGTCGCGCTCCATGCGCGGTCCAACTCGTCGAGCGCCCGCTCCAGAGCTCACTTCGAATCGATGAACCGGAACCCTGCTGCTCCCTCTCTGCTCGCCGCTGCCGTCATCGTCTTGTTCGGCTGCGCGTTGCCATCCTGTTCCGTCGCCAACTACCGCGCCGAGCGAACGCTCGATCGCAGCGAGTCCGCGGAAGGCCTCGCCGCGTTGGTGTGCGCCACGCACAACGGCGCGATCACGGTGCGCGGGATTCCGGGCCGCGACTCGATCGCCGTGTCGGCGCTGTTGATCGCGCACGGCGAGAGTGAAGAAGACGCGCGCGACCACGTTGCGCAACTCGATGTTCGGCTCGAACGCAGCGGCAACGAACTCGTGATCAAGAGCGTCGCGCCATCGTCGTTGCCGTGGAGCGCGAGTCCGACCTTTGCCTACACGATCGACGCGCCAACCGGGTTGGCGCTGCGGCTTGAGACGCACAACGGGCACGTCGATGTGCGTGGCGCAACCTCCGAGATCCAAGTCGTGACGCACAACGGCGGCGTGCGCGCCGACACCGGCTCGGACACGGTGCTGATCGAAACCCACAACGGCGAGATCGAGCTTCGCTTGCAGGGCAGCGGCCCAGTGAGGGGAACGCTCACTTCACACAACGGCGGCATCGATCTCGATCTCGGCCCGCGCGCGGCTGTGGTCGAGGCGTCGTCGCACAATGGCAAACTCGACGCCAGCGGTGGCCGCGTCGAGTACCGTTCCGAGCGGCGGATGCGCTCGGTGCACGGCGAGGGCGGCGGCGAGTTGCGCGTCGAGACGCACAACGGCGCGGTGCGCGTTCGTTCGGGCGGCGTCTGACGCGCGCGTCTCGACCGAAGCTGAGGCGGACCGCGCTACTTTGCCTCGCGGCGACGTTGTCGAAACGCGTGCCACTTGTCCCAAGCCGCGTCGTGTCGCTTTGCGATCGCTTGGTACCACTTCCACCGCAGGAGCCACACATGGGCGCGGTGTTTGATCGGCAGGTCGATGAGGCTCAGCGCCACCAGGATCATCAGCCAGCCCTGCAGGATCGGCAGCACAAGGCCTGCGATGCCGAGCAGCAAGAGCACGACGCCAAGGCCGTTGCGCACGAGGCGCTTGCCGAACGAGCGATCCGGGTCCTCGCGCGGCGGGATGGCGCGTTGCGGGCCGCGGGAGGTGCTCTTGCCGGTCATGTAGCGCAGTATCGCGTGGCCTCGCCGAGGATTCTTGCGCGCAGCGAAGACTTGCTCCCTTCGGCCGCTGGCGCAGTCGGTCGCGTTGCGGGCATGCTCTAGCACCGATGCTCGGTTGGATTGAAGTCGCGGATGCCTTCACGGCGTGGCAGTGGGTCGCATTCGCGTTCTGGGCGATCACCGAACTGCTCGTCGTGATCTTCGTCTGGCGCGTCGTCGCTAGCGGCGGCGCTCCTGCAAGCACGTTGCTTTGGATCGTCGTGATCCTCGTGTTGCCGTACGGCACGGGCCTGTTGCTCTACTACCTGTTCCCACGAAGGTTGCAGCGGAAGCGGTTGATCCGTCTGCGCACGAGCCAGCAGCGTTGGCGTGAATCCGTCCGGTCGCGCGATGGTGATGCCCAGGTTGAAGTTTCTGGCGAAGTGCATGGCCACGGCCCGATGTGCCGACTGCTCGCGGGAATCGCGCCGGAAGGCCTGACGCGAGGCAATCGCGTGAGATGGCTCGCGTCGGGGGCGGACTTCTTCCAGAACGCGGCGCTGGCGATCGAAGGCAGCCGCTCGTTTGTGCATCTAGAGATCTACATCTTCCGACCGGATGCGACCGGCTTGCGCCTGCTGGAACTGCTGGTCGCCGCCAGGAAGCGCGGCGTGGAAGTGCGCGTGCTCTACGACTCGTTCGGCAGCTTCGGCCTGAAGGCGCGGCATCTCGCGGCACTGCGAGCTGCCGGCGGCAAGGCCGAGCCCTTCATGCCGCTGTTGTGGAAGCGGCGTCCGTTCACCGTCAATCTGCGCAGCCACCGCAAGATCCTCGTCGTCGACGGCGAAGTTGCGTTCACGGGCGGGCGCAACGTAGGCGATGAGTATGCGAGCGACCGGTTCGGCAAGAAGCGCAAGTGGCTCGACGCAATGGTGCGCGTCGAAGGCCCCGCGGTCGCGGCGATGCACGAGATGTTCGCCGAGAACTGGTTCTATGCGACGGACGAAGAGCTGATCGACGCGCGGTGGTATCCGCAGCAGCCGCTTCTAGGCCACGACATCGTCGGCATCGTCGGCAGCGGCCCGGATCGCGATAGTCAGCCGTTGTGGCTCGCTGCGTTCCAGGCGATCGCATCCGCGGAGACGAGCATCGATGTCAGCTCGCCGTATCTCGTTCCGCCGCCCTCGCTGCTGCTCGCCCTGGTGGTCGCGGCGTCGCGCGGTGTGCGGGTGCGCGTCTTCACCAACGGTAGGCGTAGCGAAGCAGCGGTGGTCTACCACGCGCAACGCAGCTACTACGACGAACTCGTGGAGAACGGCATCGAGGTCTACGAGACCGAGGCCGACTACAACCACGCCAAGGCTCTGGTCGTCGATGCCAAGAACGTGATGATCGGCAGCGCCAATTTCGACTTGCGCAGCGCGCATCTCAACTTCGAGATCGCGGTCGTGCTGCCCGAGTCGCCGGACTTTGCGCGCGCTGTGATCGCAACGCTCGCCGAACGCGCCTCGGGCTGCCGTCGCGTCACTGCACAGGCGCCGTTGCGACCGGTGTGGCGCCTCATCGACGGGTTCTGCCGACTGCTGTCGCCGCTGCT
>JBEELK010000117.1:0-12869 GCA_041168165.1 Planctomycetota bacterium | reverse complement strand
CAGCGTGAACGCGAGGCCGACGGCGAAGACTGCAGACAACAAGATCGGGGCCGCGGCGCCGCGCAGGCCTTCTTGCGTGATCGGCTCGAACAGCAGCGCGTAGCTGAGCGCGAGCGAGCCGCCGACGAAGAACTGCAGCACCGAGAGCGCGACAGGGTCCGTTCGCTTGCTTGCCCAGCCGACGACTTGCACGTGCACGGCCCAGGTCGCGGCGCATGCGAGGATCCAGAGGTCGCCTGTATTGAGGCCGCGCCAGAACTCGGCGAAGTCGGCCGCGATCGTCGCGTGGTGGAACGACAGGAAGAACATGCCCGTGATCGCAAGCAGCACGGCGATCCATGCGGGGCCGCCGATGCGCTGGCCGAGCAACGCGCCGAGGAACGGCACGAACACGACGTAGAGGCCGGTGATGAAGCCCGCGTTGGTGACGGTGGTGTGCATGAGCCCCGTCTGCTGGAAGCCGCTCGCGAACGCCATGCACAGGCCCGCCGCGAGGCCTCCGATCCACAGCGAGCGACGCTTGCTCGGCTCGCGCAACGCCGCGCGCACGCGAGGTCGCAACGCGAGCGGCAGCGTCAGCAGTCCGCCGCATAGGCAGCGGATGCCGACGTAGGTCAGCGGCTTCACGTGCTCGTTGGCCCAGGTCTGCCACAGGAAGCTGACGCCCCAGATCGCCGCGCATACGAGCAGCAACAGGTCGGCGCGCAGCGGCGTGAGCCAGCGCGATGGTTGCGTGTCGTTCATCGGCGCGCCTGCACGGGTTCGCCGGTCACAAAGAACCTGCCGCCCTTCTCGTGGTGGATCGTGCGCGGAAGTCCGCTTGCGAAGTTCCAGCTGCCGTTCTGCCACAGCGCGTCGTCGGCCCACGCCGCCTTCGCTTGCAGCACGAACAGGTCGTAGCGATCCGCGATGCTTGGCTCGTCGATCACGTCGCACTCGATCCACGCCGCGCATCCCTCAATGAGTGGCGCGAGCACGGTCTTGGCGGAGCTGGTCTCTATGCCGAGGTGCGCAAACTTGTCGCCATCGCGGCCCGATGTCGTGCCGACGGCGTAGACGAGGTCGATCTGCGCGTCGGTTGGCGCGTGCACGACGCATTGGCGCGACGCGAGCAGCAGCTCGCGCGTGAACGTGTCTGCGGCGATCACCGCGATGAACTTCGCCGGCTCGAAGTCGAGCGGCATCACCCATGCGGCGGCCATCACGTTGCGCCTGCCTTCGTGCGCGGTCGAGATCAGCGTGACGGGGCCGTGGTTGAGCAGGCGATGGATATGGCGGTCTTGGACGGCGATGCGCATGGGGACGTGGCGCGGCAGAAAGGCCCGCGCGCATGTGCTACGAGTTCTTTGCATGGCAGCCAAGAAGTCTGCGGTTTCTTGCACGCTCGACGACGCGCTCGCGCGGTTGCAGAAGCGCGCGAAGAAGTCGGTCCGCGACGGCATGGTGCGGTTCGGCATCCCCAACGATCGCGCGATTGGCGTCGCCGTCGGCGACATCCGCGACATCGGCAAGTCCATCGGCCGCGACCATGCGCTTGCGTTGTCGCTGTTCGAGGAAGATTGCTACGAGGCCCGCATGCTCGCGTGCTTCGTGGGGGACCCCGCCGCGTTGACCATTCGCCAGATGGATGCGTGGCGCGGCACGTTCGACAACTGGGCGATCTGCGACACCGCGTGCTTTCATCTGTTCGACAAGTCGCCGCATGCGTGGAGCCGCGTCGCGGCTTGGAGCAAGCGCAAGGACGAGTTCGGCAAGCGCGCTGCGTTCGCGCTGCTCGCATCGCTCGCGCTGCACGACAAGAAGGCGGATGCCCAGATTTTCGTCGCGGAACTGCCGCGCATCCGTGATGCCGCATGCGACAACCGCAACTTCGTCAAGAAGGCGGTGAGCTGGGCGCTGCGCGGCATCGGCAAGCGCGGCGGCGAGTGTCTTGCTGCAGCGCGCGCGCTCGCGGCTGAACTTGCGAAGTCCGACGACGCGGCGGAGCGATGGGTTGGCAAAGACGCGCTGCGCGACTTCGCCAAGCGATGAAGCGATGAAGCGATGAGGGCGGGGCTGTCCGCGCGTCGTCAGCTTCGCGCCGCGCGACGCACGGCATCGAGCATCGCGTCGAGGTCGCCTTCTTCGGTGCGCGGGTTCATCAGCGTGGTGCGCAAGAACACGCCCTGCGGCAGCGTCGTCTGCACGACATAGAACGAGCCATCGTCGAGCAGAGCCTGTCGCACGCGGCGGTTGTGCGCGTCGAGGTCGGCGCCCTCGACGCCGCGCGGACGCGAGCGGAAGCACACGATGTTGCACTGCGGCGCGATCGCGAGTTCGAGCTCCTTGTCGCTCTTCACCTTGTCCGCGAGCGATCGCGCGAGCGTGAGGCCGCGCTCAAGGTCGGCGCAGAGCCGCGCTTCGCCGAGCGTCGCGACCGCCGCATAGAGCAGCGCGCCCATCGCGCGCTTCGTGCATTCGATCGTGCGGTGGCCGCGGTTGTGCCACTCGTCTTCGGCCTTCTTCGAGAACAGGTAGCTCGCCTGCTGCGTGAAGTTGCCAGCGCAGTCCTTCTTGTCGCGGAACAACACGCCGGTCACGAGCGCCGGCGTCTGCAGCATCTTGTGCGCGTCGAACACGACCGAGTCGGCGCGCTCGATGCCTGCGAGCAACGGTCGCATCGTCGGCGATAGCGCATACGCCGCGCCATGTGCGCCATCGACGTGCAGCCATAGGTTTTCGCGTTGGCACACGTCGGCGATCGCGTTGATCGGGTCGAACGAGCCCGTCGCCGTCGAGCACGCGCTCGCGACGACGGCGATTGGAATGCGGCCGCTCTGCTTCGCCTTGTGGATCGCCGCGGGCAGCAAGTCGGCGCGCATGGAGAACGCGTCATCGACCGGCACGGACACCACGCCGCCCTCGCCCCAGCCGAGGATGCGCGTCGCGCGGTCGATGCAGTAGTGCGCTTGCGAACTGGCGAGCACGCAGAAACGATCGCCGCCCGCGTTCCATGCGTCGCCCTTCCTTTGGCGCGCGGCGAGCAGCGCCGTGAGGTTGCCGAGCGATCCGCCCGACGTCATCACGCCATCCGAGTCCTCGGGCATGCCGAGCTTCTGCGCCATCCACTGCAGCGCGCGCAGTTCCATCGCAGTCTGGATCGGGCCCATCTCGTAGACGGCCATTCCGTTGTTGAGCAGCGCGTTGAGTCCTTCGAGCAGCGCGAGTTCGGGACGAGGCACCGCGACTTGGTGGCCCATGTAGCGCGGGTCGTGCAACCGATTGCTCGCGCGGAGCATCTGCGACGCCAGCGCGAACAGGTCGTGCCCGCCGCGGCCGTCGAGCGGCGCCACGGCCTCAAGCATCGAACTCGGCGCCTGCAGCGACAGCGTCGTGCCGCGACGTTGGCTCGTCGCATCGAGATGGTCCGCCATCAAGTCGACGAGGCGATGTCCGAGCGCGCGGAATGCGACAGGGTCGAAGGGGTCCTGGGCCATGGGCGCGCGTTGTAGCGCGAGCGAAGTCGGCCGCATGGTGGTCGCGTCAGATTTGCACCGCGTGGCACTCGCGTGCGGGATTGCCTCCTCGCCGCGCCGCCGCGATGCTCGCCGCATGCTTCGACTCGGCGCCGTGGTCCTGTTGTCCCTTTCCTCACTGCTTGCGCAGGAGCAAGGCAAGCCTGACCCAAGCGCGAACGCAGCGCCGAAGCAGGCACCCGAGCAGGACCAGAAGCCCAAGGACCAGAAGCCCAAGGATCCGGCGCTGGTGCCCGAAGGCGCTGCTGGGCTCGACCCGCTGCAACTCGCGCGCGCGATGACGTCGACAATGAAGCTTGCACTGCCTGGCCCGCAGCATGAGCGACTGCAGAAGCTCGAAGGCGCGTATGCGGTGTCGATGCAGTTGACGCCGCCTGGATTGCCCGCGCAGGAGTGCCTCGGCGAAGCGCGCGCGATGACGGTGCTCGGCGGCCGCTACTTGCTCGTGAACCTCAAGGTCCGCGTCGCCGGCGTGGTGATGGAGGGGCTCTACGTGTTCGGCTACGACAACCTGCGCTCGCTCTACACCGTGAGTTGGCGTGACTCGCTGTCGACGTGGTCCGTCGAATGCGCAGGCCCGGAGACGGAAGGCCAGAAGGACAAGGTCGCGCTCTCCGGCACGATGGTGGATGCCGCGTCGCCGACGGGCCGTTCGTTTGACCTCGAGCTTTCGTTCCTCGCCGACGGCTTCTCGCTGTCCGTTCGCGATCAGGTCAAGGAAGCGAAGGTCGAGGTCATGCGGCAGACGTTCTCGAAGAAGGCCATCGAGACGACGCAAGAGCCTGTCGATCGCAAGAAGTGACGCGCAGCGCGGCGCTCACTTGTGCTTTGGCTTGTCCTTGAGCCCGAGCTTCTCGAGCTTCGGCGGGATGAGCGCGTTGCAGTACGGCTGCGTCGGGTTCAGCTCGAAGTAGTCCTGGTGGTAGTCCTCGGCAGGCCAGTAGGTCGAGGCCTTGGTGATCTCGGTGACGACTCGGTTGTTGAGGCGTTCATTGGCAGCGGCCTTCGCTTCGTCGGCGGTCTTCTTCTGCGCGTCGCTCACGTAGAAAATCGCGGAGCGATATTGCGTGCCGTAGTCGTTGCCTTGGCGATTCTTGGTCGTCGGGTCGTGCGCGAGGAAGAACCAGTCGAGCAGTTGGCGGAAGCTGATCTTCTGCGGCTCGAACACCACCTTGACGATCTCCGCGTGGCCAGTGTCGCCATCGCAGACCTGGCGATAGGTCGGGTTGTCGACGGTGCCGCCCATGTAGCCGCTCTCCACGTCCACGACGCCATCGATGCGCTCCAGCACTGCTTCGACGCACCAGAAGCAGCCGCCGCCGAGGTAGGCGGTCTCAAGCGGAAGGGATGCGGCGTTCGGGGTTGGCTCTTGGGGCATGGGGGCCTCGGTCGGAGGAGTTTGCGTCGATGGAGTCGGGGTCGGCGTGGCGGGCTTCGATGCGCTGCCGCTGCACGAGGCAAGCGCCAACGCCAACAGGCTGAGCAGCACGACGAAGGCCTTGGACGCGCGCAGCCAGAGGATGGGGTTCTGCATAGGCGGAGGATCGATCACGGCAGGCGAGATGGCCAGCGGGAAGCCGTTCGATGCGGCGGCCCGTGTTGGATTCGGAGCGGGGTGCTTCCAGAGTCCTTGGACCGACGTATCATCCGCCCCGGGTTCGGCTGCCTCTCCGGCTGTCCCACCGATCCCGTGTGCCTGCCGTGCATAGCTCAATAACGGAGCGACTTTCTCGGCGGCGGGCTCACGTTTCTCATGCAGCGAGGAAGTCCGTCTGGAATGGGCAAGAGACTCTACGTCGGTAACCTCCCGTACAACGCGGACGAGGCGATGTTGAAGGAGGCGTTCGGGCAAGACGGTCGTGCGGTCGCGACGGTGCACGTCGTGATGGACCGCGAGACTGGTCGACCGCGCGGCTTCGCGTTCGTCGAGATGGCAACCGACGAGGATGCCAAGAAGGCGCTCGCTGCGATGGACGGAGCCGAATTCGGCGGTCGTTCGCTGCGCGTCAATGAAGCCGAGGATCGCAGAGGCCCGCCAACGGGACCGCGACCCGGGGGCTTTGGCGGCCCGCGTCCGAGCGGCCCCGGCGGCCCGCCGAGGCCAAGCGGCCCGCCGCGCGATGGCGGCCCGCCGCGCCAAGGCGGTTACTCGGGCGGTAGCTCGGGTGGCGCGCCCTCGGGCGGTGGCGGCGGCTACTCGGGTGGTGGCGGCGGCGGTGCAGCCGGCGGCGGCGGGTTCTCGCGCCCCAAGCCAGGTTGGTCGGATCCGCCTGCGGAGCCCAAGAAGTACGACAACAAGAAGCCGCAGCGCCGTCGCGCAGACGAAGAGCAAGACTACGGCGGCCGCCGCGGTGGTCGTCGCTTCGACGACGACGACGAAGACTGATCGGTCAGGCCGCGCTCCTTGTCCCGCACTCTGCGCGGGACAAGGTGGATGGATGCGCGAGGCGAGTTGGATTGCGACTCAGCGCGCGCTGGTCCGCAGCACCGTGGTCGAGCGATACGTGGCGCCCTTCTCGAGAAGGATCGACGGGAAGCGAGGCTGGTTGACGGCATCCGGGAAGCGCTGCGTCTCGAGGCAGAGACCGCTGCGATGCGCGTAGCGCGCGCCGCCCTTGCCGACTTGGCCGCTCAGGAAGTTGCCGGTGTAGAACTGAATGCCGGGCTCCGTCGTCGCGATGCGCACTTCGCGGCCTGACGCCGGGTGGTAGAGCACGGCTGCGTCGACGAGACTGGCGTTGCCGTCGCGGTCGAGCGCGTAGTTGTGGTCGTAGCCCATCGCCGGCGTCGGCGTCAGTTCGTCGATGCGGAGGCCAATCCGAACGGGCGTGCGGAAGTCGAGTGGCGTGCGCGCGACCTCATCGATCGCGCCGGTCGGGATCAACGTCGCGTCGGTCGGCGTGTAGCGGCTCGCGAACAACTGCAGCTCGTGGTCGAGGATCGTCGGCGAGCCTTGGCCTGCGAGGTTGAAGTAGGCGTGGTTCGTGAGGTTGACCGGCGTCCTGCGGTCCGCGACGGCCGCGTAGTCGATGCGCAGTTCGCCCGGGCTCGGCATCGAGTAGGTGACCTTGACGTCGAGCACACCGGGGTAGCCCTCTTCGCCGTCCGGCGAGCGATACGTGAACTCCACCGCGGGCGCGCCGTCGACCTGCGTCGCCACGCCGCGCCAACGCACCTTGTCGAGGCTGCGCGGGCCGCCGCCGTGCAGGTGGTTGGGCGCGTTGTTGATCGCGAGTTGGTAGTCGTAGCCGTCGAGGGTGAAGCGGCCCTTCGCGATGCGGTTGCACACGCGGCCGGTGGTGCAGCCGAAGTACTGGTTCTTGTCCGACTCGTAGCCCGACACGTCGTCAAAGCCGAGCAGCACGTCCGCGACTTGGCCGATGCGATCCGCGACCTTGAGCGACACGAGCGTGGCGCCGTGATCGGTCACGGTCGCCTCGGTGTCGCCGTTTTGCAGGATCCACAGGGTCGCGGGAGCGCCGTCCTTGCGGACGCCAAAGGGCTTGGTCTTCACGAGATTGGGTTGCGAGAACATCGCGCAGGAAGTCAGCAGCGACAGCGCTGCGAACGCGGCGAGGGGCCAGTGGGTCATGCGGCGGAAGCTACTGCTGCGCCGCGCGGCGACAAACGCTCAGTTCGTCGCGGTGCCCTGGATCGGCTCCAGCAGCGCAACGGTCTCGACGTGCCACGTCTGCGGGAACATGTCGACCGGAACGACGCGGCTCGCCGCGTAGCCCATCGTGTGCAGCAAGCGAAGGTCGCGCGCGAGAGCGCCTGAGTCGCATGCGACATACGCGATCTTGCGCGGACGCAGCGCAGCAATGTGTTGCAACACCTCTGTGCCGGAGCCTTCGCGCGGCGGATCGAGCACGACGAGGTCGGGCTTGGGCAAGTCTTTGCCAAGTCGCGCCGCGTGCGCTTCGACCGGCCCGCGCACGAAGCGCACGTTGCGAATGCGATTGCGGCGCTGGCCCGCGTCGGCGTCGCCGATGCTGACGGGCGACTCTTCGATGCCGATCACTTCGCGCGCGCGCGCCGCGAGCGCCAGCGAGAACAGGCCGCCGCCGCAGTAGAGATCGGCGACGATGTCCGTGGCCTTCGGCGCGAGCATCTCCTGCACGAGATTCACGAGCAGGCCCGCCGCGAATGGCGACGTCTGGAAGAACGATGTCGGCGAAATGCAGTAGTGCACGCCGCCGATCTGCTCGTCGATGCGATCGGGGCCCGCGACGCGCACGGTCTGCGTGCCGAGCAAGCGGCTCTCGGGGCCGTCGTTGTAGTTGACGCTGATCGTGGTGGCGCCCATCGCCATCAGGTCCTGCGCGATGCGTTCGACCTCGGGCAAGTCGTAGCGCGCGACGACGATCACATGGCTTTGCCCAGTCGCCTCCGCGGTGCGCACGAGCACGCTGCGCAACTCGCCGCGATCCGACACGGGATCCCACGCTTCGATGCGAAGGTCGGCGAGCAACGCGATCGTCTCCCTTGCCAAGCGCAGCGGCTTATCCGCGCTCGCCGGGCACTCGTGCACGGCCACGAGGTCCAGTTCGCGCAGCGCATGCAGAGCAGGCACCATGCCGTGGCTGCGATCGGGCAGCACCTGCAGCGCGACTTTGTGGCGCATGCCATACGGCTCCTTGTTGGCGAGGGTCGCCGACACCGTTGGCGCGGGTTCGCCGCGCGCCCACGCGAGTTCCTTCTCGACGCGCTTCTGCTTGAAGCGAAGTTGCGCCGCGTAGTCGATGTGCTGCCAGTGGCAGCCGCCGCATTCGAGGAAGTGACGGCACGCGGGCTCGACGCGTTCTGCTGAGGCCTCGTCGATGTAGGCGACGCGCGCGCGGCCAAACTTGCGCGCCGCGCTCGTGATCTCCGCGCGGATGCGTTCGCCCGGCAACGCGCCCGGAACCAGCACGACGTAGCCATCGATGTGCGCCAGCGCGTCCGGGCCATCCGCAAGCGTTTCGATCGAAAGGCGCACGCGGTCACCGCGTTGCACCGGGGCGGGCAGATCGGATCGACTCATGGGGGCGCGCACAGTAGCCCTGTGATCTTGGGCTTCCATCGCGCTGCGCCGCGGACGTTCGCGCGGCGCCGTTCTGGCTACTTGCGAACGGGGCCGCCTGCTCCGCCCGGACCGCCCGGGCCACCAGCTCCGCCCGGGCCGCCTGCTCCGCCGGGGCCTTTGCTGCCCGCGCCTTGCTGCTGCTCGCCCTTGCCGACCATGTAGACCTGGCCTTGGCCAATGTTGGCGAGACGGCGCAGCAAGCTCTCGTCGGCCTCGCCGATCCCGATCGCGTGGATGCGCACGCGCCGGAACGTGTTCATGCGATCGATGTCGGACACGATCGAGAAGCCGAAGATGTAGGGCCCGTTGTAGCCCATGATCGGCGAGCGGACGCCCTTCGCCTTCGTCTCGTAGTCGGTGACTGCCTCGTCCTCGCCGTAGTCCTTGTCTTGGACCTTGAAGTCGTCCGTCGAGGGCGCGCCATCCGAGAGCAAGAAGATCGTGTCGCAGCCTTCGGTCAGCGGGCCTGCATCGATGAACGCGTCGGTTTCGACGAATCCCTTGCCTGAGAGCGCGAACGCGCGGCGCAGTCCGCCGTGCAGGTTGGTGTCGCCCTTGAGGCTGCCGAGCGCAGATGCGCCCGGCTGCGCGGGGCCCGGCTTGATCTCGTCGAGTTCCTTACAGACCCTCGTGACGTTGGCCTTCGTTGCGCGAATCAGGCCTGGGCACGAATCGAGCGTCCCTGATGAGTCGCCAAACCAGACGATGCTGAAGAACTTGTCATCGGGCAGCCGCATCAGCGACATCTTGAGGTGCTCGCGCGCGAGATCGAACCGCGTGTTGATCTGGTGCCACGGCAGGTCGCTCTCGTCGAGCAGTTCGCCCTTCGGCTTCTTCTTGGGACCCGTGACCGGCCCTTTTGGCTTCACGCTCGGCGAGATCGGCTGCAGCATCGAGTCGGACATGTCGACGACGTAGCAGAAGCGTTCGCCTTCGGTCTCGATGCCAAAGAAGCGAGGCCGCGTCACGGTGTTGCCGCCGCCGCTCGGCTTCTTCGGCGCATCTTGCTGGAGCAGCAACAACCACGGCTCCGGTTGCACGAGCAGGCCCGGCCCATTGAGCGCGATCTGCAGATGGCGCGCCATCTGCACCTTCATCATGTGGTCGAGCTTCACGGGCTCGGCCAGCAAGTTGATGTATGCGGTCATGCCCGCACGCGCGCGTTCGCTGCGCACCTTGGCCTTGTTGCGCAACACGGCGCCTGACATTGCCCCGAGCAGCATGCTGCGGTCGGAGTCCTTCTGCGGGAAGTTGGTCGCGAAGTGGAACATCGCGTCCCAGGTCTCGTCGCTGCCGCGCATCGACAACGCGACGAACGCGGCGGCTTGATGATGGATCGACTTGTCGTCCGTGACGATCGCAAGCGTGTCCTTGGCACCGAGGTGCTTGGTCTCGACGCGCAACGCCTGAACCCAAAGCCAAAGGTCTGCGGGCTTCGGATTGGCTGTGCGCAGTTGCCGCAGTTGGTTGGCGGCATCGGGCGTGTCGAACCACGTGCCGAACAACGTCGCGAGGTGGTAGCGCGACATGTCGCGGTAGTCCTTCACCTTGCGGAAGTCGTCGATGAGGATCGTGAGCGCTTCAGGCTTCTTCGTCAGCGCCATCAGTTCGCGGCCCGCGAAGTGGTGGCGCAGCGGCTTGCGCTTCATCAGCTCCGTGTAGCGAGCAAGCGCTTCGTCGTAGGGGCGGATCTGCTCGATCGTCTCCAGCGTCTCTTGCTGGGCAGAGGCCGATGCGGCGAGCGCGCATGCGATGGCGAAGGCCATGCGCGTGGTGGCGACGAATGCGAAACGGGAGAGGGTTCGCGACAGGAACATCGTTCCTCGTGGCGCGCCGTGGGCGCGGCGCGACGTGGGTTGGTGAGGGGACGGTGTTGACTCTACCGCTTGGCCGCGGACTCGGGGAGTGACGCGGGACGTTCTGTCGGGCTCGCGCTCGCGCCGAGGAATCGCAGCGATGGCACAGTGTCGAGGTCATCGACCGCGAGCCACAGCCACGGGCCAGCCGCGTCGTTCGGCGCGTCGTGGAGGATCCACGACTGCTGGGTCGCTTGCGCCACGACGTTGCCGTTGTCGGCGCGCGCCTTCATCGCGACCACGATGCGGTCCACGCCGACGTTGTTGCGGATGACGCCATCGCGCAACGCAACGAAGTCGAGTTGCTGCGGAGCGGGCACGCGCGCGCGCGCGATCTGGCGGTCGAGGTCGATCTCAGGAGTAGGGCCGAACTGGCCCTCGAAGAGCCGCTGGAGACCCAGCAGCTCCTCGTTTCATGTTCAACCTCGCAGGTCGACTTCGAGCAGCGCGAAATCGCTGTCGAGCGGGATCAGCTTCACGCCGGGCGCGGCGCAGGCTGCGAGCAACACGGGCAAAAGAATCGCGCGGATCTGCATGGTGAAACCTGCTTCGTCAGAATCGGTAACCGAAGGTGATGTCGAACTGCCAATCGGCTCCTAGCTGCGTGCCGTTCACGTGCTGCCAGAACGGAGCCTCGACGTAGATCTGGAAGTCGAGCGAGGGCCGCGGACGGAATGCGTAGTTGAGGCCGATGGTCGCGCGTTCGCTGCCGGTGCTGTCTTGGAGCTGAGCAAACTGCGTGTCACGATCGAAGTGGTAGAAGCGCGCGACGAGGTCGAGCCGCATGAACGGGCCCGGATATGGCTCGAGCCAGAACCGGTTGCCGATCGCGAGTTCGGACACGAACTCGTCGCCCGTCACGTCGCCATCGTGGTCCGTGTCGTTGCGCCACTGGTAGCTGCACGCGGCGTTGAATCGCCAGCGGCCCGGCTCGTGCGTCACTGCGGTTCCGAGCGACGGATCGACGCCGCCGCTTCCTGGCTGCAGGTCGGGCGACAACTCGACGCCTTGCGTCGTTGCGTCGTCCTCGCCGGTCGGGATCGAGACGCTGCTCAGCAACGCGAAGTTGGTCGCGAAGCCGCGGCCATCGAGTCGCAGCCATCGATACTTCGCGAGCAACTCGATGTCGCCAAAGTTCTCGGCGTCGAGGCCGAGGCCCGTGCTCCGTTGCTCGGTCTCGACCCAACTCGCCGCGATGCCGAGTTGGAGGTCGTGGCGCAGGCCGTACTGCAATGCGATGGTCGAAGCCTGTTCTCGTTCGCGCAGCGACAGCGGATTGTCTGCGCGGTCGCGCCCCGATCGCATCGTGTCGCGCCGCTGCCACTCGGTGCCCAACGTGAGGAGCGAGCCTCCGTCGTAGAGCGTCTCGCCATCGAGCACGTCGAGCATCGCGCCCTGAGCCAACGCGGGGGCTGTGACGCAGAGCCAGAGAGCGATAGGGGTGATCCGCACGAACGCATGGAACCGCTGCGCGCAGGCGCGCGCAATGGGAGTTGCGCCTTGCTCGCTGCTGCTGCGATTGCGATGCGGGAGCCGCGAGGTTGCGACGCGTCGCAGCCTGCGCCACCATGCGACGCAGATGGATCCCGCGCGCCCGCACGACGACAAGACCCAACCGCTCGACCGCACGACGGTGATGCGGACGACCGCGCCGAAGCTGAAGCACGCTGTCCGCATGCCGGTGCTCGTGGTGATGCGA
Organism: Planctomycetota bacterium; assembly: GCA_041168165.1. GTDB lineage: Bacteria > Planctomycetota > UBA1135 > UBA1135 > UBA2386 > SXPK01. Next base: position 734 of record JBEELK010000117.1, on the reverse strand, counting down.
GGCGCGGAAGTCGGTCGGCGCTACTTGCTCAACGAGCCATCGCTCGTGGCCGGGCGCAGCGCTGAGCGCGTGCAACTCGCGATCCTCGGCGATCCACAGGTGTCCGCAGTGCATTGCATGTTGGAGCGAACGCGCGATGGAGTCGCGTGGGAGATCGTCGACCTGCAGTCGACCAATGGCACGCTGCTCGGCGAACGGCGCGTCGAGCGAGCGACGCTATCGGAAGGCGATCGCATCGTGCTGGGCGCGACGATCTTGAAGTTCACCTACCACGACGCGCTCGAAGCGGAGTTCCACCAGACGGTGGATCACTTGATGAACGTCGACGACCTGACCGGGTTGCCGGTGCAGCGCGTCTACCAGCAGCGCGTCGAGGAGTTGCTGCGCCGTGCCTCCGCGGAGACCCAACCGCTCGCGGTGTTCATGATGGATCTCGATGGGCTGAAGCGGCTCAACGACACGCACGGGCATCTCGTCGGCGAGCGGTCGATCGCGATCGTGGGGCAGCGACTGGGCGCGATCGTGAACGAGGCCGGCGGCGTGGTGAGTCGCTTCGGCGGCGACGAGTTCTCCGCGTGCGCGCCCGGGATGGGCGCAGCCGCAGCGCGCGCTCTCGGCGAACGCATGCGCAAAGCGGTTGCTGACGAGCCCATCGTCTGCGACGCGCTCTCGGTGCGGCCGACGATGTCCGTCGGCTTTGCGTGCCACCCCGAGGCGGGCGCGACGATCGAGGT
>JBEELK010000116.1:0-5830 GCA_041168165.1 Planctomycetota bacterium | reverse complement strand
GGTCGCGCATGTCCATCGGCGTCGATTGCGCGCTCGCGCTGGTGTCGTTCACGCGCCGCAGGATCGGTGCGCCGCGCGACAAGGTCAAGCGCGCGGCGGTTGCTGCGTTGCTTGTTGTGGAGGCTCATGCCCCGCGCAACTGCGCACGGGTTGCGGCGGATACTTGGGCCACTCGGGGCGCGTGCATCGCACGAACGTCGTGGTGGCGCTCGCTACGAGCCGCACGTGGCGGCAGCGATGGCACAGGCTCGACGGGAATGGCAGCGGATCCGGCACAGCGGAGCGAGAGGGTCAGGTGACCTTGCGCACGAACTCGGACTTGAGGCCCATCTGCCCAAAGCCGTCGATCTTGCAGTCGATGTCGTGATCGCCATCGACGAGGCGAATGTTGCGGACCTTGGTGCCGACCTTCACCGAGCCGCTGGCGCCGCGGACCTTGAGGTCCTTGATCACGGTCACCGTGTCGCCGTCTTGCAGCACGTTGCCGCTCGCATCCTTGACGACGCGCGCGCCGTCTTCGGCGGGCGCTGTCGGCGCGGCCTCCGTCGCCGTCCACTCGTGATCGCATTCGGGGCAGTGGAAGCGGCCCTGATCGACCCACGTGTAGGCCGACGTGCACTTGGGGCATGGCGGAAGTTCGCTCATCGCAGAGAGCATGCAGAAGCGGCGTGAAGTTGCGAGCCTGCGCCCGCGTCACTCTGCGCCGGCGGCACGGCCCTTGTGCTCCTTGAGCAGCGCTTTCGCTTCGTCGAAGTACATCTCGCGCGGGTCGATGCCAATCGCAGCGAGTTGTTGCGCTTGCTTGGGCGTGCAGAGCCCGACTGCTTTGCGCTCCAGGAGCTTCTCGCGCAACGCCTCGGCCTGCTGCGCATTGAGGTCCGCGACGAGCTCCGTCGGCAAGTGCGCCTTGCGGAAGAAGTCGAGCTGGGTCGCGGTCGCGCGTTCGCCGGTGCGCGAGCGACGGCGATACGGCGCAAGGTCGATGCCGACCGCGGCGAAGGGATCGCGTCGCTTCAGTTGGTAAGCAACGGTCGCTTCCTGTGCCTCTTGCTCCTGCTGTGCGAGTTCGAGCGCAAGCTCAAGCGCGATCGCCTCGCCTTCCGCGCTGCGCTCCTGCGCGATGCGCCGCGCGCGCGCTTGGACCTCGGGATCGGCCGAGGCAAAGATGTCGACGGCCTGCGCGAGCGAGTGGCGGCAGTTCTGCGGCACGAAGTCGAGCACGAGCAGGTCTTGCTTGCCCTTTGCGATGCGCGTGCCGCGGCCGACCATCTGCGCATAGAACGCGCGCGACAGCACCGGCCGCGCGATGGCGACAAGCGCGATCTCAGGCACGTCGAAGCCCTCGGTGAACAACGAGCAGTTGACGAGCACCTTGTGCTCGCCGCGACGGAAGCGATCGAGCACGGGCGCGCGTTGATCGAACGGCATCGAGCCATCGACCGCGGCTGCGAACTCGTCGTCGCCAGCCTTCTCGTTGAGCACGCGCGTCAGCGCATGCGCGTGTGCGACGGACGCAGCAAACACGATCGACGGCCTGCCCTTGCGCTCGTTGACGATCGGCGTCGCGATCTCGACGAGGTGCAGGTCTTGCATCAGCACGTCCTCGACGTCGCGCGTCGCGAGTTCGCCCGCGACCTTCTTCACGCGCGAGAAGTCCGCTTGCGTCTCGACCAAGAACGACCGAATCGGGCACAAGAACCCTTCGCGGATCGCCGTGCGCATGTCGTAATCAAACGCGACCGTCTCAAACACCTCGCCAAGCGGCACGCGGTCTGCGCGATCGGGCGTCGCGGTCACGCCGAGCAGATACGCGTCGAAGTGCGCGAGGATGGCGCGATACGAGTCCGCCGTCGCATGGTGCGCTTCGTCGACGACGACGATCTTGAACGCGTTCTTGGGCATCCGCGACAGCCGCTTCTGCAGCGACTGAATGCTCGCCACCGCGATCTTCGGCTTCGTCCCATCGGGCCGCACGAAGCCTTCGTCCGTGAACTCACGCCGGTCCGCCATCTCGACCGCGACGACGTCCTTGCACCACGCCGCGATCTTGTCGCGCGCCTGCTCGACGAGCTCTTGCCGATGCGCGATCACGAGCACGGGCCCCTTCGCGAGCCGCGAGATCTCCGCGAACAGCACCGTCTTGCCAGTGCCGGTTGGCATCACGACAAGCGCGGAGCGGTGGCCGCGCCGGTATGCGTCGCGAACGGCTTCGAGGGCCTGCTGCTGGTAGGGACGAAGGGTCATCGAGAAGGAAGACGCGCTGCGGGGGGAGTCTCTGCCTGCGGCGGGTCGCGTTCCAGAAAGTCTGTCACGAGATCGAGGCTGCTGCGTGATGGAGGTCCATCGCCTTTCCAAGGACAGATCGTATGACCTCAAATCCCTCGTCCATGACGCCCGACTCCTCACCTCGTGGCTCGTTTGCGACTGCGCTCGACGGCCGGCCGCTGCCCCTCGCAGCCATGCGCCTTGAGGTCGCGGCCAGCAACGGCTTGGCCACGGTCTGTGTGCGGCAGACATTCGTCAATCCGTATCGCGAGGCGCTGAACGTGCTCTACCAACTGCCGTTGCCCGCCGACGGCGTGGTGTCGGCATTTGCGTTCACGGTGGGCGACCGTCGCGCGGAAGGCCGCATCGAGGAGCGCTGGATCGCCCGCAATCAGTACGACGCGGCGAGGGAGGAAGGGCAAGCCGCCGCATTGCTCGAGCAGGTCTCGGGAGCGGTGTTCCTCCAAGAGGTATGCAACCTGGTGCCGGGCGCTGAGTTGGTGGTCGAGGTGGTTGTCGACCAGCCGCTGCTGTGGACCGACGGCGGGTGGGAATGGCGCTTTCCGACGACGATCGCGCCGCGGTTCTACGAGGACAGCAACACTGCCGCGGGCAAGCAGCAGCGCGATCCCCTCGTCGTGCCCCTGATCGACGGCGCGATGGAGCCGCGGCTCGTGGCGCAGTTGGTGGTGGACGATGCTTGGCCCGAGGGCGCGATGTTCCGTTCGCGCACGCATTCGTTCGTGACGATGCGCGAGCCCCTGCGCGCGATCGCCGTGATGGACCCCGCGCGCCTCGACCGCGACATCGTCGTGAGTTGGTCCGCGGCGAAGCCGGAGGTCTCCGCGTCCGTGCGCGTCTCGCGACCTGCAGAAGGCGAGCGGTTTGCCGCGTCCGCGTTTGGACTCGTCACGTTGATGCCGCCGTCGGTCCCACTGCCGCATGCGCCGCGCGACCTCGTCGTGCTCCTCGACGCAAGCGGGTCGATGGACGGCGAAGCGCTCGACGGCGCAAAGCGCGTCGTCGCGGAGTTGATCCGTTCGTTGGAAGAGTGCGACACGCTGGAGTTGATGGCGTTCGCGGAAGAGCAGGTCGTTTGGCGCAAGGAGCCGTGTGCGGCGACGGCCGAAAACAAAGCGAGCGCGACACAGTGGATCCGCGGCATCGTGGCTCATGGCGGGACCCACATGCACAAGGCCATCTGCGCGTCGCTTGCGAGCATTCGCGCCGATGCGCAGCGTCAGGTCGTCTTGATCTCGGATGGGCTGGTCGGCGACGAGAGCCAGGTGATGCAGGAAGTCTCGAGGCGATTGCCGCCGCGATCGCGCTTGCACGTTGTCGGCGTCGGTCCTGCGCCCAATCGCGGGCTCACGCACAGCGTCGCGCGCGCGGGCCGCGGCCTCGAGGCGATGCTGCCGCCGGGCGGCGATACGTTGGACGTCGCGCGCCGCGTGATTGCGCGCACGGCGCATCCTCTGTGGACCGAGTTGCGGTTATCCGGCAGCGCGATCCTCGAAGTCGCGGCCTATGCGGAGACGGACGTCTATGAGGGGGCCGCGGCGTTCATTCCGGTGCGATTGCGGCCCGATGGCGGCGTGATCGTGGTCGAAGGCAACTCGCAATCGGGGCCGGTGCGTCTTGAGCTCGTGGCTCCGCCAGTCGCGATGGGGACGGGCGATCTACATCTCATGCGCGCCTTCGGCCGAAGCCTCGTGAGCGCGCTGCAGGTGTGCCATTCGCGCGGCGTGGATTGGCGCGAGATGGACGATCCGCGCGACTATGAGAGCTACGAGGGGGACCTTCTGCGCGTCGCGATGGCCTACGGCATCTCGTCGCCCGTGACGTCTTGGATCGCAGTCGACCCGACGGTGCCCGAGCCGCACTGGAAGGCGATGAGCTCTGCCGTGACCCCACACGAAGCGCCATCGGGATTCTCGGTCCGCGGCATTGGGCTGTCTCGCAGCATGGATTCCTTCAGCGGCATGCTGATGCAGCCAGACGTCATGTGTTCGATGCGCGAACCCGGCTTCCTCTTTGAGAAGAGGATCCAAACCACCTGTTGCTTGGTCGAGAGCAGCGAGGAGCGCATCGTGTTTGAGTTGATGGGCTTTGACGAATGGTTGCACGCGTCGCTTGTTGCCATTGACGATGGGCAGCCCACAGAACTCATGCTGCAGGTCGACGCGGCGGGCTCGACGGCAGAGGGTCCTTGCGCGAAGACGGATCGCATCCGGCTATCGTTGATCGCGGATCCACTTCGACGCATGGGCACGCCGAAGCGCATTCGGTCCTTTAGCGACATGTGGCGAGCCGATGTCGTTGCATCGATCTCATGAGCCACGCTGAGGAAGACAACCAGGAGCACGGGCTCCTCGGGAAGCTTGGGCTCCGGGACTTCGCGCTCTGGATGGCGCAGTCCGAGCATCCGATTCGCATGAGCCTTCGTCGCTTCGCTGCGGCGGTGGACGTCGAGAGCGTCGTGCAAGAGACGTTCTTGCGCGTGTGGTCAAACTCGCCGCAGATCCGCGGCGATGGTCGGCCGCACGTCTTGCTGCGCTACGCGTTGCGCGTCGCGCGCAACCTCGCGATCAGCGAGGCGCGGCGATATCGAATCCCGGTCGTCGACATCGAGGACCTCGCGCAAGCGGCGGTGGAGCCCGCGCCGATCCGCGATCCCGCCGTCGCCGATGCCGTTCGCGCATGCCGAGACAAACTGCCGCCGCAGCCGCGCGCCGCGATCCGCGCGCGCATCGAAAGCTATGGAGTCGTGAGCGATGAAGAGCTCGCCGCGGAGCTCGAGATGCGCCCCAACACCTTCTTGCAGAACGTCACGCGCGCCCGCCGATTGCTCGCCGAGTGCCTTCGCCTGCGCGGCATCGACCTTGCCCTGGAGATGCGATGAGCGACGCACGCGAACGGCTGATCGAGTCCGCGACCACCGCGCACCGCAGAGTGCGCAGCGACTACCGAATCGCGGCGCATCCCGCCTTCTACGACCTCGATGCGAAGTCGCGCATCGAGCTCTACGAGGCCACGCTGGTCTCGCGGCGGATCGAAGCAGCGCTCAACGAGTGGGGCCTGTCGACCACCGCGCTGGCGGTGCTGCGGATGGTCGAGAGGAAGTGAGGTGGGGTGGCGGTGGGATGGGCTCTGCAGGCTTTTGCGCGCGCGCCCTCCGCTGCGCGGGGTTTGAGGTTTTTAACATGCCATGTTAAAAAACTCATATGCGCTACGTGCGACGAATCATGGGCGTCCAGCTCCTGCGCGCAGCTAAGGCCTTCCCTTCGGTGGTGCTGACCGGGCCACGTCGCGCCGGCAAGACGATGCTGCTGCGTCGATCTTTCCCCGACGCGAGCTACTTCCTTTTTGAAGACCCAGATGTGGTCGCGCGCTTCCGTGCGGATCCGCAGGGGTTCCTCGACTCGATGCCGCTGCCCGCGATCCTCGACGAGGTGCAGAACGTGCCGGAAGTGTTCGCGCACGTCCGCGCGCGAATCGACCGCCAACCGCGGCGCACGGGCCAGTGGCTGTTGACCGGCTCGCAAGAGGCGCCGCTGATGCAGGG
>JBEELK010000115.1:0-14132 GCA_041168165.1 Planctomycetota bacterium | reverse complement strand
GCGATCGACGATCACTTGCGCCTCGGGGTGCCGCGACAGCAGCGTCGCGATCGCATCGGCGTGCAGGTCCGCGAGCACGTGGTTGACGTTCTGCGCCGCTTGCCAGCGCGCGTTGTAGTCCTGCGGCATCAAGACGCGCACTTCGCAGTCGAAGCCGCGCTCGACGAGCTCCGCCATCGGAAACATGCGCTGGTCTGACAGCGTCTTGCTGTCCGCGATGCCCATCGCGAGCAGTTCCTTGCGGCGCTCGGGCTCCGCGTAGACCGAGGCAACTACCAACGGGCCGAAGTAGTCGCCTTTGCCCGCTTCGTCGGAGCCGATCGTTGGCTCGTCGAAGGTCAGTTCAGGATCGTCATCGCGCTTCTTCTGCTCGCCCGTTGGCGCGCCGGACAAGAACTCGCCGACGAACGCATCGAGCGACTTGCCCTGCACCACCACTTTGCCGCTCGTGTAGCAGACGAGGCTCACGCCCATCGTCTTCACTCCGAATCGCGCATACTCGACGCGACGCCATTCGGCATCGGGCGGCAACGCGACGCGCAGGTGTTCTTCGAGCGCGCGAGATCGCGCTGCGTCGAGCACGAAGACGCGCGTGTCGCTCACGTCTTCACCGTGACGGTGCGCGTGGTCACGGTGAGTGGGAGGAAGAACGGCATCAGCAAGAGGTCCGTGAACGCATACTCGGTTTCGATCGAGTAGCTCGTCAGGTTGGACGCCAGGTTCTGCACGTTCACTTCGGTGAGGTTGAGCAGACCGAAGAACAGGTAGTACTGACGCTGCGACACTTCGCCGAGACCAGTCGGGCCAAGGCCCACGACATGCTCGTGCGCGACGCAACCCGCTGCGGGCATGCAGCCAAGGACGAAGAGGAGCGGCCAGAGCCGACGAGACGCGATGGCGACCACAGCGGCGTTGTAGCGCGGCGGCATGCGTCGGGCATGCGTTAGTTGGCGGGGTCGGGCGACTGCGCGAGGCCTTGGACTGGGGGCGGCCCCTCGGCGGCGAGGGCCGCAGCAACGGCGCGACGATGCGCCTCTTCGCGCTCTTCCGCGATGAGCCGGTCGCGCGCGATGCGATCGGCCTTCATGCGGCGGATCATCGCGAGGGCCAGCACAGGCACGAGCAACACCAACGACAGCGAGAAGAACTCGGCGAAGGCCGCGCGCCACGCGGCGCCGCTGCCGTGCACAAGGTGCTCGCGCCACGCGTCGTGCAAAGCCGCCGTAGGCTTGCCGGTCGCATGCACCATCGCGAGATCGAGCGACGTGTCCTCGTTGACGGCGCGCGCCATGTCGATGATCGCATCGACGCCGTAGGCGCGCTCGATCCACGACACGAACGAATAGCTCTGCGCGTAGGCCGCGGCGAGCGCGCTCCGTTCGGTCGGGAAGCGGTCTTCGAGTTCGTAGAACGGCAGCAGCCGGCCCATCGCCGCGCGCCACACGATCATCTCCTCGCTTGCGCCGAGGTAGGTGTCGCCGGCGAGGATCTGCGCCAGTCCTTCGTGGAACCAACGAGGGATGCGGCGGCCGTTGCGACCGCATGCTTGGTCGAGCAGTTCGTGCGCAAACTCGTGCACGAGCACGGGGCGGATGCCGCGCCCGTTGCTCGCCACTTCGTCGAGCATCACGTGGATCTCGTGCCGCGACAGAATCGCGAAGCCGGGCGAACCTTCGTGGTGCAGCGCAGACAGCGATGGCGGCAGAGCGGATCCCGCTTCGTGCACGACCACGCGGAACGGCTGCACCGGTTGCCCGCCGAACACGGGCGCTACGGCTGCGAGCGCTGGCGCGACCTCTGCCTCTACGCGCGCGATCGCCTGCGCGGGGACTTTCTCTGAGGCGCCCGCTACGGTGACGGGGCTAGCGCCGGGCTCTTGCGTCGAGCAGCAAAGTAGCAGCGAGAGAATGCCCGGCAGAATCATGCGGAGGCCCCGTCATAGGCCGACCTCCGGCCGTAGAGAAGACCGACTCTTACAACGAGCGAACGATGAAGACCTGGCAAGCACTGCTCCCGATCCCCTGCCTCTGCTTTTTGATCGCGATGATGCCGCAATCGCCGCAGGGCACCCAGGACCCAGCCGTGGCCGACGTCGTGCAAGTCATGCAGATGACGGAGATGCACTACGTGGACATGCAGGGCAAGACGAGCGTGATCCCGTCGCGCAACGTGTTCGAGGTGCGCCTGCTCGAGGACACGACGCATGGCATGCGCTTTGAGATCGTCTACGACAATGGCGACTACTCGCTGATCGACGCGCAGGCGATCCACATCCTTCGCACCGGCAAGGACCCGATGGACGTTCGGTTCGTGCGCAGCACCCGCGCTCGCATGCGCTTCCCCAAGCTGCAGTGACGCAAGATTCGCGCGACATGCGCGCGCGAACGCCGCGGCGATGCGCCGACGGCATCGGCAGTTCGATGCGGTTTGGTCTGAGACTCCACCAAGCCGCCTAGAAGGCCGAAAATGTGCAGGGATCGGGTCGGCATACGGGAACACCCATGCCAGCCATCGCACCGCACGTTCGCCAACGCCTGCTCTGCCGCTCCGACCTCGACGCAATGTCGGTCGAGGAGCAGCGCATTGCAGGATGGCTCTGGGCCGGACAGCTCGAGCAAGTTGGCGAGGTAATCGCAGACGACGGCGGTAGCGACGTGGTCTACGCGGTTCACACCGAGTCGTTGCGCGCGGAGCTGCTGCAGTTGCTCGCGCAGCATGGCCGAGACGAAGTTGCGTTTGGCAGCGAGGAAGTGCGGCAACTGCTGGCGGTGCCAACGGCAGAGAGTGCCGCCGAAACCGTCACGGAGCCCGTGGCAGAGTCAGCGCAGGACGTCGAGGCACAAGCACAGTCGACGGAACCGCAGCAAACGACGGAGGACGTTCTGACGGAGCACGTCGTCGAGGCGGAGCTCGATGACGCGATCGAAGACATCACCGCCGCGATCGACTCGCTGATGGAGTCGAGCATGCAGGCGGACCAAGACCTTCGCGACGATGCGCCGTTTGCAGAGGGCATCGACGAACTCGAAGTCGCGGCGGAGCAGATCGAGAACGCGGCAGCGCGCATCGATGACCAAGCTGTCGCTGAGGATGGGGACATCCTCGTCGAAGGCGAGCTGAGCCTGGCTGACGAGTCGTCGATCGGAGCAGAAGCGCCCGCGGTCGAGATCGCAGCGGAGGCCGCGCAAGAACCGGAGCCCGTGGCACAGATGAACGCAGCGGAGATTGCGCCAGAGCCAGAGTTGCAGACGAGCGCAGCGGAGCCAGTCGTTGCAGAGCCAATCGCGCACGAAGAACTCGACGCGATCACTGCGACGGCAGCGCAGCCCACCGATGCGCCGCGCGCGGCAGCGCCAACGCCGATCGAAGTGCGCGCGATGGTCGATGTAAGTGCGCTCGCGGAGCCGTTGCAGCAGATCCAACTCGCGATCCTCACGCTCGCGGAGCGGCGCGTGGAGCCGACCGACCTCTCGCCCATCGTGGGAGCGCTCGCAAACGGTGTGCGTTCGCTGCAGGAGTCGATCGAGAAGGCCGCAGGCTGCGAGTCGCGTGACGAGCGATTGGAGCGCATCGCAAAGTCCGTCGAAGGCGTGACTGCGGCGATTGCAACGCTGCGCGACTCGATGCCGACGGAGCGCATCGTGCATGTCGATGGAGTTGCGCGCGCGACCGATGGAGTGGATGTCGAGCGCACGGAGGGGGCCGCCACTTGGTTTGCAGCGGGTTCCGCAATCGCGGGCTGGCTCGCTGCGATGTGGCTCCACGGCACGGATCCGAAGCTCGCGATCGCGGTCGTCGTGTGCGCCAACCTCGTCAGCTGCGCGGCGCTCGTGTCGCGGCGCAGCGCGCGCTGATCGCGCTTACTTGCCGCTCTGCGGCGTCGGGGTCAGCAAGTTGGCGAGCAATCGCACGCTGCCTGGGTGCAGCTTCTTGAGTTGCCGCCACAGCGACATCGCACAGTAGACGAACTCGCCGTCGCCCGTTTTCGCATACAGCAACGCCGATCGCGATGGCGGCAAGCCAGGGTCGTTGCACTCGAGGATCTCCTCGTAATCGCTGGAATAGACCGCTGGGAAGTAGAGGCCGCGCTCTTGCTCCCAACCATCCCAGTCCTCTGCCTGGATCCGATTGGGCGCGTTGAGCAACGGATGCGACGGAGCGAGGATGCGAATCGGCGCATCGGCGCGAGTCACGCGATCGCGGCCGATGTGGAACGGCTGGAATGGCGCGCCGCGGAAGCCTTCGCCCGGCGGGTCGTACTCGGCGTCCTTGTGGTAAAGCACGACGAGTCGCTTGCTGGCTCGACTCGCGAACTCCAATAGGCGCCGAAAGCTCTGACGCGCCTGCGGGCGATCGCGCAGCGCGCGTACGTCGATGACGATCGTGTCGAACGCATCGAGGTCGCCCACCGCTAAGTCCGTGTCGCTAAGGCCAGACCACGCGAGGCCGAAGCCGCCTGCGCCAATCACCGAGGTCAGCGCATCGTCGAGGCTGCGCACCACGCCGATGCGAAGGTTGCGCGCGATCTGCGCCTCGACCTTGTGCACGGGAAGCACGACGCGATTGGCGCCGAGCGAGATGCGAATGCGATCGACGCCGCTGCTGCGATCTTGCGGCGCGCGCAGCGAGAACTCGAACACGTCGCTCCGCGACGAATCGAGCGCGACCTTGGTGCGCGGCCCTTCGATGCGATAGCCCGCTGGCGCGCGCAGATCGAGATCGCCGAGCACGGGATACGCGGAGTTGCGTTCGGCTTTGACCGCAAAGCGCACTTCGCCGCGCGACGCCGGAAGCATCAGCATGCGCGGCACGACGGTGAGCTGAACTGGAGGCAGCAACTCGACAGGAACCGCGATCCCCTGCGAGACGTCGACGCCATCCACCTGCATCGAGATGCGCAACTGCACTGGCGGCGCATAGCGATCGCGACGAAAGCGCGCGTCGGTCGCATCGGCATCCGCATGCTCGTCGAGCGGGACTGGATAGATCGCGACCGCGCGCATGCTGGATCCAGCCTCGATCGAAGGATCGCCATCGCTTGCGTCCGGCGCGTCGAGACGCAGCGCGCCGCGCGCAGTCGATGCGCGCACGCGATGCGCGGGCAGCGATCCGCCGACGCGCACGATCACGTCGAGCGGCAACTCCTCGCCTGGGACCGCTGCCGCGCCAGGACGCGCGGAGACTTCGACCTGGATCCGATTGGTCTGCAGCACGAGACGGCGCGCGGCTTCGAGGCGACGATCGCGGCGACGCGCGGCATCGCTATTGGGCTCGCAAGCAATCGACTCCAGCGCTCGCACGACCGCGATGGCCGCTTGGATGTCGTCTTCTTGCGCTCGCTGTGCTGCCGCGATCGACGCTTGCGCAGACTGAGCCGATTGCGCAGCAGTCGCTGCGATGCCGTCGAACATCGTCGGAACGCCATCGAGCGGACCCTTCGCAGTCGGTTGCGCGCCTATCGACAACGCATGGAATCGCATCGTTGGCTCGAACACCGCGTCGATCGGCGCCGGCAAGCCGGGGCTCACGTGATGTTGCTGCAGCGCGTCGTACGCAAGTCGGCGATAGGTGTCGCCGCGGGTCGGCTCCAACTCCTCGGCGTCGATCGTGAATGCAGCAGGCACTGGCTCGCTCGTCGCGCCGAGGAACAGCGCGCGCAACGCGTGCGGCGGCTCCGTGAGCTTTGCCTCGTTGTCCGCAGCCATCGCAACCGCGAGCGGCAATGCTTGCGCGAGCGCTAGGTCGTGACCGTGCGTCTCCTCGGCGTGATGCGTGCTGATCACGACATCGGGGCGAATCGTGCGCAGCAGTCGCGCGAGTTCGCGGATCGTGTCTTCGCGACCCCACTCCGCAAACGTCTCCTCCGCGCTGCGTCGAAAGCCGAAGTCGGGGCGATTGAGGTGCCACACTTCGCCGTCGAATGTGGCGCAACCAGCTTCGGCCTCGAGCGTGCGGATGCGTTCGAGTTCGTCGCCCGTCTCGGGTCCGCGCGAGTTCTGCCCACCGCCGCCGCGCGAGGCCAGCAGCACCGCGACGCGCGCGCCAAAGCGATACCGCAGCCACATCGCGGGCAGCAGGTAGCGATCGTCGGGATGCGACGCGACGAGCAACACGAGCGCGTCGTTGGCGATGTCGCGCTTCGCCTGATGCAGCGCGATTGCGCCAGACGGCGAGCGACCGGATTGCGAAGGCGCAGCAGTCGCGAGCGCTGCCATGCACGCGAATGCGATCGCAGGAATGCGCGCGATGCGGATGCGGCGGAACTCGCGCCGAAGGCGATGGAGAGGCTCAGTTGCCGATGCGCGCGGAAGGTCCATGGCGGTCGCACAGGATAGATGCGCGATGCGGGATCGCGAACTCGCCGCGAATTCGTTGGCCCCAAATGCAGCGCGCCGCGGCCCGTGGCGAGCACGGACCGCGGCGCGGCATGTCGTAGTCAGGCTTGCGGCGCCGATGCGCCGAGCGCGTCAGCGGATCAGGTTCGGCATCGTGGTCGCTGCGACGACGCCACCAATGCCGAGGGCAACGAGCACCATCGAAACCTCAGGACCCCACGGCGTCGTGGTCACGCTGGTCAGGCCGTTCGCGTCCGCCTTGGTGTAGGACATCGTGCCGAACAGGTGCTTGGTCAGCGCGGAGGAGTCCGGCAGCAGCGCCCAATCGAACGGGATGTCTTCGCTCGGCGGAATGAAGCCGACCACGCCATTGATCAGCGAGTAGTAGCTCTCGAAGGTCGACTTCCAGTCCGTGAAGGAGATGTCGATCACGCCTTCGGGCAGCGCGTTGGCATACGCAGCGAACTCCTTGTTGCCGCGGATGTCGGTCTTCGGATCGTCCTCGGTGCGGTCCATGCGCTTGATCGCGCGACGGACGTCATCCGACGAGAACGCCATGACCATGTAACCCTTGTGGAACGTGAAGCACGGGTTGAGGTTGGCGAGCGGGTTCATCCCAGCGCCCTGGGCGTCGTCGAGGTCCATCGAGAACTGATAGGACTTCACACCGCGCTTCTCGTTCTCCTCGAGCGTCACTTGGCCGTCGCTCATCGCGCACCCGGCCTTGAGCACCTTGAGGACCTTCTGCTCGTCGTTGACCTTGATGAGGATGGCCATCTCCGGCGAGCCAGTGATGTCCGTCATCGGCATCGCCCACGTGACGACCGAGTCGCCAATCGCGCCGAACAGGTCGTCGCGCATGTTGAAGCCAATCTCCTTCTCCATCTCCGCGAGCTGCGCCATCGCGTCTTCCGCGACCTTCGGGTCGTATGCGCGCAGAGCGCCGAGCATCGCATCGTGCCAAGCCATCGGCTCGACGCTGAAGGCCCAGAAGCTCGCAGCGTCCTTGGGCACCCACTTGAGGAAGGCCATGTCGACGGTCTTGTTGCCCGTCGGCATCAGTCCCTTGCGATCCAGCGCCGGCGCATCGATGTAGCCCGTCATGATGGCCTTGCCATCCCGGTAGCTGCTCGACATGCCGTAGGACTTCATCGCCGACAGTCCGAGCGCGTCCATGCCACGCCGCACGCCGTCGAGGTCGATCTCGGACATGTCCGGGTTCATCTCGGCGCCGATCTCGAGCGCCGACATCATGAAGTCCATGACCGGATCGGTGCGGAGGAACATCGCCACTTCGGCGCCCTCGACCGTGAGGTTCTTGCTCGACGCCTTGTAGCGATCGGTCTCGGCGAGGATCGGCTTGTTGGCGACCATGTTCTCGACCGTGCTGCGCACGTCATCGAGCACCGTGCCGAGGATCACGCCGCTCTTCAGCATCGCGACGTTGAGACCCATCGAGTTGCCCGCGGGGCCTTCCTTGGGCTTGAAGGTCGCGATCTTGATGTCGCCGACCGCGACTTCGCCCTGCTCCATCTGCCCCGTCTGCCCCAGCATGCCCATGCCCATTTGCATGAGGCCAAACCACTGCGGCGCCGTATCGCCGAACTCCAGTTGGATCATGAGACCGACCGTCGGCATCGGGCCGAAGTCGCCAGACTTGATCGAGAGCTGCGTCAGAGCGACCGAGGCGCCCTTCACACGAAGGGTCATCAACGTTTCTGGGTCGACCGGCAGCGCGCCCTGCGCGTGCATCTCCTTCGCTTGATCCATCGCCTTCTGGATCTGCTGCTGCACCATCTCGCGGGCGTCCTTCACGAAGTTCTGCACTTCCTGCTCAGCCCACATCTTGGCGATCGGCATCGATGCCATCTCCTGCATGGAGGCATCGAGATCGGGCATGCTCATCGCCATCACCGTGCCGGCGGGCAGATAGGGCACCATCGACTGCTGCTGGGCTGCCCCGACCGCGGCGAACGCGGAGAGGAGCGGCAGGAGCATCCACTGGATCTTACGCATGTTGATCTAAGCTCTAGTTGAGTCTGGGGTTCTGCTCGCGGTGCAGCTGGCTGCACGGCAGGGGACTATCAGCGGGCGCCGCAGTGGACGACCGCGCTTCGAAACCGTCAGCGGGCTGCTACTTGGATCAGCGAACCTGCTTCTGGAAGTGCTTGTCGATGGCGTCCTGGCTCTTGCCGAGCGCGGACTGCAGGGCTTTGGCAGCCTTGTCGATGCCACTGGCCTTTTGCGCGCGCATCGCTTCGCCGAAAGCGGCGAGGGCGGACGCGACGTCCTTGTCGCCGCCGTTCTTGGCGAAGTCGATCAAGAATCCCGCCTGCGTCAGGTTGGCGCTGATTGCGTCTGACTCCATCTCGCCATCGATCGCGAACGCGGAGAAGAACTTGTCGAGCGGCTTGAGACCGCCGCCCTTGGCGAGGTTCTGGCAGAACCACTTGCCGGTGTCGGGATTGCCAAAGCGGCTGCCTGACGACGCAAGGCCGTGCAGCAACCAAGCGGGCAACTCTGCTTCGCAGGAAGCCACAATGCCGTGCACGTAGGCGAGGCCGACTGCGTGCGGCAGGTAGTACGGCCCCCAACCCTCGTCCCACAGCGACACCGCGGGGCGCACTTCGCCCTGCAGCGGAAGGTCGAGGAGCGCCTCTTCGCGCGCGAGGAATGCGCCGTACGCCGAGGTCTCGTCGCCGAGCCTCGTGCCGAACTGAATGAACTCATCCTGCGTCGGCGCAACAAACACCGCGGGGCGCTGCGCGGGCACCGGCTTGGCTTCGCCGAGTGCCGACGAGACTTGCGCAATCGCGCGATCTGCATGCTCGCGCAGCGACTCGATCTTTGCGATCGGCAGCGTGCTCAGCAGCACATAGTGCGTGTTGGTGACGATCCACGGGTTCGCGCCCTTGCCGTGGTAAGCATCCGCTTCCTTCTCGTCGACCCAGCGCTTGCCGCCGTCGATCGGGAACGAGCGACCGCGCGACTTCTCGAGATCCTCCGCGGCGATCAGTTCGCCAGTGATTGCGTGGCGCACCTTGCCGGATTGCAGCGCGCGATACTCGCCCTTCGCAACCAACTCACCGTTGAAGTGGAACACGCCGCGCTTGGCGTCTTCGACGTGGTCTTTCTCGACCCACGTGCCATTGACGTCCACCAAGCCCTTCGCGGCCATCTCCGCAGCGAGCTTCTCTTCTTCCGGCGACTTCTTCGCTTCCTTCTTCTGCTCGACAGCAGGCTTCTTCGCGTTCTTCGGGTCCTGCTTTGCGTCCTTTGCAGGCTTCGCAGCGTCCTTCTTCGCGGGCTCCTTTGCAGGCTTTTGCGCGAGCGCGACGTTGCCGAACAACACGGACAGAGCGATCAACAGCGGAATGCGCATCGATGAATCTCGCGGAAGAGGCTGCGCGCACGAGTCGGCGCGCATCGGGGGCGCGATGGATTAATGGACCGACCGTCGATTGTCAGGAGCGAATCGATGCCACGATTCGAGCTGCTGACTCGGGCGCAGGTTGAGGTACGGCGTCCAACGCGGCCGCATCGGCTGGCGTAGCAACCGGAGTCCAGAGTCCTTGAGATGGCGATCGGCCTTGCGTGCATTGCAGCCGACGCATGCGAGCACGCAGTTCTCCCAGGTCGTGCGACCGCCGCGCGACTTTGGCGTGACGTGGTCGATGCTGAGGCGATCGGGCGATCCCTTGCGACCGCAGTACTGGCACGTGAAATCGTCGCGCAAGAACAGGTTCCTGCGCGTGAACGGAGCCTCGTGGCATGGCACGCGGTCGTAGCCGCGCAGCACAACGACTTCGGGCACCGGGATGTGCACCGATGGCGATCGCACATAGTCGCGCGTCGGCGGGTCGCTGAGACGAATCCACTCAGGGAACGCGTAGACCGCGAGCGTGTCCGGCGCCACGACACGCGCGACATCGCGCACCATCATGCACAGGGCGCGCCGGACTGTCGTGACATGGACCGGCATCCAGGACCGGTTCAGCACGAGAGCCGAACGGTCCAGCAACTGCGCACGCATGGCATTCTCGGTCTTCTGCATTGCAGGTCCGCAAGAGCCGCCAAGTCGCCGAGCAGTCTAGTGGGGGCTCTGGAGCCGGCAATGCCCCCTGCCGTCGTTGCGACCGCGCACCCCGAAGGCTACACTCGCGTGGTTCTACCCCGCGCCATCCAGCCGCTCGACCGAATGAACCACCACCTCGCCCTTCGCTGGTCTGCCCCCACTCTGCTGGGGCTACTGCTCGCTGCCTGTGAATCGACCGAGACGAATCACAGCGGCGACCTCGGCACTTCGGCAGTGCAGTTCCAAGACATCGTCGTGCCGCAGGGCCTCAAGCTCGTCGAGCGCTTCGCCGAGAGCCACTCGCGCGAAGCCGCCGGCTGGCGCTACGGGCACTTTGAATACGTCGGCCAGACGACGATCCAGGAAGCGTGCACGCACCTGCTGGATCGCATGCCGCAACACAGCTGGCAGCTCGTGTCCGACAAGTCCGACGACCCGAAGACGCGGCACATCCAGTTCAAACGGGGTGCTTACGTGGTCGATTACCGCCTGGAGCGGAACTTCGGAGAGACCCACATGGTGGTCGACTACGACACCAAGATCGAAGGCCGCTGATCGCTCCCCCAGAAATCCATCATGACCGCATCCTTGCCACAGGGCCTTCCGGGCACCCAAGCGCCCAACGCTCTCGAAATCCTCTGGGAACGCTATAAGCGCTTGGTCCAAGCAGCTTTCTGGCTGCTGATCGTGGGCATGTTTGCCTACTATGGGCTGCGCTACTACGAGCAAACCCAGGCCAACAAGAAGTGGTCGCAGTGGGCCGAGGCGACGCTGCTGCGCTCCGCCTACAACCCCAAGGACGGCGACCCCAAGTCGGCGAGCTCGTTCGAGGCAGTGGCCAACCTGCTGGATGAACTGCGCGATGCCCCTGAAGCGCACTTCACGGCGGCGCTGGCGAACGCGGATGCGAGCCAAAAGCCCTACGTTCTGTGGCTCAAGGCGTGCCGCGAGGCGCGCAACGGCGATGTGGATGCCGCCAGCAAGACGATCGACCAGCTGAAGGCGGGCTACCCCAACCACTCGCTCGTGGCGAGCACCAGCTACCCGGTCCAGGTCCGGCAACCGGTCGAGAAGCCGAAGGACAAGGACAAGAAGCAGGACGCGCAGCAGGATGAGGAAGAGGAATTGAAGCCGGCACTCGCGGGCTCCCCCGCTGAGATGCTGATTCAGAACCTCAAGTCCGCCAAGGACTTCAGCGTGCCGCCGACCTTCGGCAAGCCCGCGATCCCGGCGGATGCGCCGCGCTACAAGGTCACGCTCGAGGGCGAATACGGCGAGTTCGTGATCGCCCTGATGGTCCAGGATGCTCCGAAGACTTGCGCGAAGTTCGATGAGATCGTCACGGCCAAGTTCTGGGAGGGCATCAAGGTCGACGAGATCGTCCGCCCCAGCTCGCGCCGCAATCGCTTCATGGAGGCGACGCGCCAGTTCCACTTCGGTTTCGAGACAACCAAGACCGAGGCCAACCGCGCGGACTGGGACACGTCGAAGCCGAGCAAGGACGAATACACGGTCCAGGAGTTCACCAACCTGAGCCACTTCCCCGGCGCCGTCAGCGCGCGCATCCGTGATGGCAAGTCGGAGGTCGATCGCCTCTACATCTGCGAGTCGGACTCCCCGAGTCAGGACGACCAACGCATGGTCTTCGCCTACGTGGTCGAGGGACTCGAGAACGTCCGCAAGATCTGCGACGCGAGCTATGACCGGTCGGAAGACGAGGAAGTCGGCCGCGGCCGCCCGTCCGAGAACATCACCATCAAGTCGGTGACGAAGCTCTGATCCGAAGGGATCGCGCGGGCCTGGCGCTAGTCGCTGGCCCGCCGCACGAGCAGCGTGTGGAGCGGGATTCCCCCACCGGCTCGCGCAAGGCGGCAAGTGCAACTGCCGCCACCCCATTTGGCCGGGTGACCCGTGGGCCACCCGCTCTCTGTCAACCGCTATCGATATCCTAAGTCGTTACCTAGCAGCCGCTTATTCGATTTCTTTGAGCTT
Organism: Planctomycetota bacterium; assembly: GCA_041168165.1. Lineage (GTDB taxonomy): Bacteria > Planctomycetota > UBA1135 > UBA1135 > UBA2386 > SXPK01. The sequence continues at coordinate 1,730 of JBEELK010000115.1, read as the reverse complement.
GCTATAGATCCGCTCGAACTCTTCCCGGCCTGCACAGGTGATCTGGATCACCGACGACTTGCGGCCATAGCGGACGTTGACTGACGTGCTCAGCGTCTCGGTCAGGGTCTCCTCAATCTCCTTGAGCCAAGCAGCCTTGATCTGCTTTGCGTCCTTCTTCTTGACCGGGGTGGCCGGACCCACGTTGGCCTGCCGGACGAGATCCTCTAGGGCTCGCACGGACAGGGACAGACGGATCGCCTCGTCCGCGAGCTTGGTCTGCACCTCCGGGTCCTTGGCGCCGAGCAGCGCGCGCGCGTGCCCCATCGACAATGTTCCACGTGAAACATGCTCTTGGACGGCGGGGGCGAGATCGAGCAAACGCATGAAGTTGGCGACCGTGGAGCGGTCGAGGCCAACACGCTGGGCGACCTCTTCCTGCTTCGCGCCGAGCTGCGTCTGGAGGCTGCGGAACGCGTTCGCCTTTTCCAGCGGATTGAGGTCCTCGCGCTGGAGGTTCTCGACCAGTGCAAAGACGGCAGACTCCTGGTCGGTGATCTCTCGGGCAATCACCGGGACCTCGGTCAGCCCCGCGAGCTTGGCGGCGCGCCAACGGCGCTCACCCGCGACAATCTGCAGCGATGCACCCACGCGGCGCACGAGAATCGGCTGGAGCACCCCGCTTTCGCGGATGGACTGGCTGAGCTCTGCGAGGTCACTGGTGTCAATGCCGGTTCGAGGCTGGTGGGGGTTGGCCACCAGTTTGTCCAACGCAACCATCGTCAATTCGGTGCCTGGGATCCTGGCGATGACTTCCTGCGGTGCTGCTTCTGGTGTCGGAATCAGAGTCACAGCATCCTGTGCCGCTTCTTGGACCACCGGCGCGGCCGCTGGCGCAGCGACCTTGGGGGCTGGCGCAGGCGCAGCACCACGATTTGAGGGGGACAAGAAGAAATCGAGACCTCGACCTAGCTTGCGATCAACCATCACAGACCTCCCGGATCAGCTCGCCGTAGCAGAATGCCGCCTTGCAGGCAGGCGCGTATTGGAACACAGACACACCGTGGCTGGCTGCCTCGACGAGGGTCGAGTCCCGCAGCACCACCGTTTCGAAGACTTGAGGGCCCAAGTGAGCCCGAAGACTGTTGACGACCTCTGCGCAGATCTGCTCGCGCATGTCCACCATCGTTGGCAGTACCCCCAGGAGGCGGCATTGATCCTTGACGCTTTCTAGGGTCGCCAGGATCTGCGACAGCCCGTGCATCGCCAAGAACTCGGCCTGAACCGGCACGATGACTTCCTGGCACAGGTGTAAACCTGCCTTTCCCCATGCATCCATGCGCGGGGGGCAATCCGCGATCAGCCAAGCGGGGTCCAAGGTTTCGACGTCCTCGCGAAGCCGTGAGAGAAAAGCCTCGTCAGGCACATCCTCCTGGAAGTTGCCCTCGATCCAGAGCCGCTCGCAGACCTGGCGGAACGGCCCTTCTTGCGGCGCTTCCGTGGAGCTGCCCTCCATCCCCTGCAGCGCGACCAGCGCGTTGCCCTGAGGGTCTAGGTCGAGCAGCAGCACACGCTCGCCTCGGAGTGAGAGCCCGTGAGCAAGGTGGATGGCGGTTGTCGTCTTGCCGACTCCGCCCTTCTGATTGGCCAACGCGATCGAGCGCATACTCCCTTGACGATCTAGCCTGGGTTCGCGAGCCTTGGGCTTTACCTGCTGAGTCTGCAGCAGGGAAGCACCTTCCTCTGATGCC
>JBEELK010000114.1:0-4335 GCA_041168165.1 Planctomycetota bacterium | reverse complement strand
TTCGTTCTGCCGCGGTGGTCGATCGCGTGAACACGACGATGTCGGTTTGGATGGGCGCTACCGCCGGTTGCGCGCAGTGCCACGACCACAAGTACGACCCGATCTCGCACCGCGAGTACTTCCAGCTCTACGCGCTGTTGGATCAGACCGCGGATGCTGATCGCGCGGATGAGTCGCCGACGTTGCGCGCGCCGACGGCGGAACAAGCGGCGCAGGTCGCGCGCATCGAGGCGGAGCTGCGCGAAGTCGACGCAGAGCTAGAAGCGCTGCCGCGCGCCGCATGGATCGAGTCGCAGCAAAAGCGCATCGCAGCATTTGCTGCCGCGGCGCCCGCGCTGTCGCCGTGGCGGCTTGCGGGCCCGTTCGAGGCCAAGGACTTTGGCGCCGAGTTCGAACGGTTGCGCGCGGGCGCGGAGCCGCCTGCCTACGACGCCGGCGTGCTGAGCAATGGTTGGCTCGACCGCGCGGACCTTGTCGATGGCGCCGTGCACGATCTGCGCGGTGCGCAGTCGACGTTCTGGCTGTCGCGCACAATCACCGTCGCCGCCGATTGCGACGCCGTGCTCGCGCTCGGCAGCGATGACGCGGTCGTCGCGTGGATCGACGGCAACCTCGTCCACGCCAACAAGGCGTCGCGCGCGGCGGTGCTCGGCCAAGACCTCGTCGAGGTGCGCCTCGCCAAGGGTTCGCATCGGTTGCTGCTCGCGATCGTCAACGGCGGCGGCATCGGTGGCTTTGCGTTCGAGCTGCGCGCAACGCGCATGGGCAAGGACACGGAAGCAGCAGTCGCGCGCGATGGCGCAGACCGCGACGAAGTGGTCGTGCGCGCATTTGCGCAAGCTTCGCCCGACGCGCAGGCATTGCGCACGCGCCGCGATGCGTTGCGCGAAGAACTCGCCGCGATCCCGATTCCCTCGGTGCCCGTGTTGCAGGAGTTGCCGAGCGATCGTCGTCGCACGACGCGCGTGCACTTGCGCGGCAGCTTCCTCACGCAAGGCGACGTGGTGACCGGCGGCGTGCCCGCGTGTTGGCCGCAGTTGCCACAAGGCTCGTCGCCGGATCGGCTGACGTTCGCGCGATGGCTGATGTCGAACGACAACCCGCGCACCGCGCGCGTGTTTGCGAGCCGCGCGTGGGAGCAGTTGTTTGGCCGCGGCCTTGTTGCGACGAGCGAGGACTTTGGCGTGCAAGGCGATGCGCCATCGCATCCCGAACTGCTCGACTGGCTCGCGTGCGAACTGCGCGACGGCGGCTGGTCGTGGAAGAAGCTGCTCTCCTCGATCGTGCTGTCCGCGACGTATCGGCAGGGCCCCGTTCCCGCGGACGGCATGCGCGAACGCGACCCGCAGAATCGTTGGCTTGCGCGAAGCCCGCGTCTGCGGCTCTCCGCCGAAATGCTGCGCGACCAAGCGCTCAGCGTCTCGGGATTGCTGTCGACAAAGGTCGGTGGACCGAGCGTGATGCCCGTGCAACCCGATGGCGTGTGGGGGCAGATCTATAGCGGCGAGCGATGGGCCACGAGCGATGGCGAGGATCGCCATCGTCGCTCGCTCTACACGCTGTGGCGCCGCACGAGCCCGCATCCGACGATGACAACGTTTGACGCGCCGAGCCGCGAGTTCTGCGTCGTGCGTCGCACCGCGACCAACACGCCGCTGCAGTTCTTGGCGTTGTGGAACGACCCTCAGTTCGTCGAGTGCCGCGATGCGCTCGCTGCGTCCGTGCGGCAAGCGGCGAAGGACAATGGCGACATGCAGTTTGCTCGTCTGCTCTACGAGCGTTGTTTGATGCGGCGGCCGACGCGCGAGGAGTATGACGCGCTTGGCAAGTGGGCCGAGGCGGAGCGCGCAGCTCTGCTCAAGATGGGCCTCGATGCCGAAGCGATCGAGGTGCGCGTTGCGCAAGGGATGGTCATGGTCTTGATGACGTCGGACGAGTTCCTCGTGCGCGGCTGACTGCGCGGGTGAGCACTTCTTCCCTGCGGCGGCGCACAGGTGCGCAACGCAGCGCGCGCGCTATCCTGCGTCGTCCATGGGTCTTCGGCACTTCCGGCGCGCGGCAGCGGCGCTCGCTTTCGTCATCCCCGTCGTCGCGTCGTTGTGGCTCGCAGCGTGCTCGTCGACCACGGAGTCCAGTCGCCCGCTGCATCGCTTCTTGCCGGAGGCCGACGCGGCGGACGTGAGCCTCGCCTACGCGTGGCTCGATGTCGCAGAAGAAGCGACGGCGCGCAACGTCGATCAGTTTGCGGCGCGGCCGACGGTGATCTCGCGAACGCTCGCGATCTGGGCCACTGCGATGTTTGACGCGTGGGCCGCATACGACGAGAAGGCAGTTGGCTCGCGCCTCGGCAGCGCGCTGCGTCGCCCCGAGGCGGAGCGCACGCTGTGGAACAAGCAAGTCGCGATCAGCTACGCGTCGCTGCACTCGCTGCGTTTTGTCTATCCCGAGTCGCGCGCGTGGCTCGACGAGCGCATGCGCGCGTTTGGCTTCGACCCCGACGCGGAGAGCGACGACCTCGCGACGCCGATCGGCATCGGCATCCGCGCCGCCAATGCGGTGATCGCGCATCGCCGCCGCGACGGCAGCAATCAGTTTGGCGATGAAGCAGGCGGCAACGGCACGCCCTATGGCGACACGACGGGATACCAACCGGTCAATCCGAAGGACGCGATCATTGACCCCGATCGTTGGCAGCCGATCGAGTTCACGCTCGCCGATGGCAAGAAGGTCACGCCGGGCTTCCTGACGCCGCACTGGGGCAAGGTGACGCCGTTCGTGATGGAGCGCGCCGATCAGTTCCGCCCTGCGCCGCCGCCCACGACGAAGGACAACGACGCGCTGTTGCGCGAACAGACGGCGCAAGTGCTCGCCTACAACCAATCGCTCACGCACGAGCAGAAGGCGATCGTCGAGTTCATGCGCGATGGACCGCGTTCGACGGGGCAGAGCGGGCATTGGCTGCGCTTTGCGCAGGACGTGTCGCGCCGCGACAAGCACGACCTCGACCGCGACGTGAAGTTGTTCTTCGTCATCGCCAACGTCGCGATGGACGCGTTCATCTCGTGTTGGGAGACGAAGCGCGTCTATGACAGCTCGCGGCCGTGGACGCTGATCCGGCACTACTACAAGGGCCAGACGATCACCGGTTGGGCCGGCGTCGATGGCGGCACCAAGCAGATGCCGGCTGAGGAGTGGCGGCCGTATTCGCCGGAGTCGGTCGTGACGCCGCCGTTCCCTGGCTACACGAGCGGGCACGCGACGGTCAGCGGCGCATGCAGCAAGATGCTCGAGCTCTTCACGGGCAGCGATGTCTATGGCTACGCCGAGCGCCGTCGTCACTGCGAGCTGACCGAGACCAATGCGGGCGACTACGTCACGCTCGACTTGCCGACGTTCTCGGCGACCGCGGAGATGGCGGCGGTGTCGCGCGCGATGGGCGGCTACCACATCCCGATCGACAATGACGTCGGCCTCAAGGTTGGTCGCGACATCGCCACATGGAGCTGGCCGAAGTATCAGCAGTATTTCGACGGCACGGCAGCCGCGCGGCAGTGACGCAAACTCAGCGCGCGGGCGTCAGCATGTCCGTCGGCAGCTTCGCGCTCTCGTTCTCCTCGCTCCACGCGATCGAAGCGATGCGCCAGCCGTCCTTCGTCTTGACGAACGTGAAGCAGTTGACGCCGCGCGCGAACGGTTCGGCGTCCTTGCTCTTCTGCGACTGGTAGCTGCTCCACGAGTAGCCCACGCCAGCGAACGCTTCGATGCGCGTCACAAGCGGCGACTCGTAGAACGCTTCTTGCTGCGAGTTCTGCGATGCCATCGCGATGAACTGCTCGACGTCGAAGGACGCTGCCGCCGTGCGATCGCCGCGTTGCATCGAGACGTGCATCGCGCCGTCCTTGAGGAAGTGGCTGCGCAACCGATCCCAATCGCGCGCCTGCCCCTTGTCGCCGGAGACGATCGCGTAGACGTCGTTGACGATGTGGCGGATCGCCGCTTCATCGGGGGACTGCGGCGCGTTGGCGATGGGGGCGGAAGCGCACGCGCACAGCAACAGGGCGGACAGGATCGAGGATCGCATGCGCGCATGCGACAACGCAACGCGCGGCCTGTCCACGCGTCGCCGCGCGAATGTGGCCTCATCGCTCGTGCAACTTGCGCCACGCAGCCATCGAGCGAGCGAGGTTGTCGCGAGCGGCGCCGGTGAGGCCAAAGCCCTGCAGTGCGATGGGGCCGTCGAAGGCAATCTCGTCGAGCGTCGTCAGCATCGCGCGCAGGTCGAAGTCTCCTTCATCGAGCGGGCGGATAAGCGTGCGCAGCTCCGTGCCTTCGCGG
>JBEELK010000113.1:0-19533 GCA_041168165.1 Planctomycetota bacterium | reverse complement strand
GTCAGAGGCAGGTACTCGCGCGCCAACCGTTCGAGGTCGGCATCGCCGCTCGCTTCCGCGCGCGCGACCAGATCGCGACGCGACGACATGTCCGCCCAGTCTGAGACGTCGCAGCGCGACGCGACCGCAGGAGCCGTCTCGCGAAGAAAGCGCGCGAAGTCAGCGATGCGGATGCGGCCATCGTCGAGGAACACGCCGCCGCGCATCGTGTTGAACAACGCGTTGGCGAGATGGCGCGCGTCTGCGCGCGAATCGCCGGTGGCTTGCAGTCCGTCGACCGCCGCGAGGTGTCGCACAAGGCGCTGGCGATCTGCGTCGAGGTCGGCGGCGATCGCGTTCGCGAGCGCATCGCTCATCGCTTCGCCTTGGCCGAGCGCATCGGCAAACGCGATCAGTTGCGCGGCATCGAACCTGCCATCGACGCCCATCGTCCAGCGCATCGAAGCGCCCGGCGCCAATTCGAACGTGGCATGCGCGAGCAGCGCGCCCGCGGATCCGCGCACGACCTCCTCGGCGACGACGGGTTGGCCGAGACGGAATGCGCGCAGTTGTCGCGCGGACACCAGCAGCGACGCGCCGGGCAGTCCGCGCACCCATGCGCAGTTTGCGAGCAGCGCCTCGTTGGGCTTCGCTCGGTCCGACGGGATCGACGAGAGCCGATACACCGCGAGGCCGGCGCACGGCCCGCGCTCGGTGAGCTTGTAGGCATCGACGAGGTTGCTGTATCCAGCCTGCATGCCGCGATCGACGCATGCAGGCATCACGCCGAGCAGGCCGTCGAGCATGCGCACGCGCATCGGCGACGCGCCGTCGTTGCGAAGCTCCGCCTCGCGCACGAACCCAAAGCGAGCGCCGCTGCGCCACGAGTAGCGGAAGGTCGCGGCGAGATCGTCGTTGCGCTCTTCGAACAGAACCTCGTCGCCGAGGTCGCTCTTCCAGATGCGTCGATGCGTGCGCTGCAGTCCGTCCGCTGCGCGCAAGAACGGTTCCCACCGCGCGGCTTTGCTGCCACTGCGTTCGATCCACGCGATCGTGCGCGGACCGACCGTTCCATCCGCGGCGCAAAGGCGATCGTCAGTCTCGTACGGAAACAGCGCGCCATCGGGATCGCGACGGCCTGCGGTGAGCCCGCCCGTACTTGCGACATACATCCAGCGGTCGCCGCCGCTGACGATGGCCATGAAGAACGGCGCCATCGAGGCGGCGTCTTCGATCCAGGATCCGTGCGTGCTCTTGCTGTGCTTCATCGGCGTCCGAAAACGCGAACGTAATCGACCACGAACTGCGCGCGATCGGCCTTTGGATCGACTGCTCCGCCCATGCCGCCCCCCATCGCAAGGTTGAGGATCAAGCACTGCGGCTCGGCGAACGGCCACTCCAGCGGGCCATTCGTTTTGTCGTAGACGTAGTAGCGCTCGCCATCGACCGCGATCTCGACGCGATCAGGAAACCAATCGAGCGTGTAGACGTGGAACTCGCCCGCCATGCGCGGCACCGCGCGCGTCCGCGAGATGTGGTTGCCTTGCTTGAAGTAGTAGGCGCGCGTGTGGCACGAAGCGTGGTTTTGGCCATCGCCCGACGCGTCGTCGATCTCGCGACCCACCGCCTCGAACACGTCGATCTCGCCGCAGTAAGGCCACGACTTCTCGTCGCGGTATGCGTCGCCGAGCAGCCAACCTGCAGCCCACGCCCCATCGAGCGCGGGAGCCTTGGCGCGCATCTCAATGCGACCGCGCAAGAACGAGATCTTGCCGCGCGTCGTCAAGCGAGCTGACGTCCACGACGGGCCATCGCCGACTCGATGTGCCTCGATGATGAGATTGCCGTTCTCGCGGCGCGCATTGGCTTGGTCTCGCGCGGTGTAGCGCTGCAGTTCGCGGTTGCCCCAGCCCCAGTCGCCAATGTCATAGGCCCACCGCGTCTCATCGACGGGACCGTCGCCGTCGAACTCGTCGGACCACACGATCGTCCATTCGCCATCTTCGGTGCGCTGCGTCAACGACGCTGGGGTCGGCGAGTGCGCAACCATCAACTCGAATGCGACTCCGCGCACGGCGATCGCGCCGCCCTTGTGATGCAGGCGCATGCGATGCGTGCCCTTGTCGAGCGGCGAACCGCTGCGCGCGACGACGCCCGTCGCAGCGCGAATCGGCCCCGTGACGTCGTACGAGCGGCCATCGGGATTGCCGACGTAGTCTTCGACCCAGACCTCGGTTCCTTCCGCCGCAGCAGCGAGATCGATCTCGCAGCGGTAACGACCGCAGGTTGGGACCTCGAGTTCGAAGTCGAGGAAGCCCTCGGCCGCTGTCGATTGGGCCGCTTCGCCGCCCTTGGGCGCTGCGGCAAATCGCGCGGTTGCGCGCTGTGCGCACGCGTTCGCGGCGAGGAGGAGCAGGACGAAAGCAGCTGCGCGGACGTTCATGGCGATGCCTCGTTGGATCCACGCGGCGCTCGATCCGGGCCGCACGGGATCAGGTTCTCGATGCGTCAGGACGCGAGTTCGCGTTCCAGCTCTTCCAGCGTGCGCCCCTTGGTCTCGGGCACGATGCGCCACGAGAACAAGAACGCGAGCGCCGCGAAGCCGCCGAACACGAAGAACACGTTGGCCGGGCCCATCGTCTCGAGTCCGCGTGGGAACAACTGTTGCACGCCGAACGAGACCGCGGAGTTGAAGAAGCCCGCGAGCGAAATCGCCGCGCCGCGCATTCGCTGCGGGAAGATCTCGGAGAACATTGCCCACATCACCGGGCCGAGCGAGATCGCGAACGCCGCGATGTAGGCCATGATCGCGGCGAGCACGAGCGTGCTGTCGATCTGCATCGCGGCCTTGGCGAGCGATTCCACCGCGGCTTGCGCTGCGGACACCGAAGAGTCGGGCAAGCCTGCGACGGATTGGCGCAGCGCAGCAACGAACGAGAGTTGGTCTTGGTGCTCGATGCCGACCATCGACTGCAGCGCCGCGACTGCGTCCGCTGGCATGCCACTAGATGCTTCCTGGAGCCCCGCTGCCGACAACGTGTAGCGCGCCATCGAGAACGCGGCGCCGTTGCAGAACAACGCGACAGCCATCACCGACGAGCCGATCAGCAACAGTGGCTTGCGCCCCACGCGATCGATCATCCGCATCGCAACGAGCGTGAACACGACGTTGACGAGGCCGACGAGGATCGCTTGCCACAGAGCGGCGTCGCGCGCGGCACCCGCCATGCTGAAGATCGTCGTCGAGTAGTAGAAGACGGCGTTGATGCCGGTGATCTGCTGGAAGAAGCCGAGGCCGAGGCCGATCACGAGCACGCGCCGCATGCGCGGCGAGAACAGTTCTCCGAGCCGCGGCTTTTCCAGCGATTCGTCAGCGCGAAGCGATGCGCGCACTTCATCCAGCGAGCGCGCAGCCTCAGCTTCGCCCTGGATTCGAGTAAGCACATCCAATGCCTCGTTGCTGCGACCGCGCGCCGCGAGCCAACGCGGGCTCTGCGGAATCGTGAACAGCAGGAGGCCGTAAAGCGCAGCCGGGATCGCCTCGACGCCCAACATCCAACGCCACGAGTAGCCAGCGAGCTCGAGGAAGTAGTTCGAGAAGAACGCGGCCGAGAAGCCGAGGACGATGTTGAGCTGGTTGAACGAGACCAGCTGACCGCGACGCGCAGGCGGAGCGATCTCGGCGATGTAGATGGGCGCGATCAACAACGCGCCGCCGACGCCAAGCCCGCCGAGGATGCGCGCCCAGACCAACGTCGAGTAGTCGGGGGCGACGGCACATCCAACTGCAGAGACCGTGAACAGCGCGGCCGTCAGCATCAGCATCGCGCGTCGACCAAAGCGATCGGCGAGCGGGCCGGCGACCGCCATCGCGAATGTCGCGCCGACGGTTAGGCAGCTGACAAACCAGCCAAGCGCATCGGCATCGAGCGAGAACTCGCCCTTCACGGGATCCACCGCGCCCGAGATCACGGCGCTGTCAAAACCCATGAGGAATCCGCCGAGCGCTACGACGAGCGAGAGGCGGGTGGCGTAACCGGGATCGGCGGGGCGGCTCACGAGGGACTCGTCCTTTGCTGGGGTTCGGCGGAATGCGCGCTGTGCAGAGCTGGGAACACCGAGGGGTCTTGCAACGCAGCTTGCAGCACGAGGGTCGCCGCGCCACGCGCGACGCCTTCGATGCCGAGGCTGCTGATCACGAACTGCGACTGGCTCACCGACGCCGACAGCGTGCGTTCGCCGAGCGTCTTGCGCAGCGGACGCAGCAGCATCTCGCCGGCGCGCGTGAGGCTGCCGCCAAACACCACCGTCGCGGGGTTGAGCAGGTTGAGCAATGCGGCCACGCCGATCGCGAGGTGATGGCCCGCTTCTTCGACGAGTTGGCGCGCGAGCGCATCGCCCTCAAACGCAGCTTCGACGATGCGGCTCACGGTGATGCCGCGGCGCGGCAATGTGCTCTTGTCGTTCTCGTTGCGCAGAAGGCGCGCACGTTCGAGCAGCGCAATCGTGCCGATGCGCAGGTTGAGGCAGCCAATCAGGCCACAGACGCAGCGACCCGCCGACGCATCGACCGGGATGTGGCCGATCTCGCCGGCGATGCCCGTCGTGCCGCGATAGATGTCGCCGTGGATGATGAGCCCGGCGCCAACGCCGGTCGCGACCTTGATGTAGGCGAGATCGCGGCCGTCTTGGCCAGCACCCCACCACTGCTCCGCAAGCGCGCCGAGGTTGGCGTCGTTATCCATGACGACGGGCACGCCAAACGCCGCTTCGAGTTGGCGCACGGGACTGTGATTCGCCCACGCGGGCACGAACACCGGCGACAGGTGGTAGGGATCGGCCGGACTCACCGGGCTCGGCACAGCGACGCCGATGCCGAGAACGCGCGACGTCGGCATACCGGCCTCCGCGAGCGCTTCGGCGATCAGTCGCCGCATCAACTGCAGCGAGCCCTCTGGGTCCTCGCGCACGTCGTGCATCTCCGACCGCCATGCGATCACGTGGCAGCGCAGGTCGGTGACGGACACGGCGATGTGCGCAGCGCCCATGTCTACGCCGACGATCGCCATCGCGCCGTCCTCGAATCCGAGCAAGATCGGGCGGCGGCCGCCGAGCGAATCGCCGGCACCCGTCTCGCGCACGAGGCCAGTGTCGAGCAAGTCCGCGACGATCGCAGAGATCGACGAACGACTCAGCCCCGTCCTGCGCGCGAGGTCTGCGCGCGAGATCTGCCGTTCGCGCCAGATCAGGCGCATCAGCAAACCGCGATGCTGAGCACGAATGTGCGCCGCCCCGGAGACCTGCGACGCGACGTCCTCTAGTGAGGCAACACCGCGAGCGCGGACCTTCTGGTTGACGAGTGCTGAGATCCGGCGATCGACCATCGTTCGTTTGACTTCCGAACAAACTAGGGCCGTTGCCACCAACGTGTTACGGCCGCCAAAGCCCTGTCGAGACGCGAGGTCATGGCCGGGCAATGTTACATAAAATAGGGAGATTCCTACGGATATGCAAGCGGCAGCCAGATGTCGGAGCACCGAAATTCGCAACCACCCCGCGCTTCCTGGTGTCGACTAGGCCTGCACCCCCTTGACCCGATGGATGCGACATAGTTAGTTTCGCATCCGAACGAAGCATCCCAGCGAAGCAAAAGCCCCTACGGTTTCGCTCCTCCGCCCCCCCCGGAATCCCATGACGATCCGCACCCTGTCGGCCCTCCTCTGCACCGCGCTCCTCGCCTCGGCGGGCTCCGCGCAAAACCTCTTGGCCAACCCGAGCTTCGAGACCGGTCTCACTGGCTGGACGACGTTCGGCCCGAACGTCTTCTCCGAGGCGGCCAACCCGCCCGCCGTCGCGCCGCGCACCGGCACGCGCGTGCTGAAGATGTATGGCCAGTTCCTCGGCGGCTTCAACGTGACGGGCGCGTTCCAGACGTTCCCGGCGACGCAGGGCCAGATCTACCAACTCGACTGCTGGTCGCGGCACTTCGCGTTCGATCCGCTCGCCGGCAGCGGCGGCCCCAATGACAACATCGCGGTGATGCGCATCGCGTTCTTTGACGTCACCGGCGCAGAGATCTCGGGCGCAGATCGTCGCATCCTCGACGGCACGTTCCCGACCAACACGTGGATCGACAACGCGCCGATCGCCGCGACGGCCCCCGCGGGCACCGCGACGGTGCAGGCGCTCTTGCTGTTCATCCAGCCGACGGTTGGCACTGGCGCTGCGATGTATGACGACGCAGTGCTGACGCTGCAGAACGGCATCCAAGGCACCTACCCCGGCTCGGCAGAAGACATCGTGCTGTCGAGCGCGGTCGGCGGCGTTACGCCGACGACGGGCCCTGGCAACGACATCAAGACGGCCCCGGGCGGCAGCATCCTGCAGTTCAACGTGTCGTCGCCAGGCGGCCTGTTCAACACCCAGGGCTACTACCTGATCGGCGACTTGTTCTCGACCGGCTCGCCGCTGACGCAGCAGCAGTTGCCGTTCATCTGGGCGGACATTCCGACGCACTTCCTTCTCGTCGATGGCTCGCCGCGCCCGATCGTTGGCCAACCGCTGATCTATCCCAATGGCGGTTCGTCGTCGTTCTTCCGCGCCCCGGTCGGCTTGGCGGGCACGAGCCTGATGGTGCAGGCAGTCTGCATCAGCCTCAACGCCAACAACACGGTCTACGCAGCGACCGACGCGCACGAGATCCGGTTCCAGTAATCGCGCAGAGCTCCACGCAACCACGAGAAGCATGAGCGCTGCACTCGCCATCGAGACCAAGACCAGCCATCGCGCGCAACCGCGCCCGATCGGCTTCTTCGTGTCGGCGATGTGCGCGCTGGTTGCGTGCGACGAGTCCGTAGCACAGCAGATCGACATCACCTCCGTCCCTGCGTGGCGAACCGCGGGCTCGATGACGGGCGTGGTCACGGGCGTCAATCCCGCGACCCACCGCGTTGCGGTCTACATCTACATCGATGGCGCGGGCTGGTGGAGCAAGCCGAGCGCTGCCTCCACTTCGGTTCCGATTCAGGCGAACGGCACGTTCTCGGCCAACGTCTACACCTGCTGCCTCGATGACCGCGCGTCGATCTTCTGCGCGGCGCTGATCCCATCGAACACGACGGCCCCACTTGCCTCGGGCACGTGCAGCATCCCGTCTGGCCTGCAAGCGATTGCGCGCGACTACGTCGACCGCCCTGGCCGCACGATTCAGTTCGCGGGCCGCACTTGGGCCATCAAGGAAGCGCCGACGCCAGTCGGCCCAGGGCCCAATCGATTCACGGATGAAGTGGCAGACGTCTTCGTCGACGCGCAACGCCGCCTGCACTTGAAGCTCGTGCAGCGCAACGGCCAGTGGATGTCGTCCGAAGTCGTGCTGATGGATGACCTCGGCTACGGCACCTACTGGTTCACGACTGAGTCGCAGGTCGGATTCCTCGATCCCAACGTCGTCTTCGGCGCGTTCACGTGGGACCCCCACTGCGACGATGCGACGATTCCGGCGTGGCCCAATCGCGAGATCGACTTCGAAGACAGCCGCTGGGGCAACGCGAACGATCCGACGAGCTCGCAAGTCGTCGTGCAGCCGTTCCAGAACGCCGGCAACCTGATCCGTTACACGACGCCGGTGCTGACGCCACTGCCGACGTTGACGCGTTGGTTCTCGTGGTCTGCAGACCGCATCTCGTATGGCGCCGTCGCAGGCAAAGTCTCGCCAGGCTCGCTCGCAAACGTCACCCCGATCCACGCAAGCACGTATGTCCACGCGCCCGCCTCGGGCCGCCGCGTTCCGCCGGCAGGTCGCCAGCGATTCCGCTTCAACCTGTGGGCCAACCAAGGCACGGGTCCGAGCAACGGACAGGCAGTCGAGATCATCATCAGCGACTTCCGCTACTCGACCGCGGTCGGCGCATTCCTCGGCGGCTGCGGCGTCAATCCCGCCGGCAGCGCGCGCCTGCTGAGCGGCGCGCCGCGCCTCGGCTCGTCGGTAACGCTGGGCTTTGACAATCCCGTCGGGTCGCAGACGCCTGGATCCATCTCCGCACTGCTGCTCGGCACGCGCACCGCGCGCTTCCCGTGCGGATTGCTGCAGGTCGGCTTCGGCATGCAGACGACGGTCGGCGAACTGCTCGTCGATCCCAACACGAACCCGGTTGGCATCCTCGGCGGTCTTTGGACCGGCCCAGGCGTCCCCGCTCCGTTCCAGCTTTCGATCCCGAACAACCCTGGCCTCGTCGGTCAGTGCGTCAACGCACAAGGGATGCTGATCGATCCCGTCGGCCCGCAGACGTTTGGCCTCGCCGACGCATTCGAACTCTGCATCCAACCTTGAACGAACCAACGCGCGCAGCGGACTCGCTCCGACGCGCGCAACCCGAATCCCTCCTGCATCCCCCCTGCAACCAAGACGGAAGAACCCGATGAAGATCTCTCATGTGCTGTCCGCGCTGTGCCTCGCAGCGCTCGCGCCCGTCGGCATGGCGCAAAACCTGCTGGCCAACCCGGGCTTCGAAAGCGGCCTCGTTGGCTGGGGCGCGTTCGGCAACTCGTACGCTGAGCCCATCAACCCGCCTGCGGTCAGCCCGCGCAACGGCGCCTTCCTCTGCAAGATGTTTGGCAACTTCAGCGGTGGCTTCAATGTGAGCGGCGTCTTCCAGGCGTTCCCCGCGGTCCCCGGCCAGCAGTTCACGCTGGATTGCTGGACGCGCCACTTCAGCGGCGACCCGATGCTCGGCACCGGCCTGCCGAACAACAACTGGGCCGTCATGAAGATCGCGTTCTTCAACGCGGGCGGCAACGAGATCGGCAATGCGGAGCGCATCGTCCTCGACGGCAACTCGGTGACGGATCAGTGGATCGACAACCCAGCGGTCACCGGCACGGCGCCGGTCGGCACGACGAGCGTGCAAGCACTGCTGCTCTACCTGCAGCCAGGCAACGTGGGCGGTGCGGCTCAATTCGATGACGTCGAGTTCACGACGCCCCCGACCACGCCGACCTACCCGGGCACCAACGAAGACATCCGTCTCGGCACGGGCCTCAACTTCGCCTCGCCGACCTTCGGCGTTGGCCAAGACATCAAGACGGCGCAGGCCGGCCAGCTGATCGAGTTCAAGGTGACGTCGCCGAACAACACCTACACGCTGCAGTGGTACTACCTGCTCGGCAGCATCTTCGCGACGGGCACGCCTCCCACGCCGCAGCTGCCGTTCCTCGACATTTGGGTCGACCTCGGCACCTACTTCATCATGGCTGGCAACCTGACGCCGCTGGGCGCGCCGTTGATCGGCCCGAACGGCACGTCGAACTACTTCGCCGCGCCCGCGGGCCTTCCCGGCGTGAGCCTGATGGCGCAAGCGATCAGCATCAGCCCGTTGGCTGCAAACGGCATCTTCGCTGCGTCCGACGCTCACGAGATCCGCTTCCAGTGATGCTCGCGTGATCCCCTAGCGGGGCTGCCGATCGCAACCGCGGTCGGCAGCCTCGCTGTGTTTCTGGGCAGGTCGCTGCGAGATCCCGCCTGCTTTGCTCTGCTCTGCGATCGCATGAGCATCCTCGCGCACATCGGCAACACGCCGCTCGTCGAGTTGAAGAGCATCAGCCGCGGCTTGCCGGTCCCGATCTTGGGGAAGTGCGAGCACCTGAACCCCGGCGGCTCGATCAAGGATCGCATCGCGCTCGCCATCGTCGAGGATGCAGAAGCGCGCGGCGCGCTGCGAGCGGGTCAGACGATCATCGAAGCGACCGCGGGCAACACGGGAGTTGGCCTCGCGATCGTCGCGGCCGTGCGTGGCTATCAACTCGTGTGCGTGATGCCGGAGAAGATGTCGATCGACAAGCGCGTCGCGCTGTCATCGCTCGGCGCGCGCGTCGTGATCACGGAGAACGCGCCGCTCGCGAGCCCAAAGAACTTCCAGAACGTGGCGCGCGCGATGGCGGCAGAGCATGGATGGTTGCTTGCGGACCAGTTCGCCAACCCCGCCAACATCCGCGTCCACGAACGAACCACGGGACCCGAGATCCTGCGACAAGTCGGCGGCCCGATTGGCGCATTCGTCGCGGGCGCTGGCACCGGCGGCACGTTGACGGGAGTCGGGCGCACGCTGAAGACGGCGGATCCACGCGTGCAAATCGTGCTCGCCGATCCGATCGGCTCCGGTCTCGCGGATTGGGTCGCAACCGGCACGCCTGGCGCGGACGCGGCCTACGCGCTTGAGGGCATCGGCGCGAGCGCGCCGCCCGCCAACCTGGATCGCAATGCAATCGACAGCGCCGTGCGAGTCTCGGATGCGGACAGCTTCGCGATGGCAAAACGGCTGGTGCGAGAAGAGGGCATGCTGGTCGGCGGATCGGCTGGCGCCAACGTCGCCGCGGCGGTCGCGGTGGCGCAGCGCGGCGGCTTGTGCGGCCCCGTGGTCACCGTGCTGTGTGACGCGTGGGATCGCTACCGCAGCAAGCCGTGGATGCAGGCCTGGGCGGACTGAACCTCTGCGTCACTGCCCGACTTCGACGTCGAACGTGACGACGTCCCCATCGCGCCACGCGACGAGCGACCATCCATCGAGCCGAAGACGCGTGGTCCCGCCAACCGTCGCCTCAGCTGCCTCGAATAGGCGCTGCGTCGCGAGCTTGTCGTCGTCGCCAACCGAGATCGCCTGGGATTGGCCTGCTGGCCGCTGCGACGGCGGAGGCAACGAACGGCTCCATTCGACGGGACGCACACGCGCGCCCTTCTTCACGACGAGTGCTCGGCAGTTGCGACGCGCAACTCCATCGCGCACGAGTGAGCCCGCATCGACGAGCAACGAGGGATTCTCGCTGATGCCAATGCAGTCGCCGGTTGCGAGGTCGAATTCAACCGCCGCGTTCTCGCCGACACCGATGCCAAGCCGCTGCCCCGACTGCTCCAGCGCTGCGACGAGGCGCCCCACGCGATCGCGCTCCCAGAAGTGCGAGTCCGTGAGGATCCACGACACGAGGCGCATGCCGTTGCCGATCTGCGGCCCGGTGCGGTTGGCGAGTTCGTCCTCGGGATCGAGGTCTTGCCGCGGAATGCCGAGCGCCTGCGCGCTGCGACCTGTGAAGAACATCACGTCCCCCATCATCGCATCGCCCGCGCTGTTGCCGGCGATCACGCCGCCGCGCGCGAGCAGTTGCTTCATCTCAATCCACTCCGGAGTGTCACGATCCTCGGGCCGATAGCGATCCGTGATGCGCTTCTGGTCGCCGCCCGTGAAGAACATCGCGTTCGACGAACGAATCGCAGCGACGGTCGCATCCGTGCTGGTGTCGCGCGAGATCACGTCGATGTGCGCAAGTGGCGAGCGCGCGAGCACGTTCTTCTGCAGCGACTCTGCAGCGCCCTTCTCGTCGCCGCTCGCCGCCGTCGCGATGACGAGCCGCACCCCGCTCGGCGTCATCGCGAGCTTGAGCAATCGGCTGTACACGTCATCGTTCTGCTTCGACAGCGCGCCGCCGATCACAAGCAAGCGCCCCTGGCTGCCGGCGACCGGAGCCGTCGCGGGCGGTGCTGCGCATGCTGCGAGGAACGAGAGGATCGCGACGAGTTTGGGAAGCAGGCGGTTGGCTGGGCTTCGCATGGCAGTTGGAAGGCCGTGAACTCGACCAGATCGCCGTCGTCCGAGGAAGCCCGCGGATAGCTCGAGAATGCACCATGGCCGCAACGGAACTCCCCACAGACGATGCCTGCGGTTACTTGCTACGGGCCTACTCGCTACGCGGCGACGCAGGATCACGCGCGCGCATCGTCATCGCCGCGCCACCGCGGTGATGACGCGATCCACGCCGGGAACCGCCGATCGAGGAAGAACGGCACGATCGGCGCCAGCGAAGCCACGAAGATCAACGCGAGCCGAGCGATCGGCCATTGCCTCGCAGTCCACGCCTGGAGCAGGCACCAGCAGAGCCAGACAAACAGCGCGCCATGCGCCATGCCCGTGATGCGCACGAGCAGCGCTCCGATCGGCAGCTCTTCGCCGTACTTCACCCACATCGCGGCGAGCAGCAGCACGAACGAAATCGCTTCGACGAAGGTCGCGCGGCGCAGCGTGATGAGTGGATCCGTCATCGGGCTGCGCACGGTGCCCTTTGGACCGCGATCCCGCAAGAGCCCGTGGCCGCGGCGCTCACGACAGTTCGATCGCTGCCACGAATGCGCAGCGAGGACTGCCGCGAGCATGCGGCCACGCGCGAACTCAGCGGCCGGCCGGCTGCGCGTTGCCGACGGACGCGGTCGTCGTCGTGACTTCGATCGCGCCACCCTTCAGGTCCACGCGCACCGTGCTGCCGTCCGGCACGCCGCCAGCGATCAGTTGGCGACCGATGCGCGTCTCGAGTTCGCGCTGCAAGAAGCGCTTCAACGGACGCGCGCCGTAGACCGGGTCGTAGCCCTGCTGGCCGAGGAAGTCCTTCGCCTCGTCGCTGACCTCGATCGAGATGCGACGATCCGCGAGCCTGCCGCGAAGGCCTGTGAGCAACAGGTCGACGATGCGACGAATCTCGCCCGCTTGCAGCGGCTTGAACAACACGACGTCGTCGATGCGGTTGAGCAACTCCGGTCGGAAGTGCCGCCGCAGCTCGGCCATCACTTGGTCGCGCGCGGACTCGCGAATGTGGCCATCCTTCGTGATGCCTTCGAGCAACATCGGCGCGCCGATGTTGGACGTGAGGATGATCACGGTGTTCTTGAAGTCGACCGTGCGACCTTGGCTATCCGTCGCGCGGCCGTCATCGAGGATCTGCAACAGGACGTGGAACACGTCCGGGTGCGCCTTCTCGATCTCGTCGAACAGCACGACCGAGTACGGCTTGCGCCGCACGGCTTCGGTGAGCTGGCCGCCTTCTTCGTAGCCGACGTAGCCAGGAGGCGCGCCGATCAAGCGACTCACCGCGTGCTTCTCCATGTACTCCGACATGTCGATGCGCACGAGGTTGTCCTCGCTGTCGAACAACGCTGCGGCGAGCGTCTTCGCGAGCTCAGTCTTGCCGACGCCCGTCGGGCCCAAGAACAGGAAGCTGCCGATCGGACGCTTCGGATCCTTGATGCCCGAACGCGCGCGGATCACCGCGTCGGCGACGAGTTGCACGGCTTCATCCTGGCCGATGACGCGCTCGTGCAGGATGTCGTCGAGCTTCAGCAACTTCTCGCGCTCGCCTTCGACGAGGCGGCTCACGGGAATGCCCGTCCATCGTGCGACGATCTGCGCAATCTCGTCGGCGGTGACTTCTTCGCGCAATAGCCGCTGCCCGCCCTGCTTGCCGTGCATGCGCGCTTCCTCCGCGGCGAGCGCTTTCTCGGCCTCGGGGATCGCGCCGTACTTCAGCTCGGCGGCCTTGTTCATGTCATAGCGACGCTCGGCCTGATCCTGCTCGCGACGCAGCGTCTCGATCCTCTCGCGCAACGCGCGCACGCCGGAGATCGCATGCTTCTCAGCGTCGTATTGCGCGCGCATCGCATCGGCCTTGCCGCGCAGCTCCTGGATCTCCTTCTTGAGCTCGTCGTGGCGCGCCTTGCTCGCCGCGTCCTTCTCCTTGGCTAGCGCGGTTTCCTCGATCTGCAACTGCATCATGCGACGGCTGACCGCGTCGAGCTCAGTCGGCAGCGAATCGATCTCGGTGCGGATCATCGCGCACGCTTCGTCGACGAGGTCGATCGCCTTGTCCGGCAAGAAGCGATCGCTGATGTAGCGGTGTGAGAGTGACGCTGCATCGACGAGCGCCGCGTCGTGGATCTTCACGCCGTGGTGCACTTCGAAGCGCTCCTTGAGCCCGCGCAGGATCGACACCGTGTCCTCGACGCTCGGCTGCTCGACGAGAACGGGCTGGAAGCGACGCTCCAACGCTGCGTCCTTCTCGATGTGCTTGCGATACTCGTCGAGCGTGGTTGCGCCGATGCAGTGCAACTCGCCGCGCGCGAGCATCGGCTTCAGCATGTTGCCCGCGTCCATCGCGCCCTCGGCTTTTCCGGCGCCGACGATCGTGTGCAGCTCATCGATAAACAGCAGGATCTTGCCCTCGCTGTTCTTGATCTCCTGCAGCACGGCTTTGAGTCGCTCCTCGAACTCGCCGCGATACTTCGCGCCAGCGACGAGGCTTCCCATGTCGAGCGCGAACACGGTCTTATCCTTGAGCCCTTCAGGCACGTCGCCGCGCACGATGCGTTGCGCGAGCCCTTCGGCGATCGCCGTCTTGCCGACGCCTGGCTCGCCGATCAGCACGGGGTTGTTCTTGGTCTTGCGCGACAGGATGCGGATGACGCGGCGGATCTCGTCGTCACGGC
This sequence comes from Planctomycetota bacterium, assembly GCA_041168165.1. Lineage (GTDB taxonomy): Bacteria > Planctomycetota > UBA1135 > UBA1135 > UBA2386 > SXPK01. Next base: position 5,258 of record JBEELK010000113.1, on the reverse strand, counting down.
CGATCACCGGATCGATCTTGTTCTCGCGGCACATCTGCACGAGGTCGCGGCCGTACTTGCCGAGCGCTTCGTAAGTCGCCTCGGGGTTCGCGCTCTGCACGCGCTGGTTGCCGCGCACTTCCTTCAACGCGTTGAGGAAGCGAGCTTCGTCGATCTTGGCTTGCGCGAACGCGTCCTTGAGTCCGCCCTTGCTCTGCGCGAGCAGCGCCAAGAACAGGTGCTCGACCGACACATACTCGTCGCGCATCTTCGCGGCTTGCTGCTCCGCGCTCGTTAACGCCTGCGCGAGGTCTTGGTCGAGGAAGATCTTGTCGGGCTGGTAGCCCGAGCCAGACATGCGCGGCCGCTTGCGCAGCTCTTGTTCGAGGCGCGCCGCGAACTGGTCCTTCGCGACCCCCATCCGTTGCAGCAGGCCAGCGATCAGTCCGTCGTGCGGCTCCGCGAGGGCTAGGACCGCATGGTCACAGCCGACGTGGGGATGGCCGAACGTGACGGCCTTCTGCTGAGCCAACTGCAGGGCTTCTTGCGACTTCTGCGTGAGTTTCTGCATGTCCATAGATGCCTCCGTGGGATGTTGCGGCGCGACCGCGCCTTAGTGCGCCGCGCGCTGAGCAGCATCCGTGCCAGGATGTCTGGATCGCGCAAACCCCGATGCCAAGGGGGCTAAGGGCGGAGTCGTGGATCGGCAGTCGAGGGGAGTTGGAAGCCACTTTGTCAGCCACCAGGCCGCAACTGCCACTCTGCCATGCACACGGGGAAGCCCGCCGCCGCGCCAAGGCATCCCCCGCCAAGCGTCCCCTCTACGCGGCCTTGTTCGCGCCGCACGAGGGCAACCATGCAGAACCGAATCCACTCTTTCGACATCCCCAATCCTGACCACGACCGTCCGACCCAGTGGCCGTTCGCAAGCCAAGAACTTGCCACCGAGTTCGAACAGCTCTGCCGCGACGCGCTGACGAAGGACGGCCGCGACGTGCGCATTGTCGATGGTTGCGCGTTCGTCGCGGGCCAGCCTGGCAAGATCGGCCTGCACAACCTCGCCGACATCTGCGCGCAACTGCCGCAAGCGACGTGGGCCGTGACGATCGCAGAGCACCTAGCGCTGTCCGAGGGAACGCGCGTGCAGTCGCTGGTCGACAACCTCACCGGGGGATCGTTTGAGCAGCTCGCCGAGTTCCTCGTCTTGAGGCTGTATCCCCCGCCTTCGGAAGGCGGCTTCCACCAGGAGGACTTCGTGCAGCGCGAGGACCTGCCCGGTCTGCACACCGTGCTCGCGATCGAACTCTGCGGCTCGATGATGTCGGTTCCGCGACCCGTTGCGGACCTGTGGGGCGTCCCCGACGAAGAGCTCTTCGCGCGCGCGATGCAGAACGTGGCGAAGTTCTGCGAAGGCCAGCCATGCGCGATGGAGATGCCGCGCCCTGTGCGCTCGCGATTCGAGTTCTTGGAAGGCGGCTCGTACGCGGCGGTCGGCGCGCTGCGTTTCGACAAGCTACCGTTCCGCGTCGGTCGCCATGGCAACCTGCTCGGCTTGCCAGTGCGCGACTCGCTGATCAGTTGGCCGATCGACGAGTGGCCATCCGACGAGTTGCTCGGCGCGATGTTCGCGATGGCGCAAGGACGCAACCAGGACGGGCCGTATCCGGTGTCGCGACATCTCTATTGGCGCAAGCCCGATGGCACCTTTGAGGCGCAGCGCGGCATGGGCCAAGGCGCTCGCGTTCGGCTCGCGGCGTCGATTGGCTTTGCGCAACTGCGATCGCGCTTGTTCCGCCAGCGACGCGACGTGCGTTGACCCGCGTCGCGCGCGGCACGAACATCGCGCGCAGATGCAGAAGCGCACCGCAGTCCCGCTGGCCACCGCCGCAGCATCGTGCGCATTCTGCATCGCGATCGACGGCTATTGGTTCGACGGGCCGTGGGGCAACTGGCATCAACCCCTGCGCGATTGGGGACTGCACTGGGTCGCGCTCGTGTTCGCCGTGATGGCTACGTGGCTCTTGCTGCAGAGCCTCACGGACGGATCGCGCAGCGCGCAGATTCGCGTGCGCCGCATCGCGTTCTTTGTGCCGCTGCTCGTCACGTGCCTTCACGAATGGGGCCAGTGGATCTGGCCCGCAGCGCCGCGCGACAACTTCGACTGCGCGCGCGACTTCGCGCTCAACTTCGTCGGAGCCTTTGTCGCGTGGGCGATCCTCGCGCGATGGAGCCCGCTGCCCGAAGAGCAACCGCGCAAGCGCCGAGCGCTTCCACGCGACGAGACCGAAGCCTCAACGCGCTGAGTCGTCAGAAGCCGCAGCCGACGGTCTTCGTGCGAATGCGCAGCAAACGCGAATCGGCCGTCGCGTAGAGCGTCGATCCATCGTCGCCGAACGCGCAGTTGGCCGTCGCTTCACCAGTGCGCAGCGTGCCGAGATGCGCGCCATCGGCAGCGATCACGAGAACGCCGCCAGGACCGGTCGCAAACAAGGTCCCGTCGCGCGCAACGCGCAATCCGTCTGGCGATCCCTTGTTGCCTTCGCGCAACAGATGCTTGGCGTCGAAAAACGTGCGCATGCCGCGCAGAGTGAGGTCCGCTGCGACATCGAACGCGACGATGCGCGGCGCGCTGCCATCCGAGATCGCGACGTAGAGCACGGACTCGTCCGGCGACAATGCGAGGCCGTTGGGCCGCGTGAGCGTCGCGTCGAGCAGCGTGACGTCGCCGCCGCCTTCGCTCGGATTGCGCAGCAGATACACGCCGCAATGCGCCAGTTCGCGCGAAGGATCGTCCATGCCGCCGGACAAGCCATACGGCGGATCCGTGAAGAAGATCGCGCCGCTCGAGTGCAACGCGAGATCGTTGGGACTGTGGAATCGCTTGCCGCCGATGCGATCGATCAACGTGACGTGGCGACCATCGCGCTCGATGCGACCGACGCGGCGATCGCCGTGCTCGCACAACACGAGTCGACCCTGTTCATCGATCGCTAGGCCGTTCGATCCCGGCTCGCTGCCCAAACTGGACCCGCGTTGGCAGCCACTCGGCGACAGCGCGACCTCGAGCCCAGCCTGCGCAGACCAGCGATAGACGACGTTCTTCGGCACGTCGGAGAACAACAGGCACGAGGCCGCGCGATCCCACACCGGACCCTCGGACCAATCGAAGCCAACCGCGAGTTGCTCGAAGCGCGCGTCGGCATCGACGTAGCGCAACATGCGCGGGTCGAGGACTTCGACGGAGCCGATCGGCTCGCTGTTCGACGCAGCGACGCCTTCGGGCAACGGCATGTTCGTGGACGCACCGCGCGGCAACGCTCCACTGCCTGCGCAGGCTGCGAACGCTGCGATCGAGAGCGCCGCGGTGACGATGCCGCGCATCAGACGCGGATCTCGTCGCCAGCCACCGCAACTGCGCCGCGGAGTCGCGGCTCGACCTCGTTCTTGACGAACGAGTCGACTTGCTCCGGCGAGCGGCCGATGAAGCGCGCGGGGTCCATCAAGCTCGGCAACTGCGAACGAATGACCGCGAACGCAGGGTCCGCCGCAACGAGTTCCATCAGCGGGTTGTCGCGGCCCTCCGCCTTCACGGCATGCGCGGCGGCGCGGCTATGCACGCGAATGCGTTCGTGCAGGTCTTGGCGATCGCCGCCGTTGCGCACGCCAGCCATCAAGATCTCCTCGGTCGCGAGGAACGGCAGCTGTTCGCGCAGCTTCTTCTCGATCACCTTGGGATAGACGACGAGGCCTTGGCTCACGTTGTGAACGAGCGACAGCACGGCATCGACGCAGAGGAAGCTCTCCGGCAGCGCGATGCGGCGGATCGCCGAGTCATCGAGCGTGCGTTCGAGCCACTGCGTGCTCGCGGTGTGCGCGCTCGTGTTGGCCGCTTCGATCACGTAGCGAGCGAGCGAGCAGACGCGCTCGCTGCGCATCGGGTTCTTCTTGTAGGCCATCGCGGAGCTGCCGATTTGCTTCGACTCGCTCGGCTCCTCGATCTCGCCTTCGTGCGACAACAGGCGAAGGTCCGTTGCGAACTTGCTCGCCGATTGCGCGACGCCGGACAACGCCTGATGGATCGTCCAGTCGAGCTTGCGCGTGTAGGTCTGGCCGCTGACCGCGATCGACCGCGAGAAGCCCATCGCCTCGGTCACGCGGCGGTCGAGTTCTTCGACCTTCTGGTGATCGCCATCGGCGAGCGCCAAGAACGTTGCCTGCGTGCCCGTCGTGCCCTTCACGCCGCGGAACGGCAGCCACGCGATGACGCGGCGAACCTCGTCGAGGTCGAGCAGGAAGTCCTGCGCCCAAAGGCACGCGCGCTTGCCGACGGTGACCGGCTGTGCCACTTGGAAGTGCGTGTAGCCAAGGCACGGCAACGCGCGGTAGCGAGTCGCGAACTCCGTCAGCGCGGCGATCACGGCGCACAGACGACGTTCGAGGAGCGCGAGCGCCTTGCGGTAGACGATCAGGTCCGCGTTGTCGGTGACGAAGCAGCTGGTGGCGCCGAGGTGGATGATCGGCTTCGCCTTCTTCGCCAATTCGCCATAGTGATGGACGTGCGCCATCACGTCGTGGCGCAGCTCCTTCTCCAAGTCCGCCACGCGCTGCCAATCGAACGTGTCGCGGTGTTGGCGCAGTTCGTCGATCTGCTCCTTGGCGACCGGGAAGCCGAGTTCGTGCTCCGCTTGCGCGAGCGCGATCCAGAGGTCGCGCCACGTGCCATGGCGCATGCGCGGAGAGAACAGGCCCGCCATCTCCTTGCTGGCGTAGCGTTCGAGAAGCGGGTGGTCGAAGCGGTCGCCGCGATCGGTCATGCGCCTTTCCATACCGGCGGCGGATCAGGCGCGCCACGAACGACTGCGGGCGCCACATCGGGCGCCCGCGTCGTCGATCCCCTACTCCTTCTGGCGCTCAGCAGCGCACCCAGACTCGCCGCTGCCTCGTCTCGTAGTGGCCGGGCACCCACACCCGGTGGCAGTGCGCTGGTTCGATGATGCCCCAGTGGCGGTGGCCACACGGGTCGCAGATCCAGCCGTAGCGAGCGGGCACGTGTTCCTCGTGCCAGTAGCCGTCGACCCAGACCTGCTCGCAAACCGTCTCCCAACGTCCCCTGCGCGAGCGGCGGTCGTCGCAGTCGCGGTCGCGGTCGCGGTCGCGCGGGGCGCAGACCGGCGGCGCGCACTGCGCGCCCAACTGCAGACCGACTTGGATGTGGCGCCCAAGACTCCCTTCGATTCGGAACTGCGCGGGCGCCAGAGCTGCGAGTCCCAACAGGGCCA
>JBEELK010000112.1:0-14756 GCA_041168165.1 Planctomycetota bacterium | reverse complement strand
CCGAACAACGCCGGCAGCGTCATCGCGACGAGCCCTTGCTGGATGACGAACTGCCCCTCCGCGTAGGTCGCGTCATTGCCGACGTGCGCCTGGTAGCGGGTCTCGATGTCGGGGTTCGCGGCCGCGATCCGTTCGCCGAGCGCAACGACCGGGACCATCAGCGCGAGGTGCCCGATCGGGAACCAGACGTACTGGTGCACGCCGTCCTTGCCCGTCATGCCAAACGCCTTGCCGCTGTTCTGCGCGATGTAGCCCGCGGCCGCAATCTCGGCGATCGAATCGCCGCCGTCCTTCTGCTGCAGCAAGCCGGAGTCGCCGCGTCGCACGAACGCGCGCGCGCCTTGCATCGTGAACGCAGAATCTAGGTTCTCGAAGTTGCCGTGCGCGACGCAAAGCATGGCCAAGAACGCGCCGAGCCAGAGCCGGAGCAATGCGCTGCGCGGAGCGGCCGGTGTCACTTCGTGGGCATCCATGCGGGCTTCACCGATGGGTCGATGCCGAGCATCGGAAACACGAAGAGCCAGAGCATCGCGACAAGCAACGCGATCGCGAGCACGTCGAGCGCGAAGCCCGCGCGCACCATCTGCCCCGTGCGCAGATGCCCGCTCGCGAACACGATCGTGTTCGGCGGCGTCGCGATCGGCAGCATGAAGCCGCAGCTCGCGGCAATCGTCGCAGGCAGCATGAGGAAGCGCGGGTCCATGTCGGACGCGAGCGCGCCCTGCATGAGGATCGGCAAGAACAGCGAGGCGATCGCGGTGTTGCTCGCGACTTCGGACAACAGCAGCATGACCGCGGCGATGGCGGAGACGAGCACGATCGGCGACAGCGAGCCGATCCACGGTCGCATCAATTCGCCAAACGCGGCGGACACGCCAGTCGGGTCGAACGCGCGTGCGAGCGCGATGCCGGCGCCGAGCAAGAACAGGATGTCGAAGGGCAACTTCTGCGCGGTCGCCCAATCCATGATGCGGCGCGGCTCTTCCTTGCGACCGCCGGACGGCACGAGGAACGCGGCGATCGCGACGAGGATCGCGACCAACCCATCGGGCAAGAAATCATCGCGGCTCTTTTCAGGCCGCAGCCAGTGCGCCCAACCGTGGATCACCGTGTCCTCGGAGATGCGCACGTCGCCGCGCGTGACCCACAACAGCACGGCGAACAAGAACAGCCATGCAACACGACGCTCCGGCGTCGACATCGGGGGCAGCCCGCGCGCCTCGGCGAGGATCTCATCGCCCGATTTCATGCGCCCTGCTGGCAACGGCAGCAGGTAGCGCGTCATCAGCCACGAGAAGCCCGCAGCGAGCAGCAGCGCGTAGGGCGCGAATGCGAGCGACCACTGCAAGAACGAGAGCGCCGGCGCGCCCTTCTCGACGAGCGTCTGGTAGTTAAGGAAGAAGACGAGATTGGGCGCCGTTCCGATCGGCGTGCCGACGCCGCCAATCGAGGCGCCGTAGGCGATCGCGAGCATGACTCCGGCGCCGAAGTTGGACGCGGCGCGCGCATCGAGCGAGCCCGCAGCGCGCACGCGATCCGCCATCGCCCAACCGATCGGAAGCAGCATCAACGCGACCGACGTGTTGTTGATGAACAGCGAGATCGCAGTGGCGACCAAGAAGAAGCCGCCGACGAGGCGACGCGGATGCGGACCGACGAGCGCGACCACGCGCAGCGCAAGCCGTCGATGCAGGCCCCACTTCTCGATCGCTTGCGCGAGCACGAAGCCGCCGCCGAACAGCCACAGGATCGGGTCGCTGTAGCCGCGCACGAGGTCCGGCATGCCCACTGCGCCGAGCATCGGCAACAGCACGACGGGCAGCAGCGACGAGGCACCGAGCGGCATCGCGTGCGACATCCACGCGGTGATCGTGAGCGCGGTGACGCCGATCACTGTGCAACCAGGCCGCGGATCGAGGCCCGCGGCGAACGGCAGACGGAACGACAGCGCGTATGCGATCGCGCCGATTGCGACGGCGAGGAGCAGGCGGCCAATGCGAACGTCCGCTTCCTTGCCGTGCTCGCTCACGCGGAAGCCTCCGGCGCGCGATGTTGCGGCGCAGACGCTTCGCGCCGCACCCAGTCGAGGTATGGCAGATGCCCGCCTGCGGTTTCGAGCACGAGGACCTCGGGCAACTCGTAGGGATGCAGCACGACGAGTCGATCCTTCAACTCGGCCACGCGACTGCGCGCTGTCTTGATCACGAGCAACGCCTCGTCCGAACGATCGAGCGCGCCTTGCCACCAGTAGTGCGACACGAGCCCCGGCACGACGTTGACGCAAGCGCACAACCGTTCGCGCAGCAGCGCCTCCGCGAGTTCGTGCGCGCCGCGCTTACTGCCATCTGCGCGCGCAGGCGCAGTGCTCAGCACCACAACGATGTCGTCGTGCGCGCTCATTTGCCGCGTTCGAGCCGTTCGGCCAGCGCCGGGTGCAGCCCCGCTGCGAGGATCTTGGCTTGCGTGCGGCGCAGGTCGTAGGCGACGCGATGGATCTCGACACGGCCGCGATCCACCACCGCAAAAGCAGCGCGCGGATCGCCATCGCGCGGCTGGCCGACGCTGCCGACGTTGACGATGCACGGCTCGCCGTGCAGGTCGAACTCGCGGTTCTCGTCGGTCGCCTGCGTGAACTTGAAGTCGCCGCGGTGGATACCCGGCCAATGCGTGTGGCCGACGAACGTGGGCCGATCGATGGCGGAGAAGATCGAGTGCATCTTCTCGGGCTCCAAGAAGCCATCGCTGCGCAGCACGTACTCCATCACGGGATCGCGCGGCGAGCCGTGGAAGAACAAGCAGCCGTGGTCCTGCATGCGCTCCGGCAATCGCCGCAGGAACTCGTACGCAGCGCGCCTGCCCGGCAGCACCCAACTCGGCTTCAGCCGACGACGCGAGAGGTAGAGCGCTTCGCGCGCGAGCGGATTGAAGTCGTCGAGGTCGTGGAACAAACCCCAGTCGTGATTGCCGAGGATCGTCCACTTGCATCGCTGCATGACGAGGCGCGTCACCGGCAGCGGATCTGCGCCGTAGCCCACCACGTCGCCGAGACAGACGACCTCCCGGACTCCCAACGCATCGATGCGCGAGAACACGCTCTCGAGCGCTTCGAGGTTGCTGTGGATGTCCGAGACGATCGCAAACGACACGCGGGATTCTCCTAGCGGGTCTCCGCGATGGCCTGACGCACGCGCTCCTCGAGCGCCGGGATCGCTGTGCCGAGGCCGCCTGGAATCGCTGCCCCAGCCGCCTTCTTGTGGCCGCCGCCGCCGAAGGTTGCAGCGATGCGCTGCACATCGACGTCGCCCTTCGCGCGCATCGAGACCTTGACCACGCCGTCGAAGCGCTCCTTCAGGATCGCGACCACTTCGACGCCGAGCAGCGATCGCAGCGGGTCGATCACGAGGTCGGTGTCGAAGCTGATGTGGCCGCAGCGCTCGTTGAGCGTCTTGTCGATCGGCACCATCGCGAGCTTGCCGGAAAGGCGCAGCTCGTGGCGCGACAGGCACTGTGCGAGAACCGCCGCGGTCTCGGGATGCATGCGACGGTAGATCGCGTCGTAGATGCGGCTCGAGTCGACGCCCATGCCGACGAGTTCTGCGGCCATCGACAGCACTTCTGCGTCGGTGTTGGAGTAGCGGAACCAGCCGGTGTCCATCACGAGCGACAAGAACACGCCTTCCGCTGCGGCGAGCGGCAGCGGCACGCCGAACTCGCGGTAGAGCCGACGCACGAGCGCGCCGGTCGCGGCCGCCTTGGGGTCGACGTAGCAGACCGAGCCATCGCCGTGGTCGCTGCCGACGTGGTGGTCGATCACCGCGATCGTGGCGTCCGATGCGCGCAACCGCGGCGCGAGAACGCCCGTTCGCGACAACTGCGAGCAGTCGAGCAACACCGCGACATCGAACTTCGGCAGCGGGCTATCCGCGGTCGCGAACGAGAACGGCGCCTTGTCTGCGAGGAAGTCGAACGGGTGCCCGAGCGGGTCGGGATTGACGATCGCGACGTTCTTGCCGAGCGCGCGCAGCAAGTGGAACAGTGCCGTCTCGGCGCCGAGGCAATCGCCGTCCGGGTTTTCGTGACCGGTCAGCAAGAAGCTCTCGCGCGAGGCGATGAGGTCCAAAAACGAGGTATGCAACTTCGCGTGGGATGGCCCAGGCGCGCAGGATGGCGCGCGGCGGGGCTGCGGACTCTAGGTGGCCCCCGCAGGCGGCTCAACCATCCGAACCGCCCTTCGCGCGGCAACGATGCATGTGCCCAGCAAGCCAAGTCGCGACGGGAGCCCGTTTGCCATGCACGAAGTCTGCGAGGATCACATCGGTCGATTGCTCGCCAGCTTGCACGGCGAAGAAGTCCGCGCGCTGGCCTTTGCGCAGCCTGCCGAGCCCTTTGCGATGCAGTGCGGGAGCGCCATGGGTCGTCGCCATCGCAAACAGCTCCGCGGGGCGCAACGAAGGCCACATCGCCGCTGCGCGCGTCAACTCGCTCCGCATCGACATCGACTCGTTGCTCGCGCGTGAATCGGTGCCGAGCGCAACCGGGATGCCGCGCCGAAGCCAATCGGGCACCTGCGGCGGGCGACGTCCGAAGTAGAGCATCGTTCCCGGACACACGACGATCGGCGCGCCTGCGTCCGCAATGCGCGCGGCGTCGCCGCGTTCGAGCTCTTGGCAGTGCACGAGCAAGGTCGTGGGCCGCAGAAGTCCGAGTTGTTCGAGCCACCGGATCGCGCCGACCTTGGGCGCGCGGAATCCAGCCGGCAGGCGGCCGAGCCGTTCGAGCAGTTCGCGGAACGGGCCGGTGCCCTGCCGCAAGAACTGCTGCTCCTCCGGCAACTCGGCTGCGTGCACCGACAACGGCTGCCGCGTCGATCGGCACGCGCGGAACAGCGAAGCGGAAACGGAGTACGGCGCGTGCGGCGACATACCGCCGAGGCACTCCGCCGTGCCATCGCTCCTGCGCGCCGCGACGAGGGCCTTCGCTGCGGCCGCGTCGAGGTGGAAGCCAGTGACTTCCTGGTAGCAGCGGCCGGCGAACGGAACCCGGAGCAGCGCCTTCTGGCTTAGGCCCGAGCTGTCGATCTCCCCCACCGCGGTGCATCCATCGTCCAGCAGTTCGCGCAGGCTGCGGACGGCGCTCGCGACCATTGCTGCTGGCGACGTGCGCCCGCGCGCGGCCATGACCTGCCCAACCCAACCGACGAACGTCGATGGCGCTCGCCCGACCGCGTCGAGTTGCAGATGCGCGTGCGCGTTGACGAGGCCAGGAACGACCGCGAGGTCGCGAATGCGTGCGCCCCGGGGAGCGCGGCGGATCACGACGATCGCACCGGCCTCGTCCCACACGATCTCGCCGGGCGAGATCCAACGGGCGCCGTCATAGACATGGCGCGCGCGGAGGACCTTCATCGCATCAACCCTGTCGGGGACGCGGGGCGCGGACGCTGGTCCGCGCTCACTCCACTAGGCTCGGGGCCGCGCGCAGCGAAGCCCCAGAGCCAGTTGCCGCGCTGCATCAGCCGCGCGTGACGACCGTCAGACGCTTCACGACGCAGTTCGGGAACGCCTGCGTGTTGAAGAGGAGCTGGAAGCGGAAGCCCGTGGGCAGATCGCTGTTGATGCCCACGCCGATCGTGTCGCCAATGAAATCGCGCCACTGGCGGATCGACGCCGGATCCGGCACTCCGATCGAGTTCACGCGAGCGCCTTGGAACTTGACCGTGACCGGGCCGAGCGGATCGATCGCAGCGCCGAAGTTGTTCGGCACCGTCGGGTCATCCGAGTAGACGCGATCGACCGTGCCGTCGCCGTCCACGTCGACCTGCATCTCGTAGCGGATCCACTCTGGCGGGAACACGAAGCCCGTCGAGCGCCACGCCGAACGGCAGCCCGAAGCAGTGTCGCGATCGATATCGCGAAGCGCGCCGGCATTGCGGCTCGAGTTGAACGCAGGCACGTTGCTCGCGTTGCTCGCAGCCGTCAGGCCCGTGGCCTCGAGGCGGTAGAAACCCGGCGCGCCGTTGCCGCCGCGGTTGTCGATGTCGAGTGAGGAAGTGCCCGTGTTCGGCAGGATGCCGTCCGTGTTGCTACCGACGCCACCGCTGGCGTCGATCACACCATCGATGATGACGTCGCGGCTCGCCTGCAGCAGGGCCGTGCCGCCCGAACCGCCGCCACCCGGAACCGGAATGCCCCAGTGCGGGCCGGTCGAAGCGGACACCGCGTCCTGAGTCGGAGTGGTCGGGTTATCGCCGTTGTAGGTAGCACCGCGACCGCCGCGGATCTCAAGGCGACCGCCACCGGCGATCGAGATGTTGCGGCCCGCGCGGAACGCGATCGCACCGCCACCACCCGAACCACCACCACCGGCCTTCCAACGATCCGCATTGAACGTCGCGACGTTGGGCGCAAGGCCGATGAACGGATGGCTACCGCCACCGCCGCCGCCCGAGCCACCGATCAGGAAGTGCGCGAGCGACGACGTCGTCGGCGACGGAATCGGCAGCGGGTCGAACGTGATGCCGCCCGCGACCGGAGCGGTCGGGAGGATCTGAACGACGTTGGGGACAACCGGGAAGTTGGACGCAACTGAACCGACCGCCGAGTAACCGCCACCCGATCCGCCGAAGCCGACGTTGCTGTTGAACACGCCGCCGCTGGTGTAGGTGTTGACGGGCGCGCTCAGCGAGGCGTCGAGACCGTGCGCCGGGTGCAGCGGCGAGCCGCGGCCGCCCGTGCCGACAGCCGCCGAGGCGTAGGCGTGGCCCGCGGGCAGACGGAGGTCTTCGCCATTGCGGCCGTTGTTGTTGGGCAACGGGCCTGCGCCAAAGCAACGATCACCACCCTGGCCGCCGCGAGCGCCGCCGGGACCACCGAACGAGCCAAGCTGGCCAGGAACGGGGTTGGTCGGCAGCGTCAACTGCGGGTTACGGCAATTGAACGTGACTTGGTCCGTGCCATTTGCCTGGATGCGGCCGTTCACTTCGACCTTGCCGCGCACATAGAGCTGGACCGGGTTGGTGCCCGTGAAGCGAACCGTCGCGCCGGCCGGGACCACGAAGTCGGAGAAGAAGAACTTGCCGTCCGTGATCGTCGCGGGCTGGCCGTTGAACGTCTGCGAGCCCGGGATCGTGAAGTTATCGACGTTCCACTGGTAGATGCCGTTGCCGACGTCCGTGCCGTTCGTCACGTTGAACGAGCCGTGGCGACCATCGCCGCCGAGCGGGGCCGGGCGAGCGCCGTCCGCCCACACGCCGCCGGACACATCCGTGTCCATGCGCGTCTCGTTGGCGAACTGCTCGATCAGCAGCGTGTCGGTCTGCGCCGACGCGGCCGTGATAACGCGGAACGTGCGTTCCTCAGCGCCGCGGCCCGAGATGTCGCGGACGTCGCTCGTCACCGTGATCTCAAGGCACGAGAGGCCGGGCAACGCGAGCGTCGGGCGGAGGCTGATGACGGTGACCGGCCGACCGTTGACGGAGTCGAGCGACACGACCGGCAGGCCTTCGACCTGGATCGCCTCGCTGTCGATGTTGCACTCGCGCGTCGTGCTGCCAGCAGGCACGCGCGAACGGCGCAGCACGTAGCGAATCGGCGTGCTCGCGCTGATCGGCTGCAAGAAGGCCGTCGTGTCGACGACTTCCGAGAAGCGCAACACGATCGTCGAGTCGATCGGCGCAGCCTGGAGGTTGGTCGGCGCAATCAGTTCCGCACGCGGAGGTGCTGCGTCTTCATCTTGGATGCCGTTGTCAGCAACCACCGTGCAGCTGAAGGACTCGCGCAGCACCTGGCCCGACTGCGACTTCACGCCAAAGGCGCCGTTCGCGAACGTGATCACGTAACTCTCGCCGCGACGGAAGCCGAACGAGCTGATGCCGTTGGCCACCGAGATCGACGGCTGGAACGTCACCGTGCTGCCATCGACGATCAGCGTGCCATCCGGCGACTCGCCAGTGGTAGTGCGGATCGACACGCTGCCATTCGTGACCGAGCCCGTCTGAAGCGGTTGGTTAAAGCTGAAGCGCAGCCGCTGGTTCTCTGCGATTCGCGTGACGAGACAGCCCGAGGACGAGCAGCCCAGGTCGCACGACAGCAAGCAGAACGCATCCGAGGAACTCGGGCAGCGCACTGTTGGGCTGATGCCCGCAGAACCGGTTGAAGACGAGCCGCCCGAACAGCCGGCGAGGAACAACGCGGACAACCCGCTGAGAACGACGATCGATCGCGAGAACAGGCTCATGGAACGTTCGATTGGGTGACTGCCAGGGCGACGATGCGAATAGGGATGGGGTTCTGCGCTTAGGTCAGACGCGGTAGATGACCTTGACGCTCTCGATGACGACGTCGGTGACGCTCGTGCGATCGAGGATCAACTGGAACCGGAAGGCGTTGCGGTTGTCGAGCGCGAGGCTGCCCGGGCCGAAGCCGACCGAGGGCCGCCATTGACGGGTAAGCAGGTCGATCGGGTCGATTGCACCCGTCTCGAGGTCAAGGCGCACACCCTGCCACCACACTTCCAGCGGGCCGAAGCCGGGACGAGCGGGAGCGCCAACCGCGGGATCATCGCTGAACACCACGGGCTGGCCATTGATGCGCGCGCGGATCTCGTAGCGCACGAACTCGGGGCCGAACGGCTGGCCCGTCGAGTAGAAGGTCGATTGGAACGCAACGCGCGTGTCGGTGTCGGCGAGCGGGCCGACGTTGTCGGCGGTCGCGGCCGGCTGCGCGTTCGGCAGCAGCGAGGCGCTGGGCGAGCCCAGAGTCTCAAGGCGCAGGAGGCCCGGGCTACCCGCGCCACCCTCGACGAGGACCGTGCCGCCGTGCGGCGGAGCCGACGGCAGCGTGCCGCGCGACAGGCGGCCCGCGGCACCGCCGCGAACATCGACCGTGCCCGCGATCTCGACCGTGCCGGCCGACTGCAGCAGGATGCTGCCGCCCGAGCCGCCGCCGCCTGGAGCCGACTGCGCAACCGCAGTCTGCGTCGCCGGCGACGTTCCGGCCGAGCCACCCGACGCGAGAACGCGGCCGAGCGAGGTCACGCGGAGCTGGCGACCCGCGCGCAGCGCGATCACGCCGCCGCCGCCGCCACCACCGCTACCCGGAGCCCAGTTGCCGGTCGGCGCCAGGGCCAGAGTCTTGTTCATGAGAGCGGCGTGGCTACCTGCGCCACCGCCACCCGAGCCGCCCACGAGGTAGTGCAGCAGGCTCTGCGTGCCAGCCGGCACCGTGTAGAACGGGGCCGACGTGCCACCCGCCGTCGGCGGGCCGAGGAAGTCGAGACGGGTCTGGCCGTTGCCCGACGGATCCGCTTGGTTCGAGACCGCTCGGCCCTGGCCACCTAGAGCAACCAAACCACCGCCGCCGCCGCCCGACGTCGTCTGCATCACGTAGTCCGTGAAGGCCGATGCCGGCGGGAACACGAGGCTCGTGCGGAGGCCGGTGGCCGGGAACACGCCCGAGCCGCGACCGCCGGTGTTGGCAACTTGGGCGGCGTAGGCGTGCCCAGTTGGGACGCGCGCGTCAAAGCCGTTCTGGCCTGCGTTGGCCGCCAGCGCACCAGCGCCGATGCAGCGCGAGCCGCCAGAGCCGCCGTTCGCGCCACCGATGCCGCCGCGGCCGCCAGGTTGGCCAGGCAACGCGGAGAGGTTTGCGCTCTCGAAGAAGGGCATCGACTCACCGCTGACGTCGACGACGCCATCGATCTGCAGGCGCCCGCGCACCGCAATCTGCGGCGTTGCCGTGCCCGAGAAGATCAGCTTCACATCCGACGGCAAGACCATCTCGGTGAACTGGAACTTGCCGTCCGTGACCGTGAGCGGCGCACCGCCGACCGTGCTGGCCGCCGGGATCACCGTGTTGTTCGTGTTGAGCTCAAAGACGCGCAGCGCGCCCTGGTTGGCCAGTTGCGTCGCAAGCGCGAGCGAGAACGGGCCATGACGACCATCGCCGCCGACCTGGGCGAAGCTCGCGATGCCGCCTTCCCAGGTGCCGGCCGAGACGTTGGCGTCGAGGAAGTCCGCGTTGTCGAACTCCTCCACCACCGAGCGCTCCGTCAACGCCGCTTGCAGCGTGCGGAATTCAAAGAGCTGCGGCTCCGCCGGGCGACCCGACAGATCCTGCACGCGGCTCGTCACCGAGACGCGGACACACGAGTTGGTCGGCAGGCTCGCCGCCGGCGTGAAGGTCACCACCGACGCGGAGATCGCGGCGACTTGATCGACGCGGACCGAGCCGGCGATCTGGGTGACTTCTGGACTGCAAATCCGCGTGCCGCCTTGGTTCAGCGTGCGGGCCACCGCGAACGACACCGGCGCGTTGGAGCCGACCGCGCCGATGAACGGCGTTGCGTCGATCAACTCGTTGAATCGCAACTGGATCACGGAGTCGAGCGGCACTTCTTCGAGCAGCGTCGGCTGCACCAGTTCGGCGCTCGGCGCCACGCCGTTGAGATCGATGATGCCGCGCGTCACGCGAAGGGTGCACGACACGGCGTTGAGCAGCGGGTCGCCCGCGGTCGAGCGGAGCGTGTTTTGGCCCCCGACCGGGATCAGCATCGTGTAGCTCTCACCGGCCTGGAACCCGAAGAAGCTCTGCGAGCCCTGGGTCAGAACCTGTGGCTTGAACTCGACAATGTTGCCGTTGACCAGGAACTGGCCCACCGGCTCGGCACCCGACGCCGTGCGGAACTGAATCGTCGAGGTGTCGACGAACCGCGGATCGATCGGCTGGCTGAAACGCAGCACGATGTTCTCGTTCTGCGCGATGTCGGTGATCTCGCACGCGATGACCGAACTCGCATTAGATGAGTTCGACGTGCGGCATCCCAAGCTGCATGCCTCGAGGCAGACAAAGTCAGCGGCAGAGCCGCTGCAGAGGCTGTTCACGCGAGCGTCTGAGGTCGACGTGCCGCCGCCCGAGCAGGCTGCGAACGTCAGAGCAGCCCCGAGCAGGAGCGAGCCAGAGGCGATGGCGCGAATAGAACGGCCACCAAAGGTGCGGGCGACGGAGAGTCGGGAATGCATCGAGTGCCTCGAAATCCGTATCGACAAGGGACTAGGGTTGCCGCGTTGCGAGCGAGCCAGAGGGGAGACGGCTCGCGAGAGGGGTCGCGCATGCTAGCACAAACGGTTCGGACGCGAACAGTTCCGTAGCCACGGACGCAGGACCAACGGCGCACCGTAGCTCGGTGCATCGCAAGCTGCCAGGACTGTGGGACTGGGTACGCATACCGTCTCGAAGACCTCTATCGCGCATCGGATGGCCCCAGGATGAGGCCGATTGAACTGTGGCAGCGTCAAGTTCTATGCCGCCCGACTTTCGACCGGGGGCCATCCCCGTCGCAGCCCGCGCAAAAAGCTCCGTCCCATCGGCAAACCCGCCCACCGCCCAATCGCCAGCAGCAGGCGCGTAGCCGACAGGTGGATCGACACCGAACAACATCCGCCCGCCAACTGTGCGAGATCGAACACCCCGCGACCGCGCGCTCCCACTGGTCGCCGCCTTGGTGACCCGATGCGGGCATGTGGCTAGCCTGCGCCACTCATGTCGACCCCCACCTCCCCGACTCGCACCCTGCTGGGCACCCTTCTCGCCGTCGGCGTGGTCGGCCTCGGCTACCTTCAGTCCCGCACGGCCGCCGAGTTGAGCGCCCTCCGCCTCCAGGCAGCCGAACGCAGCACGGCAGAGGCCGCATTCCGTGAGTCGGCCCAAGAGACGCTGGATCGCATCAACGCAGAGATCTCGCGCATGCGCGTCGAGCAGCGCATCGGCAGCCAGGGTCCGAAGGCGTTGCTCGAGATGCTGCGCATCCACGCCGACACGCTCGTCAATGCGCGCGCCACTGCGCCGGACTTCCAGAACGCACAGGAACAGATGCGCGGAGTCATGCGGGCGTTTGCAGCGATCGGCGAGGACGGCACCGCGCCGCTGCGCCGCCGGTTTGACGAACTCGACCCGAAGTCGAGTTTTGATGAACTGCGCTGGATCCTCGAAGCGCTGATCCAGTGCGACCCTGACAAGGGCAAGCAGCTCACCGTGCAAGTGCTCGAAGGCCGCCAGAAGCCGAGCCCGCGACTGCGCTGGGCCGCAGCGGACCTGCTGCAGCGCACGGACAAGCCGCTGGCCCAACGGACGCTGCGCCAAGTCCTGCTGACCGAGACGAGCCGCGGCGTCGATCCAGACCGCGCATCGGTCTACAACCTGCCGATCCTCGATCCTGCGGCGGTGGCGGCGACGGGGTTCTTCAACTTCGTCATCCACTACCTGCGCACCGAGGATCCGCAGGCGGAGGAGACGCTGCTGCAAGTGCTGACGCGTCCGCAACAGGACATCGCGACGCTGCAAGAGACGATCGAGGCGCTTGGCGGCATGAAGAGCGCCCGCGCACAGAAGCGCATCGAAGAGCTCTTCGAGCACCCGCCCGGCGCCCAGCAAAATCCGCTGTTCCTCAACAAGTGCCTCGACGCGCTCGTCGCGATCCGCGGCAAGGACAGTAAGCCGTGGCTGCAGCAACAGCTCGCGAAGGCCGAACACGAACTCGTCACGCAACACATCGATCGCCTTCTGCAGGAGATCGAGCACGGCAAGAAGCCGGTCCAACAGGGTGCCGCAACTCCCGGCGAAGCAACGCAAGGTGTCCCCACGCCCGCGCAGGGCAACGGCAAGTGACCGAGCCGATGCGCGCGTTTGACACGCACTGCCATCTTGGGCTTGACGACCGCGGCGACCCGCGCGAAGAGCACGCGCGCGCGATCGCGAACGGAGTGACGGACTTCGTGCTGGTCGGCATCGACCTCGCAACGTCCGCGGCAGCGCGCGACCTCGCGCGCACGCTGCCCGGCGCGCGTTGGAGCGCGGGATTGCATCCCAACGACGCCAAGCAGTTCGACGCAGAATGGCCCGGCATCGCAGAACTCGCGCGCGAACCCGACTGCGTTGCGCTCGGCGAGACCGGGCTGGACTTCTTCCGCGACCACGCAACGCGCGAGGAGCAAGAACGGTCGCTGCATGCGCACATGGAACTCGCGCGCGAGCAATCGCTGCCGCTGATCTTCCACTGCCGCGACGCGATGGATGCGCTGCTCACGCTGCTCGCTCGCTGCGCACCCGTGCGCGGCGTCATGCACTGCTTCTCGGGAACCAAGGACGACGCGCTGCGCGCAGTCGACCTCGGGCTGCACATCTCGTTTGCGGCGCCGATCACCTACCCGAAGAACGCAGGCCTGCGCGAAGCCGCGGCCGCAGTGCCCGAAGATCGATTGCTCGTCGAGACCGACGCGCCGTTCTTGCCGCCGCAGGGACGACGCGGGCAACGCAACGAGCCCGCGTTCGTGCTGGAGACGCTGCGTGCGCTCGCGATCGCGCGCGATTGCGCGATCGAGCACGCTGCGCTCGTCACCCACCGCAATGCATGCGCGCTGTTCACGCGCGCGAAGTGACTCGACAAAAACGCAGAAGGGCCGCCCGTTGGGGCAGCCCTTCTGCAGCACAGATCGTGCGTGAGTGAACCGGCGAACCGGATCAGTTCACGACGGTCCAGATCTCGCCGTCGTTGCCGGCGATGTTCGACGCAACGCCAGCGGCCATGCCGGTCGCCGTGCTGTTCGGATCGAACGCGGCGTCAAACGTCGGCGCGAGCGTGCTACCGCCGCTCGGGGCGCCGTAGGTCGACGTCGTGTTCTTGCTGGCCAGGACGTCGCCGCTCTGGTTGATGAAGAACACGCGCTTGCCCGAGTTGCCGAACGAGCTCGGCCACGCGTAGCAGCACCACAGGACCTCAGCCTGGCCGGCCGCGATCGAGGAGCCAGCGGCGCCACCGGTCAAGTTCTCCGCGACGCCCGTCGCCGTCGTGTCCGGGAGGTACATCTGGAAGATGTAGCCCGAACGCGTGACGCGGCTCGTGTCGACGTTGCCGAACGCGTTGCTCAGCACGGGCGGCGTAATCGTCGCCGTGCCGACAGCGCCGGCTTCGTCCGTGCGGACGGCGTCAGCGCCGGACAGCTCACCGAAGAAGCCGTACTCGCCCTGGCCGTTGTTGTTGCAATCGATCACGCCCGACGCCTGGCACTGGGCCTGGGCGGACGAGATATTCTTCAGCGTCGCGATCGCAGCCGATTCGTTGGCGTTGAGGCGAGCGCTGAGGAGATTCGGAATCGCAATGCTTGCGATGATGGCGATGATCGCAACGACGATCATCAGCTCGATGAGCGTAAAGCCCTGTTCGCGCTTGTTCATGTTGGTTCCCTGACTGCCCTGTTGTTGTGGGAGCGATGGCTCCCTGGTCACTGTCTTCCCTTCGGACGATTCGATCAGCGAACTGGAGCCGCTGCGCTCGAATCGACCAGTTGTCGGTAGCGCGCGTCCTCGGCGATCGCCTGCCAGGCGGCCGGATCCTCGCGGACCAGACGCCTCATCTCGGCAGGCGCAGCCTTGGCTGCGCGTTCGAACAACTGGAGTGCGGTATCGGCGTCGCCATCCGCCAACTTAAGGCGGGCGCGACGACCGTCTGCAATCGGGACCGCGCTGGATGCGCGAGCCCAAGCAGCGTCGGCTTCGGCGTTGGCGCCGAGCGACGCATAGACGTCGCCAGCTTGCAGCCATGCCACGGGACGATCCGAGCGCAGGACTGCCGACAGCAGCTCGACAGCTTGCGAACGCAACTGCGCGCTCGCCGCGTTCTCGTCGCGCGACAGCAACGCTGCGATTTCTGCCCGCTCGAGCATGCACTGCTCGGCATAGCCGTCTGTCATGCGCAACTGCGCG
>JBEELK010000111.1:0-8332 GCA_041168165.1 Planctomycetota bacterium | reverse complement strand
CGCGGCGATGCTGCGCCTTTGGAATGCGCGCCACATTCGTTGGCCCGTGAGCAACGCGGCCAGCAAGAACAGCCCGCCCGTGGCGAGCAACATCGCGCCGGAACCGCCGGACGAGGACACCGCGGCGCCGACGCAGAGCGCGGCCGTCGCGCCGAGCGCAAGCGAAGTGGATCGTCGAATGCCCGCGGCCGCTGGCATCCGCCCCATCGCGAGCAACTGCAGCAGCAACACCGCGGACAACTGCAGCATCAGCGTCGCCGTGTCGGGCCGCAGCACGTGGCCGTGCATCGCAACCGGTGGCAGGCACGCGAACAGCACGCAGCCAGCGATCGCAAAGGCGCGACCGTTCGCCAGCATGCCAATGAGGTAGCCGAGCATCGAGCAGGCGAGCACGCCGAGGAACTGCGCAAAGCGCGCGGGCAGGACCCACCGCGCGACTTGGTCGATGGGCGTGCCGGGCGCGTCGATCGGCGGCGCGAACGACTCGACAAACAAGTTGGCGAAGGTCACCGGACCGAGCGCGGCGGACTCGAGGCGCTCCCATTCGAGGGCCGCGACCGGCGCGTCGAGCGAGGCGCCGGCGACGAACGCCGGCAGCGCAACCGCGAGCAACACGACGGCATGTCCTGCCGCGCTGCGAGCCCAGCGGGCTGCGATCACGAGGCGATCGCGATGCAGTCGATCTCGACGAGGCCTTGCTTCGGCAGTTCCTTCACGGCGACCGTCGCGCGGGCTGGCTTGTGGTTGGGGAAACGCTTGCCGTAGACCTCGTTGACCGCGGCGAAGTCCGCCATCGACACGAGGTAGATCGTCGTGCGAACGACCTTGTCGAAGCTGGAGCCGCCAGCCTTCAGCACGGCTTCGAGGTTTTGGAGCACGCGCTCCGCTTGCTCGGCTGCCGTCGCGCCGACCATCTGCATCGTCGCAGGGTCGAGCGCGATCTGGCCGGAGCAATAGAGCATGCCGCCTGCCTTGACGGCTTGGCTGTAGGGACCGATGGCGGCGGGAGCAGAACCAGTGGCGACGATTTCAGGCTTCATGGATCAGTTTCTTGTGCGAATCAGGGCTTCTGGCACAGCCGCGAGCGCAGTCGCTGCTCCACCATTGGTGGCAGAAAGTGCGCGACGCTGCCGCCGTTCCTGACGATGTCCTTGATCAGCGACGAGGACACGTAGGAATACTCCGCGCTCGGCATGACGAAGACCGACTCGATCTCGGGTCGCATCTGCCGATTGGTCAGCGCCATCTGGTACTCGAACTCGAAGTCCGACACCGTGCGGACACCGCGCAGGATCGCGCTGATGCCTTGTTCGCGGCAGAAGTCGACGACGAGGCCGCCGAACGTGGTGACCGAGAGCCGCGGGTCCTTCGGCATCACTTCGCGCAGCATCTCAACGCGCTCCTCGGGCGTGAACGTCGCCGTCTTTTGACGGTTGATCGCGACGGCCACGGTCAAGTGGTCAAACAGCGGCAGCGCGCGCTGGATCAAGTCCAGGTGGCCGCGCGTGACCGGATCGAAGCTGCCGGGGTAGATCGCCTTGACCATGCGGATTCCTCGGAAAAGGGCGCGGGACTGTAACCGCGAGGCCGCTCCGCGCACGGAAGAGTCATGCACAACATCACGGACAAGGCCCTGCTGTGCGCCGCGGTCGTGGCGGTCGCGACGGCTTGGCTGACCCACCACAGCCTCGGCGCGGCGGCTGCATGCGCCGCGATCGCCACGGCCCTCGCTGCGCGCGGCCCCGCATTCTGGCCGTGTCTTGCGGCCCTGCCGACGCTGCTGGCCTCGATGCCGGAAGCAGAACTGCAGGCCCTCTCGCCCGCACCCGGGGCGGTTGCCATCTGTGGCACGGTCGTGGCAAGGAGAAGCGATCCGACGACTGATTCGACCACGCTCGAACTGCGCACGCGCGGCGGGTTGCAGCGCCTCTTCTGCAACGGCCGTCTCGACGCAATGCCAGGCGACCGCGTCCGCACAGTCGCGCGCTGCAGCATGAGCGCGATCCTCGACGAGCCCAATCCCGTGCACGCGGCGGCGGGCGCATGCCGCGTCGACGCGGCGCCGCGCGGGCTGCCGTTCGCGGTCGCGACGCTGCGCCAGCGGCTCGAAGACGAAGTCACCGCAATCGCTGGTCCGGAACACGCAGGGTTCCTGTGCGTGCTGACGCTCGGCCGCGGCGCGCGCGTCGACGAGGACATCGCGGCGATGCACCGAGGCACGGGGCTCAGCCACCTGCTCGCGGTAAGCGGCGCGCACGCGGCGATGCTCGCATGGCTGCTCGGCCTGCAGCCGTTCGGCGGCGGACGACGGCGACCGGTTTCGCGCGTGCATCTGTGGCTCGCAATGGGCGCGCTGTTCGTCTACGGCGCGGTGACAGGCATGGAGCCACCGATGTTCCGCGCGCTATGCGGCTACCTGCTCGTCGCGATCGGGCTTCGGCACGGACGGCACGCGAACGCGGCGCAGG
Organism: Planctomycetota bacterium; assembly: GCA_041168165.1. Classification (GTDB taxonomy): domain Bacteria; phylum Planctomycetota; class UBA1135; order UBA1135; family UBA2386; genus SXPK01. The sequence goes on along the minus strand of JBEELK010000111.1, from coordinate 5,864 downwards.
CACTGCTGTGGCCAGCGTTGGCGAGCGCAGTGCTCGCGCCGTGCGGCGTGCGGACCGAAAGCTTCTGCCTCAGCTACGCCGCGGTGTTCGGCCTGTCGCTCGCAGCGCCTGCGCACGCCGGTTCGCAATTCGAACGCTTCATCGCGGCACCGATGCGCGCTTCGTTCTGGGCCACCGCGACGACTGCGCCACTGACGCTCGCATTCTTCGGCCAGCTTGCGCCGTGGACGATCGTGCTGACGCCGCTGCTGTCGCCGATCATCGCGGTGCTCTTGCTGCTCTGCCTATCGGGCGCAGCGCTGGGCGTGATCGGAGTCCCGTGCGCTGCGGCATTGCACGGTCCAGTGTCTGCGATGGCGGACCTCTACCTCACGAGTCTCGGCGTCGCAGATCAACTGCCGGGGACGCCCGTGCATGCGTTCGGGACGCCGTCGCCAATGCTGCTGTTGGCGGCAGCGGCCGGCGCAGTGTGCATCCTCGCAAACGGGATGGAACGTCGGCGGGTGCTGGCCAGCGTGTGCGTGCTCTGCGTTCCACATTTCTTGCCGCAGCCTTACGAGCCTGTGCGCGCGGAGTTGTTTGCGATCGGGCACGGGCAAGCATGCCTGCTTGCGCTCGACGACGGCAGAACGGTGCTCGTCGATTGCGGGAGCCAACAGCGACCATCGCTGCCGTCGCGCAAAGTCGAGGCCGCGCTGCGACGTCGACGCATCGACCTGCTCGTTCTGACGCATAGCGACCACGACCACACGGGCGGCGTGTCGCGATTGTTGCGCAGCATTCCCGTCCGGCAAGCAGCGCTACCGGAGTCGATGCGCGGGTCGCCGACGCATACGGAGTTGATGCGCGAAGGGGTCGCATTGCGATGGCTGGCGCCGGGCGATTCCTACGGCGACGCATCGACACTGCTCGTGCAGGCTCCGGCGCTTTTCGGTGTTGGCGACAATGACGCGAGTCTCTGGGTTCGCGCACAGATCGATGGCGCGCGCCTGTTGCTTACCGGCGACGCCGAAGAAGCGGGGGTTGCATACGCGCTTCAGCACGGCCTTGCCTCCAAGGCAGACGTGCTGGTGCTGCCCCACCACGGCAGACCCAACGCAGCGATCCTTCGTCTGCTGCAAGCGGTCGAACCGTCGTTCTGCCTCGTGTCGAACGAACGCGGAGACGGCAACTCCGAGCAGGGCGCCGTCGCGATGGCGTTCGGCATTCCGGTGTTCGCGACCGGCAGCGCTGGCGACCTGCGCGTGGAAGGCGGCGCCGCGCCGCGCATTCGAGCGGCAGCGCTCGTTGCGGATCCGCAGCGAGCGCAGTGAATCGATCAATCGTCTGCCAACGCAGCAAGGCAGAGCAGCGCCATCGCAGTGCCGTAAGCCCGGCCGAGCTCATGGCTGTCGACGAAGCACCCGTCGAACTCCGGCAGGTCGAGCACTAGCTTCTTCTGCTGCGCGCGCCACAAATCGCGTTGCGCCGCGTCCTCGACAAACCGAGTCGCTTCGGCGCGACCCAGCATGTCGAACCAAAAGAAGAAGCCGCCGTAGCCGTGCCGATCCGCATGGTCGTCGTACTTGCGCACGGCGGCGAGCAACGCGTGGTGCTCGAACGCGGCGGCGAGCGAAGCCCTCAGCGCGGCCGCGTCGCTCTTGCCCCACTGCAGTAGCGCCAACTCGCACAACGGCATGCGCCCAGCCGCGGCGGCGATCGTGGCGCGCGGCTCGCGCTTGCCCGGATCGCCGTAGCTATAGGCACCTTGCTCCGTGCGGCATCGACGCAAAGCACCCACGCCGCGCGCGACGATTTCTTCGTCGATCGCTTCGCCTTGCGCCTTCGCGAACGCAAGCGCTTGCAACGCCGTCGCCACTGCGAATGGGTTGCCATACTCGTGGAACCACATGCCGGTCTCGGGCTGCAGTCGGCTCAGAGCCGCGACGGCCGAGCCGAGGATCGCCTTCGGCTTGTCTACTGCAGAGCCGCCGCGCAGTTGCGCGTGACGCGACACGAAGCGAACGCGATACGCATGCGCCCACAAGATCTCGTCGCGATCTTCGAGCGCGAGCTTGGCGTCCGACTCAGCGAGCGCGAGCAACTGCTGCAAGCGCGCTTCGATCGCGGCGCGAGTCTCCTTGCTGAGTTCGATCTCGCCTGCGTCTGCGCGGCGCGCTGCGTGCAGCAGCGCTTCGCCGCACAGATACGTCACCGCGATGTGCACGTTGGCGAGGCTGTCGGTGCCGCCGAAGTCGTAGATGCTGTCGCGGACGATGCCGTCTTGGTCGGCCATGGCGAGCATGAAGGTCACGCCGCGTTGCCACAGTTCTGCTTCGGCATACGTGCCGCGCGGCGCGCGCGAGCCTTCGTCGCGATCGCGCAACACGCGCGCAGGAATCGCCAAGAAGTCTTCGATGCCGCGCACAAAGGGCCCGTGCCCCTCCGCTTCCATCGCGCACTTCCACGCAAAGGGCTGCTCGGGCAAGCGCTCGCCGCATTCGCGCCAGATGGACATAGCGTCTGCCTCACGCTGCGTTCGCTTGTGGACCGCGCCGAGCAGGAACCGCGCTTCAGCTTCAAGCGCCGGCGCTGGCGACTTGGCCAAGAACGCAATGACGAGCCGTTCGCACGCCGCCATGTCGCCGCAGCGATATGCATCCCACAGGTCCTTCGCGCCAGGAGTCGCGGGGAACGAGCTTGCGTCATCGCCGACCAGTTGGCGCAACGGAGCCTCGAACCACTGCGGATGCTGCGTCGTGATCGAGTGCATGCGCGCGAGTTCCTTGCCCTCTGCGTCGAACGCGATCCAACCGGGTTCGATGAACGAGCCACGCATCAGGCCGTGGCGCTTCTGCAGTTCGCCACTGGCAGCCATCCGCAACGGCACGAAGCGCGCGTTGAGCAACTCGATCGTCGACGGCCACGAGAACGGCCCAGCGCGCATCGCGCGGTCGATCTCCGGCTGCCGATCCATCGGCGAGTTCGCGACGGTCGGCACATACCAGAACACGGGCCGCTTCGTCTCCTTGGCGCGCGCGATCGCCGCGTCGTAGGACTCGACCCAATCGATCGCCGATCCGCAGCGATCGGCAAGCGGCGTCGGCGCGATGCGAATCTTCTTGGTCGAGTTCTGCGCCGGGATGATGGCGGCAAGCAGGCACAACGCGGCAAACGAGGAGCGAAGCATGGCGCGAGGATACCGCTCGACCTGCGCGCGCGACCGCATGAGAATCCCGCGCCACAACGCGCGCCGAATCGGCGAGGCATCAGGCCCACCCAATGATCGCACGCTCCCTGTTCTTGTTCGTCTTCGCCGTGACGCTGCTGCCCGACGAAGGCCAGTGGCTGCCCACGCAAGTCCGCGACTTCGATTGGCCGAGCTTGGAGAAGCGCGGCATGAAGCTCACGAAGGACGAGTTCTGGCATCCAGAACGCGGCGGCGTGCTGTCCGCGACGGTGCAGATCAACGGTTGCACCGCGTCGTTCGTGTCGGCCGACGGCCTGATGGTCACCAACCACCACTGCGGTTTCGGCGCCGTGACGGACCTCAGCACGCCCGAGCACAACTACCTGCGCGATGGATTTGCCGCGGAGTCGCGCGAGAAGGAGCTGCCTGCGCAGGGCATGGTCGCGTTCGTTTTAAAGCGCATTGAAGACGTCACCGCGAAGGTGCACGAAGCGCAGAACAAGGCGAAGACCGACCTTGAGCGCTGGACGGTGACGCAGCAGGTCACGGCGCGATTGGTCGCCGAAGGCCAGAAGGCCGAGCCCGACGCGGTTTGCAGCGTCGCGAGCTTCTTGGAGGGCAAGGAGTACCACCTCTACTACCGCACGCGGCTCACCGACGTCCGCCTCGTCTACGCGCCGCCGCGCGCGATCGGCGAGTTTGGCGGCGAGGTCGACAACTGGGAGTGGCCGCGCCACACCGGCGACTTCACGTTCTTCCGCGCCTACGTCGGCAAGGATGGCAATCCGAAGCCCTACGCGGTGGACAACGTTCCGTTCCATCCGAAGCATGCGCTGAAGCTGTCGAAGGACGGCGTGCGCGAAGGCGACCTCGCGATCGTGATGGGCTACCCCGGCAACACGCAGCGCTACCGCACGAGCCGCGCCGTCGCGACGCGAGAGGGCTACGTCTATCCGAAGCGCGATCAGCTGCTGACCGCGGTGATCAGCGCGCTCGAGGCGCACGCGAAGACGAGCGACCAAGCGGAACTCGACTACGCGAGCCGCATCAAGTCGCTGGCCAACGTGCAGAAGAACGCGCGCGGGATGGTGTTTGGTCTCTCGCGCAATGCCGTCGCAGAGCGCAAGCGGCGCGAAGAAGCAGAGCTGCAGACGTGGATCGCCGCTGCGCCCGACCGCTCGCAGCGTTGGAGCACTGTGTTGCAGGACCTGCTCGCAATCGACGAAGAGGAAGCGAAGAACATCGACCGCGAGATCGCGGTGGGCTTTGCATCCTCGCTGCTCGCCGACGCGCCGATCCTCGACGCGTTGATCGAGGCATGCTCCGCGCGCGCCGATGGCAGGAAGGGCTTGCCGCCGCAGGTCGCGGCGATGCTGGCGGCCGACGGGCTCGCGAAGGACCTCGAGCAAGTGCAACTGCCGGTGCTCGGCATCGTGCTCGACGAGTTGCGTTCGCTGCCGATGGACCGTCGCATCGAAGGCACGCAGAAGCTGCCGTCGTTGGAGCAAAAGGCATCGGGCCTCGATTTGGCGAAGGAGTTGGTCGCGGCCTCCAAGATGCGCGATGCCGCGCAGCGCACGGCAATGTTCGCCGGCGAAGACGCTGCGTTCCCTTTGAGCGACGATCCGCTCGTGGAGTTGGCGCGCGGCCTCGCTGCCGAACGTGGTCGTTACCAACGCGCCATGCGCGAACGCGCGGGCCGCATGCTGGTCGCGGGCCGCAAGTGGATCGAGGCGCAGGAAGCGTTCCGTGGCAAGAGCTTCTACCCCGACGCGAACAGCACGCTGCGCGTGTCGATCGCCGAGGTGAAGGGCTACTCGCCGCGCGACGGCGTCCGCTACACGCCGCACACGACGGTTGCTGGCCTGCTCGCGAAGGAGACCGGCAAGGACCCGTTCGAGAACCCGAAGGCGTTGCTCGCAGCTGCTCCTGGTCGCAAGGACAGCCGGTGGTTCGATACGGCGATCGGCGACGTGCCGGTCTGCTTCCTGACCAACGGGGACACGACGGGCGGCAACAGCGGCTCGCCGGTGATCAACGGCAAGGGCGAGTTCATCGGCATCAACTTCGACCGCGTGTTCGAGAACGTCGCCGGCGACTTTGGCTGGAACGCAGACCGTTCGCGCAATGTGTGCTGCGACGCGCGCTACATGCTCTGGGTCGTTGAGTCGGTGCTGCCGTCGCCTTCGCTGCTGCGCGAATTGGGCTACTGAGCGCGCGGGGCGCCTTGGGTTTGGTTTCGTCGGGCGCCGTCGCGTGCGCTCGACGAGCAGGCAGGAAACTCAGGCTTCGCCAGCTGCGGCCCGCGACTCTTCGTAGACCACGACTTCCTCAAGCTCGCGGTAACGGCCGGCGTAGTCCATTCCGAATCCGATGACGAACTCATCGGGAATCTCGAAGCCGACATACTCGAGCTCGACCTCCACCACCCGTCGGGATGGCTTGCTGAGCAGCGTGGCCACGCGAACTTCCTTGGCGCCCTGTGCAAGGAACCTCTCGCGCAATGCGGCGATCGTCCTGCCCGTGTCGACGATGTCCTCGACCAGCAGAACGGAACGGCCCGCGACACATAGGTCCCCCTGCGAGCCCACCTGGACGGCGCCACTGCTCGTGGTGCCGCTGCCATAGGACGATGCGCGGATCTCGTGCCACTCCATCGCCTTTCCGAGGTGGCGCTGAAGGTGGCGCGCAAACA
>JBEELK010000110.1:0-17515 GCA_041168165.1 Planctomycetota bacterium | reverse complement strand
GCCTTGACCGTCGACTCGATCTGGCGGCCGATCTCGGTGATCGATGCGCCTGGGCCCATCACGGAGATCGCGTTGTCGAGCGCCATGCGGCTCGCGGCGACGATCAGCGAACCCTCGCCTTCGCGCAGGTCCACGGTGACGGCGTTGTCGGTGACGTAGCCGTCGACCTGTGTGCCGAGGTCGAGCTTGACGATGTCGTCAGGGCCGAGCGTCGTGGGGTCGTCGGGCGGCGAGCAGTAGTGCGCGGCGATGTGGTTGCGCGACAGTTGCGCCGGGAACGCGGGCTTGCCGCCCATGTCATGGATCACTTGCTCGACCTCGCGCGCGATCGCTTCGATGCGAGCGCCGGGCTTGATGAGCTTCTTGCCGTGCTCGCGCGCCGTCGCGGAGATGAAGCCGGAACGGCGGAGCTTCTCGAGGTCGGGTCCTTTCATGGCGATGGGCTCAGCGAAGCACGCCGAGGCGCTTGCCCACTTTCGCGAAGGCGGCCACTGCGGTTGCGAGTTGGTCTTGTTCGTGCGCGGCGCTGATCTGCACGCGGATGCGCGCCTTGCCCTTGGGAACGACGGGGAAGCAGAAGCCGATGACGTAGATGCCTTCGTCGAGCATCTGGCGCGCCATGTCGACCGCGAGCTTCGCGTCGCCGAGCATGATCGGGCAGATCGGGTGTTCGCCCGGGACGATGTCGAAGCCGGCCTTCGCCATCTCGGCGCGGAAGAACTTGGTGTTGCGCTCGAGCTTGTCGCGCAGCGCCGTCGTCTTCGACAGCATGTCGATGCACGCGATCGTGGCTCCCGTGATCGCCGGCGCGAGCGTGTTGGAGAACAGGTAGGGCCTGCTGCGATTGCGCAGCAAGTCGATGATCTCCTTCTTGCCCGTCGTGAAGCCGCCGGACGCGCCGCCGAGCGCCTTGCCGAACGTCGACGTCATCACGTCGATGCGATGCATGCACTTGTGGAACTCCGGCGTGCCGCGGCCCGTCGGGCCGAAGAAGCCCGTCGCGTGGCTGTCATCGACCATCAGCATCGCGTTGTACTTCTCCGCGAGATCGCAGATCTGCGGCAGCTTGGCGATGAAGCCGTCCATCGAGAACACGCCGTCGGTCGCGATCAGGCGCGAGCGGCAGTTCTGCGTCGCTTGCAGGTGTTGCTCCAACTCCTGCATGTCGCCGTTCTGGTAGCGCAAGCGCTGCGCCTTCGACAATCGGATGCCGTCGATGATCGACGCGTGGTTGAGCGAGTCGCTGATGATCGCGTCTTGCTCGCCCGTGATCGTTTCGAACAAGCCGCCGTTCGCGTCGAAGCACGACGTGTAGAGGATCGTGTCTTCAGTGCCGAAGAACCCGCTGACCTTCTGCTCCAACGTCTTGTGCAGGTCTTGCGTGCCGCAGATGAAGCGCACGCTCGCGAGCCCGAGGCCGTGCGTGTCGATCGCATGCTTCGCTGCGGTGCGAAGCGATTCGTCGTTGGCGAGGCCGAGGTAGTTGTTGGCGCAGAGGCAGAGCACCTCCTTGCCATTCACGCGGATGTTTGCGCCCTGCGCGCTCTGCAGCACCCGCTCCTCCTTCCAGAGGCCTTGTTCGCGGATGCTGTCGAGTTCTTGGCGAAGACGTTGGCGGTCGTGTTCGAACATCGTGCGAGTGGGATTGCGAGGATCAGCGCGGCTTGCCGTTGGGGTAGAGGACGACCTTGGATTCGAGTCCTTGGCCGAAGCGATCGACGCCGACGCCGAAGTCATCGAGGCCCATCTCGGCGGAGACGAGTTCGTGCACGTCCATGCCCTTCTGGATCAGGTCGAGCATCTGCTCCCACGTGCGGAACATCTCGCGGCCGATCACGGCGTGCAGCGTGAGGCCCTTGAAGATGAAGTTCTTGCTGAAGCGCTCGATCGTGACGTTGTCAGCCTTGGGCAGGCCGAGGTGCACGACGTTGCCGGCTGCGCGCGTCATCGCGATCGCATTGTTGATGCCGATCGGGTGGCCGCTGATCTCCAGCGCGACGTCGACGCCGCCCTTCGTCGCGGACACGACTTGGTCCACGGGGTTGGGCGTGCGCGCGTCGATCACCGTGACCTTGTCGCCGAGGCCGCGCACCTTGGCCCACGTGCGGGCGCGCTCAAGCGCGCGATCCGCGACGTCGACCAAGAAGATGTGCTTGGCGCCGACGAAGCTCGCGACCTCGCCGCACATCGCGCCAATCGGCCCGTAGCCGACGATCGCGACCGTGCGGTCCTTGATCGGAGTCTTCAACGTCGTGTGCACTGCGTTGCCGAGCGGATCGAGGATCGCACCGACCTGCACCGGCAGGTTCGCGGGCAGCGGAACGACGTTGCTGGCCGACACGCAGACGAACTCCGCGAACGCGCCGTCGAGGTTGATGCCGCGGATCTTGGTCGTCTGGCACGCGTGGAACGCGCCGTCGCGGCACGCGGGGCACACGTAGCAGACTTCGTGCATCTCGGCGCTGACATAGCTGCCGAGCGGGACCTTCTTCTCATCGACGCCGTCGCCGAGCTTGTCGATGTGGCCGCAGAACTCGTGACCGAGCACGACCGGCGGCGCGATGATGCCGTTCATCGACGGATCGCCCGAGCAGATGTGGACATCGGTGCCACAGATGCCGGACGCGGCGACGCGGATGCGGACCTCGCCCTTCTTGGGCTCGGGGAGCGGGAGATCGCGGCGGAGGCGGAACTGACCGGGCGCGGTCAGCTGAATGCCCTTCATCAAGGTCATGCGTGTGGGGGCCCGGGTGCGGGCGTTCTGGGCCGAGCATTCTGCAAAGGCGCTCCGCTGCGCGCCACAGCGGCGGCGGCATCCTGCGCGCACGGATGAGCCGTGCTTGCTGGCCGCGGCAGCGCGACCTAGAACGGCGGGCCATGCCTTTCTCCTGCGCGCACGGCAGAGCCCTCCTCGCGACGATCGCAGCGCTTGCATCGTGCACGAGCACCTACGGCAAGCCGAAGGCGCATGACTACGTGCCGCGAGACGTCGTCGAGGTTGCGCGCTTTGAAGTGCGCAGCGGCGCAGAGGTGGTGGGTCTGTTGCTGCAGCTTGAGATCCGCGATCCGTCGGGTCCGCTGCGCTACTGGCGCGTCGAGACGACGGCTGGCGCATGGGCTGGGCACGCGACCGAGCAAGGCCGATTTAGCCGTCGCGTTCCGTTCCGCGAGGACGAAGAAGACCTCGGCATGTGGCCGATGGCGCAAGGCGTGGCGCGGGTGCTGGGCCTAGCCGGACCCGTGCGCCTCCAAGCGGTAGAGAAGCCTGCGCCCGAGCCCGCGGCGCGGCCGATGCGCTAGACGTCGATCGACGCCACGCAAACCAACGATCCATGAGCAGCAAGAAAGCCAAGGTCTCCACGCCGTCCTCGTTGCGAGGCCGTTCCGTCGCCGAATCCAAGGTCGAGATGACGGAGATCGTGTTCCCGACGGACGCCAATCCACTCGGCAACGTGATGGGCGGGCGAATCATGCACTGGGTCGACATCTGCGCCGCGGTGGCCGCGGGACGTCATGCGCGTACGCCGGTCGTGACCGCGAGCGTCGACAAGATCGACTTCGTCAATCCGGTGCCCGTCGGCGGCGTTGTCGTCGCGCGCGCGTCGGTCAACTTCGCGGGGCGCACCTCGATGGAGGTGGGCGTCAAGGTGTGGCAAGAGGACCGCGCGACTGGCGAGCGCAAGCACGTCGTCTCGGCTTACCTCACCTTCGTGTCGCTGGACCCGGATACCCGCAAGCCGCGCGAAGTGCCGCCGATCCTGCCAAAGTCTGAAGAGGAGAAACGTCGTTTTTCTGACGCGAAGCGACGTCGCGAGTTGCGCATCCAGTTGCGCAACGAAAAGGCGAACGGCTGAGCACAGGCTGCGCGAGAGTGTCGCGACAAGTCCCGATGCCAAGGGCGAGAGCCGTAATCGCGGTCTGATTGCGCTGATGCGCAGGCTACATTCGCTCGTGCGCTATCTGTGGCTCGGTTTCCGTGTCATTGCCGCCAAATGCGGCACTCCTGGGGCTTTTCGATCCAATCGCGTGCGGTAGCTTTCTGAGCTCAACCGTCGCGCGATGCGCCGGTGCCTAACCATCTCTTCAGGTCCTCCCCATGCACAAGTTCACTCTCTCCGCTGCAGCCATTGCGCTCAGCGTTGCGTCGCTCGCGGCGCAGACGATCACGGTTCCCGCGGCATTCGCCGCCGCTGAAGGCGGCACGACCGGCAACGTTTGGCGCGCCGGCATCAACCGCGTCCAGTGCTTCTACGACACGACCAACTTCACGGGCCAGAGCACGGGCCAGCCGATCGTGATCAGCGCCGTCGAGTTCCGTCTCGCCGGTGCCCTCGCGGCCAACATCGTCACGTATCCCAGCGTTGACATCCACCTGCAGACTGCAGCCGTGGACTTCCTCACGCCGTCGACCACGTTCGCGACCAACCGCTCGGCTGCGCTCGGCACGCCGAACTACTCGGGCCCGGTCACGACGGTCGCGGTCGGTGGCACCACTCCGAACGACTTCTTCATCAGCATCCCGCTGTCGACGCCGTTCACCTACCAGCCTGAGCTTGGCCAGGACCTGTTGATGGAGATCGTCATCAACGCCGCGCCGGCTCCGCTGCTCGGCAACACGATCAACACGGGCTTTGCGGCCGCGACGCACTTCGCCAACACGGTCCGCTCGGTCAACTCGACGACGGCTCTCACGGGCGCAGTCAGCGCGTTCTGCCCGGTCGCTCGCTTCACCTACACCAACGCTCCGGGCGCGGCCCTCAAGAGCGACTACGGCGTCGGCTGCTACGACCGCGCCGCGTCGATCTACGAGGTGTTCGCTGGCTCGGCCAACGACCTCAGCGGCCAGAAGGTCACGTTCACGCAGAACGCGGCCGGTGGCTACGACGCGGTCACGACCCCTGGCGCCTCGATCGTCCTGCCGCCCGCCGGCACCGTCGGTCTCGCGCTCGGTGACGACGCGATCTCCGCAGTCCAGACCCTGCCCTTCACGTTCAACTTCCCCGGTGGCGCTTCCACCGGCTTGATCGTCGACAGCAATGGCAGCCTCGGCATCGCCGGCACGGTCGGCAGCACCATCGGCGGCTCGGCCGCGACGCTGCTCGGCCTGCCCAGTGTCCGACTCGCCGCTTCGATGCAGGACCTCCTGCCGGACGGCGCGGCCAACATCAACAACGTGTTCGCGCACGTCGATACTCGCAACCCGAGCATCCTCTACTACACGTGGCTCAACGTCCCGTGCTTCGGCTCGATCGCGGTTCCCCCTCCCACGTCGACGTTCCAGATCGCTCTGATCGACAACGGCACGAACGACCGCGTTGAGTTCCGCTACCAGACGCTCGTCAACGACAGCAACTCGAACACGGGCATCGCGATCACGGGCTTCTCGCGTGGCAGCGGCGCGACCGACCCGGGCAGCAGCGACCTGACGGCCGCCACGGTCTCCAGCGTCGGCGAACTCAAGGGCCTCAAGCTCGCCGCCTCGGCTCGTCCGGTCATCAACACCAGCCTGACGTTCACGACGAGCAACATCCCGGCGTCGACGGCCTTCACGCTCTACGTCCTGAGCGTCGGCCAGATCAACCCGGGTGTCGACCTCGGCATCATCGGTGCGCCTGGCTGCAACGCGTACATCCAGCTGCCGGAAGTGCTCAGCAACTTCCAGATCGGCGGCCCGACGGCGACGACGGTCGTTTCGATCCCGAACGATCCGTTCTTCGTCGGCCAGTCGTTCTACTCGCAGGCCATCGGCCTCGATGCCACGGCCAACGCCGCCGGCATCACCTCGTCGAGCGCGGTTTCCTGCCTGATGGGCAGCCTGTGATCGACTGAGTTTCCGGTTGGCGCAAGCCAGCTAGAGCGCGCGGCCCGCGTCGACCCTCCGGTCGGCGCGGGTCGCGTCGTTTCTGGGGCGATGCGGCGAATGAGTGAGTATGGGCCAGGATTCCATCCCGGCGGTTGGCCGCTGGGCGGGCCGTGGCTAGAGTCCTCCGCCCGATGTTCGAGGACTTCGCCCCCAAGACGGTTGCCGCGGTCAAGCAGGCCGAGGAACTCGCAAAGCAACTCGGCGACGAGTCGGTCGCGACAGGTCACATCATCTACGGGCTGACCGTGGACAAGAGCGTGTGCCTGCACCACATCTTCCAGGACCTCAACGTCGACCCAGACATGTTCTCGGGCTACGTCAAGTCGCTGCCGCGCGAGCCGCAAGTGATGAACGGCCCGTTCAACCGTCACGTCAACACGGTGTTCAACCGTTCGAAGGACGCGGCGCAGCAGCTCGGCAGCAAGGTCGTCGAGCCGGAGCACTTGGCGCTCGCGCTGATGTCGGTCAAGGCCGGCTCGTGCTACGAGACGCTCAAGGAGTTCTCGATCGACCCCGAATACATCTCGGCGCTGATCATGCAGGCGATGGGCTTGCCGCCCGAAGCGGCACCCGAGTGGTTCTGAGCTGAGCCTCGCCGCGAGGGCGCAGGACAGTTTGTCGTTGGGCTGGAGGCCGCCGTCCGGAGGCCGACCTGCGATTGGCGACGGATGTCCGGCCTCGGCTTTCTGGCCCTAACGCTCTGAGTCGCCGCCGGCCTCAGCCTTCGCGAATGCGACTCTTGCGCTCCCACCCGATCTGGTCGAGCGCCTTCAGCAGCTCGTCTGGCGTGCGCACGGGTTCGCGCGTGGACTTGCCGACCTGCACGTAGACGACGGGTTGTTCTGCGACCTTGTAGCCGGAGCGCCCGATCAGCACGGGGTCGTGCACTGGGTCGAGCATCTGCACCATGCGCGACGGCACGTAGGTCGAAAGCGCAGCGTTGCGAAGCGCTTCTGAGGCGGCGGAGGCGCGGTCGCCGACGATCGTCAGCACGACGGGCTCAAAGAACACGAGGTCGACCGCGCGGCCAAAGCCAGCGACGTAGTAGCCGTACTCCTTGTAGTCGTTGGCGAACGCTTCGAGCGCAGCGATGCCTTCGCCGTGGAACTCCGGCCTGCGCGACAGGCACGCAAGGCGCACGAGCGCTTCCGCCATCACCGAGTTCTCGAGGATCGAGCGGTTGCGGCGACGCATCGGGCCGCTCTGCCGCGGGTCGTTGGCGAGATCATAGAAGCCGCCGCCGGGCGCCTTCTGCCGCGCGATGGCGCGCTCCGCGATCGCTTCGGCGGGCAACAGCAAGTCCGAGTCGCCAGTGAGTTGGCTCGCGTCGACGAACGCGCGGATCAGATACGCCTGGTCCGCGAGCATGCCCGGCAAGTGGTAACTGCCGTCCCAGTAGTGGTAGACGTCGCGGCCGTCGAACAGCTCGTCGCGCAAGAACGCGAGCGCTTCGAGCGCGCGGTCGCGCAGTTCGGGTCGCTTCAGCACGACAGACGCCTTGAGCAGCGACGACACCGTCATCGCGTTGGCGTGGCAGTGGATCGTGCGGTCCACGGCGGGCCTTGCGCGTCGCGACCTGCCATGTGCGTCGAGACCGTAGTAGTCGGCATCGGCGTCTTGGCTGCCGAAGAACGCGCGAGTCTCGTCGTCGCGTAACAACCCGAGCATCCATCGCACGATGCCGTCTGCAGCGTTGCGATAGCGTTCGTCGCCGAAGACTTGGAACGCCTCGAGGAATGCGCGCAGCAAGCGCGCGTTGACCTCGAGCAATTTCTCGTGGTTGGGGCCAGTCCAGTCGGCGTTCTTGGCGAAGCGGAAGAACCCGCCGTCGATCGTGTCGTGCAGCGGGCTCGCCAACATGCGATCGAGCGTCAGCGTCACGATCTCGCGCATGCGCTCGTCGCCGCGCTTCTGCCACAGCACGAGCGCGAAGTCGATCGCTTCTGGGTGCGGGAACTTGGATGTCGTGCCCCAGCCGCCGTTGCGGTGATCGAATCGGTCGCAGATCGCATCGGCGACGTCGTCGACCATCTGCGTCCGCAGTTTGCCGCCATGCTGGGAGGGCTCGCGTCGGTGCGCCCACAGGTCCTGCAGGCCGCGCTGCAACTCGTCGCGCTGCGTCCGCCACAGCGCGCGAACGCGATCGAGTCGGTGCAGCAACTCCGCGGGCTCCAAGAAGTTGTCGTTTGCGATCAGGTCGCCCGTCGGCGTCAGCAGCGCGATCGTCGGCCATGCGCCGGTTCCGTAGCGCTCGTTGACGTCAGGGCGCCGTTCGGCGTCTGCTTGCACGGCGACAAACCCAGCTTGGATCGCGGTCGTGATCCGCGGGTCGGCAAACGTGCTCTGCTGCAGGTCGCGGCAGTGGTGGCACCACGGCACCGTGAGCAGGAGCACGATCGGGCGGTCTTGATCCTGCGCCGCCAGCAGCGTCGCGGGATCGAACTCCTGCCACGAGATCGGATGGTTCATGTTCGGCGCCGTGCGAAGAGGAGCCGCGGGGGATAGGCAAGCCAGCCGCGCTGGTTGCCTTCCCTGGCTCTTCGACCGGTCGCGCGAGAACGCTGAACCGGGCGGGACTAATTCGTCCCTTCGGCGGGCGGAGACAACCGCAAGCGACGGCGCGTCGGGCGCACAATCGGCTCGGCCTCTGCCGGGGGCACAGCCGTCGGAGCCTCGAGCCGCGGCACGTCCGCGAACAGGTTCTCGATGCCGTAGTAGGTGCGCGCCTCGGGCAAGAAGATGTGGACCACGACGTCGTCGAAGTCGAGCAGCACCCAGTTGCTCTCTTCCGTCTCGGGGCCACCTTGGTTGCGCTTGCGGCGGCCGCGCACGCGCTTGGACTCGAGGTCGAGTTCCTTCGCGATCGCTTGGGCTTGGCGCGTGCTGCGGACCGTCGCGACGATGAAGTAGTCGACGATTGCCATCGGGGCGCTGACGTCGAGGATCGCGATGTCCTCCGCTTGCTTCTCCGCCAGCGAGGCTGCGACGGTGCGCGCAAAAGCGGTCGTCTCAGCGGCAGGTGCGCGCAGGATGCGCTCGGGTGGAGTTTGCGGAGCGGGCTGGGGCGCGGATGCGGGGCTCTGAGTCAAAGTCGGCTTCGGGTTCAAGAACGTCTGGGGTCTCGCGATGCGCCGCCAACGGCGACGATGCGCGCTGCAATCTAGCCGCTGAGGTTGCGCGCGTAAGCCCCGGTCTTGAGGTTGAGGGATCGACACGCGACCGCGCCGCCAAATCTGACTCGCGCTTGGCGCAGATTTCTCGCCGGTTTGCCTGCGGGGCATGCGGCGGGCCGCGCACGTTCGCGACGCAGCAACTCGGCCGGGGCGGCGGGATCGCCAGCGTTTTCGCCCGGCCGAGCGCGCCCACCGCTGCGGGTGGGCGAGGGGTGGGGGCGCGTGATGCGCCCCTCAGCTCACTTGAACAGCGGCAGCGCGAGCACGGCTGCGATCGTCATCAACTTCATGAGGATGTTGATCGACGGGCCGGCCGTGTCCTTGAACGGGTCGCCGACCGTGTCGCCGGTGACCGCCGCCTTGTGCGTCTCGCTGCCCTTGCCGCCGAGGTGGCCGGCTTCGATGTACTTCTTGGCGTTGTCCCACGCGCCGCCCGCGTTGGCCATGAACAGCGCCATCATCACGCCCGACGCCGTCGAGCCGGCGAGCAGGCCGCCGACCGCCGACTTGCCGAACAGCATGCCGACCGCCACCGGGGCGATGACCGCCATGAGGCCGGGGGCAACCATTTCGCGCAGCGCGCCCTTGGTCGAGATCTCAACGCAGCGCGCGTAGTCCGCAGGCTGCGTGCCCGTGCCGTCCTTGAGACCCGGGATCTCGCGGAACTGACGGCGCACTTCCTCGACCATCGCGTTGGCGGCCTTGCCGACTGCCTTCATAGCCATCGACGAGAACACGAACGGCAGCATCGCTCCGATCAAGAGGCCCATGACGACCTCGGCGTTGTCGAGGCTCAGGTCGACGTCCTTGCCAGCGGCGGCCTTGTAGGCGGCGAACAGCGCGAGCGCGGTGAGCGCGGCCGAGCCGATTGCGAAGCCCTTGCCGATCGCAGCCGTCGTGTTGCCCGTCGCGTCGAGCGAGTCGGTGCGCTTGCGGACTTCCGGCGGCTGGTGCGACATCTCGGCGAGACCGCCTGCGTTGTCAGCGACCGGGCCGTAGGCGTCGACGCCGAGCGAGATGCCGAGCGTGCTCAGCATGCCCACTGCCGCCATGCAGATGCCGTAGATGCCAGCGAGCGAGTTGCACGCATAGACGCCGATTGCGATGAGCAGCGTCGGGATCCACGTCGACGCCATGCCCGTGGCGAGGCCGTAGATGATGTTGGTCGCAGCTCCGGTCTTGGACTGCTCCGCGATCATCTGCGCCGGGCCCATCTTCTCCGACGTGTAGTACTCGGTGACCTTGCCGATGATGACGCCAACCACGAGGCCGATCACGACCGAGAGGTAGACGTTCCAGGGGCCAGCCGTGTTCGTGCTGTCTGCCGCCATGAGCGGATCTGGCTGCATGATCGCCGTGATCACTGCGCCGCCGATGACGAGCGCGACCGAGGCCGCGATCAGGCCGCCGAACAGCGCGGCCGACAGCTTGCTCTCATCCGTCGCCTTGACGCGGAACGTGCCGAGGAAGCTCGCGACGATTCCGATCGCCGACAGAACGACGGGGTAGAGCAACAGGTTCGTCATCGCATCGCTGCCGCCGTCCTTCGGCACGAGGCCGAAGCCGATGATCGACGTCGAGATGATCGCGCCGACGTAGCTCTCGAACAGGTCCGCGCCCATGCCCGCGACGTCGCCGACGTTGTCGCCGACGTTGTCCGCGATGACCGCCGGGTTGCGGGGATCGTCTTCAGGAATGCCTGCTTCGACCTTGCCGACGAGGTCGCCGCCGACGTCGGCAGCCTTCGTGTAGATGCCGCCGCCAACGCGCGCGAACAGTGCGATCGAGCTCGCGCCGAAGCTGAAGCCGAGCACGTAGTTGACCCAGTTGGGGTCGGTCGCGTTCGTAGCTCCCGTGTTGTAGGTCAGCATCAGGATCGTGATGCCGACGAGGCCGATGCCGACGACCGTCATGCCCATGACCGTGCCGGACTTGAACGCCACGTCGAGCGCGCCACCGAGGCTCGTCTTCGCGGCTTGCGTCGTGCGCACGGCTGCGCGCGTCGCGCAGTGCATGCCGAAGTAGCCAGCGCCGGCCGAAGCCGTCGAGCCCATCAGGAACGCCACCGCAGTCTTCCAACCGAGGAACTGCTCAGTCGGGCCCAGGCAGAGCAGGCCGAACACGACCGCGACGAACACCGCAAGCCACTTGTATTCGGCGTGAAGGAACGCGCGGCCGCCTTCCTGAACGGCGCGGGCGATCTTTTGCATCACCTCGTCGCCGGCATCCTTGGCCATGATCTGCTTGAACAGGCTGACGGCGTAGAAAATGCTCGCCACGGCAATGGCGAGCGACAGGACGTTCCAGAGGACGTACATGGAGTTAGGTAAGAAACCGGGGAGACGTGGCCCGGCGCCATTTAGGGGGCAGAGACCATAGCCGGGGCATTGCGCCACTCGCAAGGACGCGGGGCGCCCTCCGACAACTCAGATTCCGGTGGCAGGCCCCGTCGATGCGTCGCCGTCGTCGTCCGCTTCGCCCTTTGGTGGTTCGGGCAGGTCGTGAATCCCGACCGGCGGGAGGTCGACCACGTCCTTGTCGCGGACGGGTAACTGCGGTTCCACGAAGGTCTCGGTCGGCCCGCCAACGCCCGCAAGCCTGCGGGCGCGGCGGCGCAGCAGCCACCACACGACGCCGAGCACACTGGCGCTGACCAGCGTCCAGAGCAGTCCGCGTTCGACGGCTTGGACGCGTTCGATCACTTCGTCGATCACGCCCGCCCCGCGGAATCCGAGCCAGACAAACAGCGGCACGATGATCACGATGCCGAGGCCGTCGAGCAGCAAGAACCGCCGCACCGGCATCTTCATCACGCCGGCCGTGAAGAACGCGATGGTGCGGATCCCGGCCAGGAAGCGCGCAAAGAAGATCACGAGGTCGCCGCGCTTGCGGAACCAGCGGTCGAAGTCCGCTAGGCGCCGCCTCGTCACGACGACGCGCAGCCAGCGGATGCGAAGCAACCTCGCTCCGAACACGCGCCCCAGCAGGTAGGGCACGAGGTCGAAGCTCAGCAGCGAGGCCGTCGACCAGAACATCATCCACTGCAACTTCGCTGTGTCCGGGAACTTGGCGCAGACGTAGCCCGCGGCCATCAGCACGATTTCTTCGGGCAGCGGCAGGCCGATTGCGCAGATCGCAAAGACCAACGCGACCCCTAGGTAGGGGTATTCGCGGAAGGTCTCTACGAGGCTCTCGAACATGGGGCCTGGGTGGGGGGCGAGGAGCCTATCGGAGGAAGGGCGCCAGCGCTTCCAACCTTGGGTCAGCTTTCTGCTGTTCGCGCAGGGCGGGGTTCGCGGGGCCTTCGCCCGCGAGCAGGGTTCTGGTTGCGAGCAACGTGGCGCGCCACTCGCCGGCGAGCTCTTCGATGCCGGACTGCGCACAGCGGACTGCCGCTTCGTCGAGCAGCGCGAGCGCGCTGCGGCGGTCGCCTGCGCGCAGCAGGGCAGCGCAAAGGCGCGGCACGTCGTAGAGACGCTTCTCTCGAACCATGCGGCCGCCGCCGTGGGACTCGGCCTCGGCGAGCAATCGGTCGGCGAGGATGGCGGGATCGGGCTCGAGAAGGGGCGCGATGCCGGGCTCGTTGCGCACCGCGAGTTCGACGAGCCACGCCATGTCGGCGAGCAGCGCCGATTCCCTGGGCCCGCACGAGGCGCGCGCGTCCTCCATGACCGCGAGCGCCACCAGCAGTCGGTCCTTCGCAGCGACCGCGCGCGCCGTCGGGTCCAGCACGGTCGCGCCGCCCTGCAGCGCGTAGCGGAACGCGAACACTGCGTGCCCATCGGCCCAGCCCGGCGTCGCTGCGAGCAGTCGCTGCGCGCATTCGTAAGCCTCGGCGGGATCCGACTTCTCCGCGGCGTCGGCGAGGCTGCGCCACAAGAACGGCAGCGCCACCGGGCGAACGAGGTCGCGCGGCGCGCGCATCGCATGGTCCGTCGAGCCGAACGCGATTGCGCCCGCGACCCAGGCGCACAGCAACGCGGCCAGCAGGAGGCGTCTCACGGCTGTGCCGCCTTCTTCGTCAGCGTCGCAGCGATCGCGAACAACGCCGCGACGAGGAGCGACGCGCCGATCGACGGCAGCAGTCCTTCGGTGGGGAGCCAGTGGCCGCGCGCGCACAGCGTCAGTGCCGCGTCGGCGGGACCCGCTTGTCCGGCGGTCTGCACGAGCAGCGCCGTGAGCACGAGCGCCTGCTGCACCGGTAGCGCTGCGATTGCCCCGGTCGCCATCGCGAGTGCCAGCGCAGCGCACGCCGGCACGAGCATCACAAGCAGCGCCATGGCGCAACCGAGCAGCGTGCTCTTGGCGTCCGGCGACACGATCACTGCGGCGTCCTGGTCGAACAGCAGCGGGATCGTTCCGCGGACCAATCGCAGTTCGATGCGTTGGACCTTGCGGCCATCGAGCGGAACGACCGCGAGTTGCCTTGTGCCGTCGAATGAAATGGGCTCGCTGGTGATGCGCGTGCCGTCGACCGCGACTTCCACGAGCGACGGCGCGAGTTCGCCGTGCGGCAGCATCGCGATGGGACGCAGCCTCAGTTCTTTGCATGCGGCGTCGACTTCGAACGAAAGTTGCGCCTGCGAATCGTCGAGGATCGGGCGGCCGATTGGCTGTGCTGCGGAATGCGCGTGCGGCGCCGGCGCGAATGGCGTGGCAGCGATCGCGAGCGCGAGCAGGCAAAGCAACGACGCGCAGAGCGAGCCGAGCGCCGCGTGGTGCATGCCGTGCAATGGACGACGTGTGGCGCGACGAACCAATTCGCGCGCGTCGCCGTCTGTGGCAAACAGCGGCCAGAACGCAGGGACTGCGAGGCAACTCGCTGCGATGGGCAAGAACGCGGCCGCGTGCAGCCATGGCCCGATCGAGTCGGTCGCAATCGAAGTCCCAACCAACGCTGCGCCGCCCAATGCCGTCGCGGGAAGTGCCCACGCGAGGCAGCGAACGAACGCGGCGTGGAATGTGCGCATCGCCTCAATCCGCCTGCGTGTCGCGGCCCGCGAGCCTGCGGTAGAGCGCGTAGAGATGGAGCCGATCGGACTCGCAGCGCACGAGTTGTCCGCCAGCGCGCTCGATCGCGGCCTTCGCGATCGCGACGCCAGCGTCATCGAGTCCGCGCACAACGAGCGAGCGATCGCCGCTGCCGAGCAATTCGTCGAGCGTGCCGCGCAACGCAGCCTTGCCGTCGTGCAACACGAGCACGTGGCTGCAGAGCAACTCGACTTCTTGCAGATGGTGCGACGCCATCACGATCGCCGCGCCGCGTTGCGCGCGTTCGCGCAGCGCATCCATGACGAGTTCGGAGCCCACGGGATCGAGGCCCGAGGTCGGCTCGTCGAGAAGCAACACTTCGGGATCGCCCATCAGTGACGCTGCGAGCAACAACCGCCGCTGCATGCCGGTGCTGTAGGTGCGAACCGCGCGCTTGCGGCTCTCCATCAACTCAAAGCGCTCGAGCCACGCGTCGGCGCGCGCATCGGACTCCGCGTTCGCGAGCCCCAGTTGGCCGCCAAACCACTGCAGGACCTGGCGACCGTTCAGCGCGGCCAGCGGCGGCGGACCCGCGGGTTGCCACGCGACGCGGCGCACCAGCGATGGGTGATCCGGCGCGAGCGACAGCACACGCGCCTCGCCGCTCGTAGGCGACTGGAGCCCGGCGAGCACGCGCAGCAACGTCGTCTTGCCGGACCCGTTGGGCCCGAGCACGCCGAGGATCGCGCCCTTCTCGAGTTCGAGGTCGAGCGGTTGCAACGCAGCGACCGCGGGTCTGCGGAATCGACCCGGGAACGTGACGCTCAGTTGCCGGACCGAGATGGCGGACATCGCGCGGCGATGGTCAGCAGTCACGACGGTTGCCGTCAAGGGGCAAGGCTGCGCCGGACAGCGCATGCAGCGTGTCCCGCTTCGCCGTAGGCTGTTCGTCGTGACAGGCCAACTGCAGATCTCGGATGGACGCGTCGTCGCCGTGCGCGACGGCCTCACGATGGGTCGCGTCGCGGGTTGCGACATCGTGATCGATGACACCAAGGCATCACGGCGGCATGCGCGCATCGTCGTGATGGACGGCGTGGTCGAGGTCGAAGACCTCGGCAGCAGCAACGGCACGATGCTGAATGGCAAGCCGGTGCAGCGCCGCGTCGTGCGCGATGGCGACGAGATCCAGATCGGCGCGACGCGCATCGTCTATCGCGCGGTCGCTGCGGCTCCTGCTGCAACGAAGCATGACGACGTCGATTTGTTTGGCGGCGACGAGCCATCGGCCAGCGCTCCGCAGCAGGCGAAGCCGGAGGTGGATAGCGACGACCTCGACTTCGCCTCCGACGAGCCGGTGGTGGCAAAGCCCGCCGCGAGCCCCGCGCCCGCTGCGCCAAAGAGCGCGCCGCCGCCGCCGTCGCGCGCAACGGTCGAGTTCGCCGACGAAGTCGTCGAGGTGCGCAAGGCTGCTCCCGCTGCGTCCTCGACGCGCGGCGCGGTGGCGGGATCCGGCGAACCGGTCCTGTCGCAGAAGCAGCGCGTGCTGCAGTTCTCGCAGAACAAGTCGTCTGCGCCGCTTGGCGACGACCTGTCGCAGATGAGCGGCGGCAAGCGCAACGCGATCCTCGTGTGCGTGCTGCTCGGCACGCTCGCGCTCGCGTGGTTCTTGATGAACGCCGTGTCCTGAGATCGCGCGCGTCAGTCGGTCGCTCGATCGAGCGAGCGCCATACGGCGAGCATCGACTCTGCGGCTCGCGTCCACGACCACTGCTCCGCGCGCGCGCGTCTGCGCATTCGCTCGCTCTCGCTGTCGTCGAGCGTTTGGAATGCGCGCGCCCACGCCGCGGCGTCCTCGGGCGCAAGCAACGTCGCGGCATCGCCGACGACTTCGGGCAACGAAGCGCAGTTGGCGACGAGCGTCGGGCGACCCCATGCGAGGCCTTCGAGCGCAGCGAGGCCAAAGCCCTCGTAGCGGCTCGGCACCACGACCGCGGCCGCGGTCGCGTAGAGGCGCGCGAGCGCATCGTCGTCGATGGCTCCGAGGAACTGGACGCGGTTGGTGACTCCGAGTTGCGCGGCGAGGCTGCGCAAGTGCGCGCCAGCGCGCGCGTCGCGGCCGGCGAGCAGCACGTGGCACGGAGAGTCCTTTGGAAACAGCGCGAGCGCGCGCACGAGCACGTCGAGGTTCTTGCGCGGCTCGAGATGGCCGACGTGCACAAGCCTGCCTGGAACGATGCGCGCATCGTCGATGCGCGTTGGATCGGTCTTCGCCACTCCATTGGGCACGACGAACGTCGTTGCGTTCGTCGCGATCGCTCGAATGCGCGAAGCCGCGAACTCGCTCGGCGCGACGATGGCTGCGGCACGCGCCGCGGCGCGTTCTAGCGCGAGTCGCGCGAGCCATCGCGGTCGCGTGCCAAACCCATCCGCGTCGCGGGTGTCATGGATGGTCAGCGCAAGCGCGCATGGGACGCGAGGCGCCGGCAAGAACCCGTGGTCGCACACCGTGGCGCCGATCTCGCGCAGAGCGCGCGGCAGCTTGATCGCTTCCTCGAATGCGCGCCGCCACGACGGCCCGTTGGCGATCGCGACTTCGCGCAACTCGATGCGCGCTGGCAACTGCGGCAGCGCAACGTCGCGTCGATGCAGCAGCGTGATGCGTTCACCATCGCGCAGCAACGGCGCGGCATGGCGCAGCAGTTCGATGAGGCGACGGTTTGCTCCCGAATGCGCGCCGAGCAGCCAGCCGGAGACTGCCACGTGCATCACGAAGCGAGCTCCTCATGCAGTGAACGCCACGCGCGCGCGACGCGTTCTGGGGCGAACTGCTGAGCGCGAATGGGTCCAGCCACAGCGAGCCGATCGCGCAGGTCGTCGTCGCAGCATGCGCGAACGATCGCATCTGCGATCGAGCCGACATCGCGCGGATCGGCATAGACGGCGGCATCCTGCGCGATCTCGCGATGCGGCGGGATGTCGGAGCACGCGATCGGGATGCCATGCGCGAGCCCTTCGAGGACGGGCAGGCCAAAGCCCTCGTAGAGCGACGCATGGACGAGCGCTCGGCAGCCAGCGAGCAGCGCGCGCTTGTGCGATTCCTCGATGTAGTTGTAGGGCAGGCCAGCGAAGCATGGCTCCGGCACGCGCGCATCGCGGCGCCGCGCCACTGCGATCGCCGCTTCGACGCGCGTGCGGTTCTTGCGTGGACGATCGTCGCCGAGGATCAGCAGCGGTCCCATGCGATCGCGCGGCGGTCGCGGCGGCGCAATCGCTGGCTCCGTCGCGTGCGGCACGACGACGCACTTGTCTGCGCGCGGACACACTTGCAGCAGCGCCGCATGCGTGTAGCGCGATGGAGCAATCACGCGCGCGGCCTTGCGCAGCGACCACTGCACTACTTGCCGCGTTCGCCACGGCCTCGACTCCATGCTCTCGGGTTGAAGCCACGGCAAGTCGTGCACGGTGGCGATGCATGGCTTGTGGCACAGCATCGGAACGGCGGCCA
>JBEELK010000109.1:0-6392 GCA_041168165.1 Planctomycetota bacterium | reverse complement strand
CATCGAGGACTGCGAGGGGTTCGTGCGCTTTGCGCAGGCGGCGGCTCGCGGCGAGAAGACGTTCGTCGTCGCATACGGCATGTATCCGACCGACTATGCGTCGACGTCCGAGACCGCGCGCCTTCTGTGCGCGAGCGTGGATGCGCGCATGGCGGAAAGCGCAACGTTCACGCAGCGCGGCGTGCCGATCGCGCGGGAAGCGCACGTGGGCTCGTTCCACTGCTACGAGTTCGCGGAGGCGACCGCGGGCATCCACGTCGACTTGCTCTACTTCGTGCCCGAGATGTTCACGCGCCACGCGCGTTGACGTTGGCGCGCAGCGGCACGACGTCGCTAGATTCTGGCGATGACGACGATCAAGCCCGTTCCCGACCATCACGACGCCGAGATGGTCTTGAAGCTCTACGACCTCCGCCGCGAGCCCGTGATGCGGCAGTCGCGCGACGCGATCGCCAAGTTCTTGCCGCGCACGTTCGACGACCTGCTCGCGCTGACCAAGCCGGACCACCCGCACAACGCAGCATGGCGGCAGGTGTCCAGCTACTTCGAGATGGCGTTCAGCTTCGCTCGCCATGGCATGGCGAACCCTGACTTCCTCGCGGAGAACAACGGCGAGGGCCTCTACCTGTTCGCGAAGGTGAAGCCGTATCTCACGCAACTGCGCGAGGCGACGTCGCCGCTCGCGTTCCAGAACGCCGAGTGGCTGGTCGCCAACTCCGCGTCGGCAAAGCAGCGCTGCGCGATCTTCGAGAAGCGCGTGGCGTCGATGCTCGCGCAGAAGTGATCCGGGTCGCGCGCGACCTCTAGCGATCGCCGCGCGCGAACACCGCGTAGTCCTGGCGCGCGCGACCTTCTCCGATCGCGGCGTCCATGGCAGCTGCCACTGCAGGCAACGCGCACAGCTGCTGGCCTTGCGCCGACTCAAGCATCAAGCCGACGTCCTTGCGCGCCATCTGCAGCTCGAACGTCGCGGGCTTGCTGCCCGCGTTCGCGACCGTGCGGCCGAAGTAGGCGATCGACGTCGCCGGGTTCCATTGCTCGTAGAGCGACAGCACTTCGGCTGGCTCCAGTCCTTGCGCGCGGCCCATCGAGACGAGATCGCCGACGAGCCCCATCAGCCCGATCAGCAGGCCATTGCCGCTGATCTTGTGGAACGCGGCGAGGTCCTCGCGCGCGCCGACGTAGAGCGCCTTGCCCGTCATCTCCGCCAACGTCGCTTGGTGCTCCGCGCATTCTGTGGCGTCGCCGCTGAGCAGGATCATGCCGGACGCCTCGCGCGCGTTGCGCGGCGACATGAACACGGGAGCGGACACGTAGCGCACGCCTTCCTTGCGCAAGCGAGCCACGCGCTCCTTCACGCGCTGCGGCAGGTTGGTCGAGTGGTCGTAGACCGAGACCGTTGGCGAGAGCGCCGGCCGCAACGACTCAATCACCGCATCGACGGCATCGTCGCTCGTGAGCACGAGGTGAACGCGCGAGGCACCGCGAACGCACGACGCAGGATCGTCCGCGATCTGCGCGCCCTTCGCGGCGAGCGGCATCGCCTTCTCGCGCGTGCGGTTCCAGACGCGAACCGAGTGCCCCTTCTGCAAGAGGTTCTCTGCCATGCCGCTGCCGAGAAGGCCGGTGCCGAGGAGTGCGATCGTCGCCATAGGGAAGGCGCAGGAGAGGGCTGTGCGCCCGCATGCGCAAGGGTTGCCTTTGCGCTGCGACTTCCGCTCGCCAGGGATCCTGCCTAGGTTTCCCCCATGGACGAATCCTCACCCGCCGCCGCAGCGCGAATCATCCAGTTCGCATTGCTGAGTGGCGTCGTGCTATTCGCAGTCGTGATCGGGGTGATCACCGACGAGGCTGGGCCCATCGCCGACGCGGACTTTCACGAGCCGATCGCGTGGATAGGCGGCGCGTTCGCCCTTCTGTGCACGGGCATCGCTTTCTGGCTGCGCAATGCCATGCCAACCTTGATGGCCAAGGTGACGGCTCTCTCGCCGCGCGAACGTGCGGTGCGCGCTGGACTGCTGCCCGCCGCCGCGCTGGAGGCCGCGATGTTGTTCAACCTCGTTGGCTGGCTATTGCGCAACGATCCGTGGCCCACCGCCGTGTTCGCGCTGCTGCCGTTCTGCTGCGCCGTTGCATTCTTGATCCAACCGATCGAAATCGAGGAGCCGCGCCAATGACCGCCAACGTTCGCATCGACGTGACCAGCGAGGATGGCAAGAACATCGCATGCACGATGCATGCGCACGCGGGCTCGTTGCTCGTCGATGCATGCGACGAGTACCGCGCGCCGATCGAGTTCTCGTGCCGCGCAGCTAGTTGCTCCACGTGCCGCGTGCGCGTCGTCTATGGGCATGAGCTGCTCGCGGCCCCGGATGACTTCGAGCGAGAGCTCATCGCAGCGAGCGACGGCGACGCTGCGATTCGCTACTGCTGCGCAGCAAAGCTCGCGAACGACGCGCCGATCGGCTCCGTGGTCGTGCTGCAGCCGCTCGGTCCCGCGTTCTGATCCGCGCTCTCAGCTGCGCTTCATGCGCGCCGTCGATTCGTAGTCGCCAACAAACGCTTTGCCCGTGAGATAGAAGTCGGTGATCGCGAGGATCACCATCTCCGTGTCGCCTTGGTTCTGCGATTGGTGCACGGCCCACCGCGGCACGAACACGCACGAGCCCGGCTCCACTGCGACCCAGCGGTCGTCCACCATCACGCGGCCCGTGCCCGAGATGACGTAGAACACCGTCTCGTGCGCGTGCTTGTGGCGCTCATTGTTCTTGTGCGGCGGGATGCGAACGACGCGCGCGTCGATCACTTCAGCCGGGAACGGCGCGCGATCGACCGTGAAGTCGATGTTCATCGCGTCGACCTTGTTGGCATACATCGGCGCCGCGTTGCGCACTGCAGGCACAAAGCTCAGGCGCGCGTCGTCGATGTCCTTCGTCAGCAGCGACTGCTTCCCTTGGATGCGCTGCAGATGGCCGTCGACGCGACGGCGCGCGAGTTCGTTCATCAGCGCTTCGAAGAAGTCGCGGCGCAGGCACAGCGACAGGTCGAGCGCCTTGCGGCACATGCGCTCCCATTCGGGCTTCTCGCGGAAGCTGCACAGGATGTCGTGCAACGTCGCTGCGTGTTCGTCATCGCACGCGATGTGAATGTGGAAGAACTCGAGGTGCTCGTCAGGGATGCCGGCCTTGCGCAGGCCCTCGACCAGGATCGAGTACATCCGCGAGACGATGCCCTCGGTGCCGAGCGACAAGAACGCGCTCGCGTGCATCGCGTCGCGTTGGATGCAGTTGGCGAGGAACTGATCGACGAACAACTTGGTGCACGGCGCGAATTCGATCGCCGCGATGTCGATGCCGAGCCCGCCGCGCAGGAAGTTGCGGAAGATCTGCGCGTGCCGCTTCTCGGGCGCAGCGCCGCCGCCTTCTTCCCACAGGTTCTCCGACAGCCTCGACCGCAGCAGGTCATCGTCGAGGTTGGCCATCAGGCCGCTCAGGTAGCGAGTGAAGTTCTTCGAGTAGAGGTAGTACTGCGCGAAGACGAACTGGTAGTCGGCCTTCGTCAACGTGCCTGCGCGGCACGCGGCGAACAGGCTGTTGCTCCAGAACGAGTGCGCCGACTCGAACGCGAGCAACGGCTGCAGGCGGGCGTCGACCGCTTGGCATGGCGTCGCGGCGGCAGCAGGTTGAGGATCGGGTTGTGCGTGCATGGAGGGCAGAGGGCTACGAGTTCGCGGAGCAATCGCGCGAGGTAAGGCCTCGCCGAGGAAGGCCGGAGGATACCGAACGCTGGCGTTTTCGCCCGGGTCCGCCGCCCGGACGCAACCAACGCATGCGGCGGACGGGATGCTTGGCATCGAGCGACGCATGCGGCAAAAGAGCCGCCCCATGGCTGCACCCACCCCCGTCTCCGTCACCGTCAAGAGCGCCGGCACTGAGTGCACCTTCGAGACTGGGCGCATTGCGCGGCAAGCGACCGCTGCCGTCGTCGGCCGCTGCGGCGACAACGTCGTGCTGGCGACCATCGTCGCGGCGAAGGAGCCAAAGCCTGGGCAATCCTTCTTCCCGCTCACGGTCGAGTATCGCGAGAAGTTCGCCGCGGTCGGCCGCATCCCGGGCAACTACTTCCGCCGCGAAGCGAAGATCAGCGACCACGAAGTGCTCGTCAGCCGACTGATCGACCGCACGATTCGCTCGCTGTTCCCAGACGAGTATCGCAACGAAGTGCAGGTCCAGGTGCAGGTGCTGTCGGCCGAGCCCACCAGCGACGTGCAGAGCCTCGCGCTGCTCGCCGCGGCGTGCGCGCTGCACATCAGTCCGATCCCGTGCAAGGGCCCGGCAGCTGGCGTGCGCGTCGCTCGCACGAAGGGGCAGCTCGTCACGTTCCCGAGCAGCGCGCAGTTGGAGCATGCGGACTTGGAGTTTGCGGTCGGCACAGGACCAGACGGCCCCGTGATGCTCGAAGGCGACGCGCACGAAGTCCCTGAAGCGGACTGCGTCGCAGCGATGGCGCACGCGCTCGACGTCTGCAAGAAGTTCCAAGCCGCGTTCGAAGAGCTGCGCGCGCGCATCGGCACGACCAAGGCGCCGGTGCCCGCTGCGCCGCAGTTGCCTGCGCTGCCCGACGCGACGCGCGATGCGCTGCGCGCGGCGTTGCGCACGGTGGAGAAGCAAGCGCGCCGCGAAGCGATCGCTGCCGCGAAGGCGCAGTGGATCGAGTCGATCGAGGAGACACAGCGCGCGGATGCGAGCGCGTCCTACGAGCTCGCGACGTGGACCGAACTGCGCGAACTCGTGCTCGCCGAGAAATTGCGCGTCGATGGCCGCAAGCCCGACGAGATCCGTCCGATCTGGAGCGAAGTCGGCTTCCTGCCGCGCGCGCATGGCTCGGCGCTGTTCACGCGCGGCGAGACGCAGGCGATCGTGAGCTGCACGCTCGGCTCCACCGAAGACGGCCAGCGCAAAGACGGCTACGTCGACAACGGCGAGGTCGAGCGCTTCTTGCTGCACTACAACTTCCCGCCCTACTCGGTCGGCGAGATCCGTCCGTTGCGCGGCCCAGGCCGCCGCGAGATCGGCCACGGTTCGCTTGCGCGCCGCGGACTGCTGTCGGCGTTGCCGACGATCGAGAACTTCCCGTATGCGATCCGTATCGAGTCCGAGATCACGGAGAGCAACGGCAGTTCGTCGATGGCGACCGTGTGCGGCGGCGCGATGGCGATGCTGCACGCGGGCGTGCCGATGTCCGCGATGGTCGCGGGCATCGCGATGGGCCTGATCTCCGATGGCTCGCGCTCTGTCGTGCTCAGCGACATCCTCGGCGACGAAGACCACCTCGGCGACATGGACTTCAAGGTCATCGGCACCGAGCAAGGCGTCACCGCGATCCAGCTCGACAACAAGCTCGGCGGACTCACCTTGGAGTTGCTCGCGAGCGCGCTCGACCAAGCGAAGCGCGGCCGCATCCACATCCTGCGCGAGATGCAGAAGACGATCACGGAACCGCAAGAGCCATCGCGCTTCGTGCCGCGCGCCATGCGCACGGCGATCATGCCCGATGCGATCGGCGCGCTGATCGGCGCGCGCGGAGCCAACATCAAGGCGATCACCGAACAGACCGGCGCCAAGGTCTCCGTCGACGACACGGGCTCCGTGCTCGTTTACGCAACCGATGGCCACGCGGCCAAGATGGCGATGCAACTCGTCAACCGCGCAGCCGGCGTGCTCAAGAAGGGCCGCTGCTACCGCGGCACCGTGACGACGGTGAAGGACTTCGGCGCCTTCGTCCGCGTCAACGCGGTCAACGAAGGGCTCGTGCCCGTCGAGGAGCTCGATGACAAGCCGGTGCGCCACGCGTCCGACATCGCAAAGGAAGGCGAAGAGATGATCGTCTGCGTGCTCGGCGCCGACGACCGAGGCCGGTTGCGCTTGTCGCGCAGGCTCGCAAAGGGCGTGGGCGAATCGCAGATCGAGTTCTGATCAGCACGCTTGGCAACGCGCGCGTCCTGCGCGCATCGCCAGCGTCATCGGATCTTCGGATCCCGCGCGGCGATTCTCTCGCCACGTAGCACGCGAGCGTTTCGATTCGAGACGCTCGCAGGAAACGTCCGCGACATGGATCCGCATGGAGGTCGATAGGCGAGGAGCTCTCTACGACTCCTCACCGCTGCCATGCTGATCCTTCGATCGCCACTGCTCTACGTCGGTCTTGCGCTCGTCGCGACTGCCGCCGCGTTGACCTTGCTCGATGACGATGCAGCGCAGCCGATCGTTCGGGCTCGTGCAGAAGTAGTCCGCACGGACGAACCCGTTCGCGGCGGCGTAGATCCGGCGGTTGCGACAACGCCAAAGCCGGAGCGAAAGCGCAAGCCGGAGGCCGCAACCGAGAAGGCCGCA
>JBEELK010000108.1:0-6632 GCA_041168165.1 Planctomycetota bacterium | reverse complement strand
TGCGCGCGCGCATTGGCAACGTGGCAGAGCCTCGGAGCCGAACTGCGCCCCATCCGCCTGCCGCACAGCAAGCTCGCGATCGCGTCCTACTACTTGATCGCGTGCGCCGAGGCTTCGTCCAACCTCGCCCGCTACGACGGCGTGCGCTACGGCATGTCGCCGGGCGGCCGCACGCTCGAAGAGACCTACACCAACGCGCGCTCGCAGGGCTTTGGCAGCGAAGTCCAGCTGCGCATCCTGCTCGGCACGCACGCGCTGCAACACGGCTACTGCGACGAGCTCTACGGCAAGGCGACGCGCGTGCGCGCGCTCGTGCGCGACGACTTCGCCGCTGCGTTCGCAAACTGCGACCTCGTTGCGATGCCCACCTCGCCGATCCCCGCGTTCGCGCTCGGAAGTCGCATTGACGATCCCACAGCCATGCACGCGTGCGATGCGTTGACGGTGCCCTCGAGCCTCGCAGGCTTGCCCGCGATGTCGCTGCCGTGCGGCTTCTCCAGCGATGGATTGCCAATCGGCCTGCAACTCACGGCGCCGTCGCGCATGGAAGCTCGCTTGCTCGACGCAGCCCGCGCATGGCAACGCGCGACCGACTGGCATCAACGGAGGCCGCAGCTGTGACCCTTCGCCTCGAACCGACAATCGGACTCGAAGTCCACGTGCAGCTCGCGTCGCGGACCAAAATGTTCTCGCCCGCGGCGTACGCGCCCGGCGCGCAACCCAACACGATCGTGCACGCGATCGACCTCGGCTTGCCCGGGACGCTACCCGCGCCCAACGAACGCGCCGTGCGTCTCGCTGTGCGCGCGGCGATCGCACTCGACGGGGCAGTGCAGCAACGGTCGCGATTCGCGCGCAAGCACTACTTCTACCCCGACCTGCCGAAGGGCTATCAGATCAGCCAGTTCGACGAGCCGTTCTGCAAAGGCGGCCGCGTGCCGCTCGACGCAGACCGGAGTTGCGCTCTGCAGCGCATCCACATGGAAGAGGACGCCGGCAAGCTCATGCACACGGATGCGGGCACGTTGGTCGACCTCGACCGAGCAGGAGCTCCGCTCGTCGAGATCGTGTCGGAGCCCGAGCTGAAGTCGTCCGAAGACGCACACGCGTTCCTCGTGCATCTGCGCGAGATCCTGCGATTTGCCGGCGTCTCCGACTGCGACATGGAACTCGGCACGATGCGCTGCGACGCCAACGTCTCGGTCGCAGAACCTGGCGCGAAGCTCGGACAGAAGGTCGAGATCAAGAACCTCAACTCGTTCAAGATGGTCGCGCGCGCGATCGACTACGAGATCCGCCGCCAGACTGCGACGCTCGCCACCGGCATGCGCATCGTGCAAGAGACGCGGCTGTGGAACGACGAGAAGGGCGAGACGCGTTCGATGCGCAGCAAGGAGTTCGCCGAGGACTACCGCTACTTCCCCGATCCCGACCTGCCGACGCTCGTGCTTGAGGATGCGATGATCGATGCGGAACGACGCGCAATCGGCGAACTGCCGCACGCACGACGGCAGCGCTACGCGCGACAGTTCGCGCTGCCGCCGCACGACGTCGAAGCGCTGACTGTCGACAAAGCCACTGGCGATTGGTTCGAGCAAGTCGTCGCGTTCGGCGCCGATCCGAAAGCCGCAAGCAATTGGATCATGGCCGAAGCGAGCAAGGCGGCCCGCGAACGCAACTGCGAACTCACAGACCTCGCGATGACGCCGCGCGAGCTTGCGCAACTGATCGCGCGCGTAGGCGACGGCACACTCACAGCGACCACTGCGCGGCAAGCGTTCTTGCACGTAGTCGAACGCGGCGGAAGCGTCCAGGATGCGATCGAAGCGCTCTCGCTGTCGCGCATCGCGGACGAAGCAACGCTGCTGCCGCTGGTGCAAAGGGCGATCGCGGACATGCCTGCGGCGGCGATGGACGTTCGCCAAGGCAAGCGCAAGGCGCTCGACGCGCTCAAGGGCGCCGTGATGCGCGCGACGAAGGGCAAGGCGGACCCAGTCGCGCTCGACGCACTGCTGCTGCGCGAACTCGCCAACTGATGAACATGGATCGCGCGACGCTGCGCGCGAACCCACGTCACGCCGTCGCGTCGAACGACTCCAGTTCGATGCGCTTCGTCCAGTAGTGGTCGCGCATCGGCTCCTCACGGACCAGGTCAGTCGACAGATACTTCTTGTTGGAGTCGCAGAGGATCGTGACCACCGCGTCCTCCATCGGCATGCCCACGCGCGCGGCGCGTTCCACCAACTGCATCGCGCCGATCACATTGGCGCCGCTGCTGATGCCGACGGCGAGGCCGAGCCCCTTCGCGAGCGCTTGCGCCATCAGGATCGCGTCGCCATCCCACACGTCGACGATGTCGTCGAGCCACGCGAGATCGACGACCGCGGGAACGAAGTCGTCGGAGATCCCTTGGATGCGATGCGAACCCACCTTGCGGCCCGTGCGCAGCGTCGGCGAGTTGGCGGGCTCCAGAGGATGCACCTTGCACGACGGAAAGGCAGCGCGCAGCGCGCGGCCAACGCCCATCACGGTGCCGCCCGTGCCGACGCCGGCAACGAACGCTGCGGGTCGCACGCCGAACGCTTCGAGCTGCAGCAAGATCTCGGGCCCGGTGCCGCTCGCATGCGCGCGCACGTTGGCTGCGTTCTCGAACTGCCGCGGCGAGAAGACGCCCGACGAGGCCGATGCGTCGCGTTGCGCGTGCTCGCATGCGCCGACGAAGCCGCCGTCCGCCTTGCTGACGTCACAGACCTCCGCGCCGAAGCTCTTGATCAACGCGCGCCGCTCCGCGCTCATCCAGTCCGGCATGTAGATGCGCACCGGGTGACCCAGCGCACGGCCCAGCGCTGCGAACGCGATCCCCGTGTTGCCCGAACTCGCCTCGACGATCAGGTCGCCAGGATGGAGCCGGTCGCCTTGGATCGCTTCGGACAGGATGTGGCACGCCATGCGGTCCTTGATGGAGCCGGTCATGTTGCGCGCTTCGTACTTCGCGTAGATGCGCCGCGGCTCGCCACAGCAGCGGTAGCGGATCTCCACCATCGGCGTGCGGCCGACGAGCGCGCGCAAGGCCGAGACCTTGCGCAACCGTTCGTCCATGCAGGCATTCACGCACAAAGCAACGATGCCTGGACCGCCGACTTTCCAGCGGGCGGACTTCCGCGCTGCGCTCGCTTGTGCGCGACCGCGCCCACCGACATTGTCACGGAGCCCGCGACTTCGGCGCGGGCCTCAATCCACGCATGGACTACGCACTCCGCATCCGCGACGTCACGAAGCGCTTTGGCGCGCACACTGCCGTTGACGGACTCACGCTCGATGTGCCAAAGGGCTGCATCTTTGGGTTCCTCGGCCAGAACGGCGCTGGCAAGACGACGACGATTCGGATGGTGATGAGCATCTTCAAGCCCGACTCGGGCTCGATCGAAGTGCTCGGACAACCCGACGCTGCGTTGGTCAAAGACCGCCTCGGCTACTTGCCGGAAGAGAAGGGTCTCTACAAGAAGATGAAGACGGCGGAGATCGTCGCCTACTTCGGCAAGCTCAAGGGGATGAGCCCGGACGCAGCCGATCGCAAGGCGCGCGCGCTGCTGACCGAGTACGGCCTCGGCGATTGGATCGACAAGAAGTGTGAGGCGATGAGCAAGGGCATGGGCCAAAAGGTCCAACTGCTCGGCACGCTGATCCACGAACCCGAACTCGTAATCCTCGACGAACCGTTCTCGGGCCTCGACCCAGTGAACCGCGACGTGATGCGCGACACGATCCTGCGCATGAAGCGCGAAGGCCGCACGGTGATCTTCAGCACGCACGTGATGGAGCAAGCGGAGCAGCTCTGCGACCGCGTGATGATGATCCACAAGTCGAAGCTGCAGTTCTCGGGCACGCTCGCGGAGATCAAGCAAGGCCGCGACTTCGGCATCCTGCTCGACTACGACGGCGACGGCTCAGTGCTGCGCGACACGCCCGGTGCGATGCGCGTCAACGACCACGGCAAGCAAGCCGAGATCTACTTGAAGCCAGGCTGCGACCCGCAAGACGCGCTGCGTTGGCTCATCGACCGCGTGAAGATCCGACGCTTTGAACACCGCGCGCCGACGCTGCACGAGATCTTCGTGCGCACCGTGGACGCCGCGAACGCGAAGCTCGCAGCCGAAGGCAAGATCGCGCAGGAGGGCAACTGACCATGGCGAACAAGACGCTGCTCGTCGCGCAACGTGAGTATCTCGAGAACGTGCGCACGAAGACGTTCTGGCTCGGCATCCTCGCGCTGCCGATCCTGCTCGTGATCTCACTCGGCGCGGGCTTCGTGCTCGCGAAGCTCAAGGAAACCAAGAGCTACGCTGTGCTCGACCTCGGGTCCGACGGACTCGCGGACCGCATCGAACGCGCGGCGCGCACGCCGGACACGCCGTCGATGCTGAAGCTCATGCGCAAGACGGGCCTCCCCGCGCGCATCGAGGAGATCAAGGCGAAGTACGCGCAGGCGGTCGAGCCAGGCGAGGACGGCAAGGACAAGGAGATCCCCGACGAGATGCGCCGCGAACTGCAGCGCGTGATGCTCGAGATCCCTGCCTCGGACTTCGAGAAGCTCATGGAGACCGCTGCCTCTGCGGGCAGCGCCGACAAGTTTGAGCGCGTGGACCTCGCGGAGTTCGGCATCGAAGGCAAGCCGCTCGCCGAGCAGCAGAAGGCGCTGCGCGAACTCGTCGAACAGAAGAAGCTGTTCGCGTTCTTTGAGATCGGCGCGAACCCGCTGAAGTCGCTCGAGGACTTCCGTTACGTCTCCAACAACGTCACCGACAGCGGCCTGCGCAAGCTCTACGACGAGGCCGCGACGCGCATCGTCCAGAAGATGCGCATCGAGGACGCAGCTATCGACGCGCGCGTGGCCCGGTCGATCCAGGAGACGGTGCGATTCCGCGAGCAGAAGCTGTCTGCGGACGGCGCGGCCGAGGACGTGAAGACCGGCGACAAGGCCAACAAGTGGGCCCCCGTCGGCTTCGTCTATCTGCTGTGGATTGCGATCATGACGGCGGCGCAGATGCTGCTGACGAATACCGTCGAGGAGAAGAGCAACCGCATCATCGAAGTGCTGCTGTCGTCGGTGTCGCCGCTGGAGCTCATGGCCGGCAAGGTCTGGGGCATCGCCGCGACCGGCATGACCCTCGTGCTGTCGTGGGTCGGCTGCGCGCTGCTCGGCGTCTGGCTCGCGCCCAAACTGATCCCCGGGCTCGACCTGCCGCTGCTCGACATCATCGGCACCCCGCTCTACCTCGTGTCGTTCGTGGGCTACTTCCTGGCTGGCTACCTGCTCTACGCGGCGATCCTCGTCGGCTTGGGCTCGGTCACGAACAGCCTCAAGGAAGCACAGAACCTTCTGCAGCCGGTCTTCATCATCCTCATCGTGCCGCTCATCTCGATGATGTTCCTCGTCGAGGAACCGAACGGGATGGTCGCGAAGGTTCTCAGCTACATCCCACTGTTCACGCCGTTCACGATGATGAACCGCGCCGGTGGCCCGCCTGAGCCTTACGAATACGTCGTCACGAGCGCATTGCTGCTCGTCAGCATCTGGATCGCGTTCCGCGCCGCAGGCAAGGTGTTCCGCATCGGCGTGCTGATGACGGGCAACCCGCCGAAGCTCAAGGAGATCATCTCCTGGCTGCGCGAACGCTGAGCTGCGCAGCGCTTCAGCGGTCGCCGGCTTTGCCGAGCGGCAGCACGAATGCGCCGCGGAACGCGCCGCGCCGCTCGGGCACGATTGAGTAGCGCTGCGGAGCTTTCTCATCCCAGAAGTCGCGCACTTCGGGCTCGGGCGAGTTCTCGAAAAAGTCGACCGCGCTTTGCGACAGCAACACCGGCAGGTCTGCCTGCAGGAAGCGCGCGTGCCACGCTTCGAACCACTGCGCGAGCGAGACGCCCTTGTCGCGCTCTTCGAGCCATAGGTGCAGCGCTGCGCCGAGATCGATGACCACCGCGCCCGTGACGCCCGTGCGCACGCCATCGAGCTCGTGCCTTCTACCGACGATCAACGCAACCTTGTGCTGACGCTGGATCGCGGCGTAGCCCTCGACGAACTCATGGCTCACCGGAGCCTGCCACTGCGGCGCAACCTGCGCGACCGCGAGCGCGAAGCCGCCGACCGTCGCGAGCGCGAACTCGCGCCAACGCAGGATGCGCACGCCGACCAGCACCGCGAGCGGCACGACGGCGATCTGGTAGGCGCCGCCTTCGTCGATGCGATGATGGCCGAGCAACAGCAGCGTCATCGGCAGATGGAGCATGAGCGCGAGCAGCGTCGCGGTGGACCACACGCGGGCTCGGGCGACAAACAAGCCGACCACAGCGCACAGGGACCACGGCGCGCACGGCAGCAACCACTCGCGAACCAAGACGTCCGGGGCAGCGGCGAAGTCGAGCAAGGCAATCTGCTCAGCGCAGTAGCCGAGGATGTCGCGCGCTTGGCCAGAAGCTCCGGCGCCCAGCGAAGCGGCGATTGCGGCAGCGATGGCGAAGTGCGTCACGCCAGCGGCGATCCACCAGCGAGTCGGCACGCCGCGACGCGGACCGCCCCACGCCCACGCAGCCGCGACGATCGTCGGCAGCAACACATGTCCAAACGCATGGAC
>JBEELK010000107.1:0-25652 GCA_041168165.1 Planctomycetota bacterium | reverse complement strand
TTCCGCATCTGGACGTTCGAGCTGCGCTTTCAGGACGAAGTGGTGGGGCGCATCCAAAAGAAATGGGGCGGCGTGCTGAAGGAGTGGCTCACCGACGCAGACGTGTTTGGCGTCGAGTGGCAACCGCACGTGCCCCAACCGGTTCGGGCGTTGTTGCTCGGAGCTACGTTCTTGGTCGACTTCTGCTGCTTCGAGAACAACCAGCGCAACTGAGCTCGCGCAGTCTGGGACGGCTCCGCCATCGCGGAGTCCGCGTGTCGTTGCGTCGTTGGGACCGCCTTTTCGCGGTGGCCGCTCCTATAGTGCCGCCCTTCGATTCCAACATGACGCACCCCATCGCATCGCGAGCCCTTGCGGCCGCACTCTTCGCTTTCGCGTCCGCGCAGCTTGTTGCGCAGGACGAGCCCAAGCTCCTGCAGGCGGGCCAAAAGGCGCCCGACTTCGTGAGCACGACGCTCGACGGCAAGGATGTCCGCATCTCCGACTACGCGGGCAAGGTCGTCGTCATCGACTTCTGGGCGACGTGGTGCGGCCCGTGCATCGCGTCGTTCCCGCACGTGCAGGAAGTCGCGAAGGCGCACAAGGCGCATGACGTTGTCGTGCTCGCGGTGTGC
The DNA here is from genome assembly GCA_041168165.1 of Planctomycetota bacterium. Taxonomy (GTDB): domain Bacteria; phylum Planctomycetota; class UBA1135; order UBA1135; family UBA2386; genus SXPK01. Next base: position 25,038 of record JBEELK010000107.1, on the reverse strand, counting down.
ACGAGCGATTCGCGCAGCAAGTTTGAGGAGTGGGTGCAGAAGAACGGCGCCAGCTACCCAGACCTCGTGTTCACGTGCGATCCCAACGATCGCAGCTCGAAGACGTTTGATCAGCGCGCGTCGCAGGCGCTCTACCACGTGCAGGGCATCCCGACGAAGTTCGTCGTCGGCAAGGATGGCGTGATCACGGGTGCGATCGTCGGCCACAGCGACGGCGACGTGCGATTCGAGGCGGCGCTCGCGCGCGCGGGCGTGGCGATCGACGCAGAGACGACGAAGCGCGGCGAAGAGCAGACAGCAGACGCGGCGAAGCGCGATGCAGAGGAGCAGAAGAAGCGCGCGGCCAACCCGCCGCCGTCGTTCTACCCGCAGTTCGGTTCGATCAAGCACGGCGAGGATGCGCCGGACATCTCGCTCGTCGGCAAGGACGGCGCGGAGATGAAGCTGTCGTCGATGCGCGGCAAGCCGGTCGTCGTCGGCTTCGGTTGGAGCGACACGGTGCCCGTTGCGCTGCTCGAAGAGATGCAGGCTCACTACGCCAGCTACGGCGTGCAGTGCGTCGCGGCGCAGGTGCTCACGGAGCGCGCGGAGTTTGATGCGCTCGTCGCGAAGCTCGGTGCGGACTCCAAGATCGCGGTCGGCTGGGATCCGGCTGGCAAGATGCCGTCGCTCAACGAAGGCGAGATCGACAACGAAGCGCGTCAGCAGTGGGGCAAGGTCGCGGTGATCCGCCGCTACTACCAAGGCAACATGCTGCCGGCGATGCCGACGATGATGGCGATCGGCGCGGACGGCAAGCTGCTCGGCGGCTTCGGTCCGAAGAACTGGAAGGAAGCGATGGGCAACCTGCTCCTCAAGTCGGGCGTCAAGCTCGCGCCGGAGCACATGCCCAAGGTTGTCGCCGGCCCCGAGGCGTTCCAGCCGCCGAAGGCGCGCGTCGCCGAGACCAAGGTCGAGATGCTTCAACCGGGCGTCATGGCTCCGGACTTCGCGATGACGATGCGCGACGGCAAGCAGATGAAGCTGTCGGACCTTCGCGGAAAGATCGTCGTGCTCGACTTCTGGGCGACGTGGTGCGGCCCGTGCGTCGCGGCGATGCCGCACGTGCAGGAGATCGCGGACCACTACAAGGACCAGGGCGTTGTCGTCCTCGCGTCGTGCACGAGCGATGATCGCAGCAAGTTCGACGCGTGGGTCGACAGCAAGACGCAGGACTACCCCAACGTGATGTTCGCGTTCGATCCGCTGGAGAAGTCCGCGGACCGCGCGTCGCGCAAGCTCTACGGCGTGAGCGGCATTCCGCAGCAGTTCGTCATCGACAAGGACGGCAAGGTCGTCGCCGAAGTCGGCGGCTACCGGAAGGGCGAAGTGCTGCTCGACGCGGCGCTCGCGAAGGCTGGCGTGAAGGTCGATGCGGCGACGCTGGAGCAGGCAGCCAAGGACCAGGCAGCGCGCGACGCGGCGCGCGGCCCGCAGAAGGCAGTGCCGATGCAGCCGATGGCGCCTGCGGGCGGCATGGTTCCGGCGACGCCGATGAAGCCGGTCACGCCCGGCGACGGCTCGAAGAAGCAGTGAAGCGTGGCCGCCGCCGCTGATGAGGCGGCGGCGCATCTCGGGGAGGATGCGTCGGCATTGCGGTGCCTCGACGCGACGGTGCGGGTTTCGCCGCGCCGTCGACCCAACTGGACAATTCCGGAGTGTCGACGTAGCTGGACACTCCTGAACCCGGGGGCGCGGCTCCGCATCCCTGAGCGCGCCCTTCGCTAGAGGACTGCCGCGAAACCGAGTGATGTCATGGCTCGTGAGTGCCTTCTTCGACGCTGTGTCAGACGTCGAAGATCAGCACGACATACGCGCAGAACAGCGCGACGTGCAGCACGCCGTGCAAGTGCGTCGTGCGGCCGGTCGACATCGTGTTGATCGACAGCAGGTAGGTCAGCGCGAGCAGCAGGATCTCGGTTAGTTCGAGGCCGAGTTCGACGCTCTGTCCGGTCGCCAACGACACGGCGAGCACGGCGGGCACCGTGAGTCCGATCGTCGACAGCGCTGCGCCGAGTGAGAGATTGACGGCGCGCTGCATCGAGCCCGTCTTGGCTGCGTTGAGTGTCGCCATGGCTTCTGGCGCGAGGATGATCGTCGCAATCACGAGGCCCGCGAACGCCTTCGGCAAGCCGAGGTGGACGACAACGTGCTCCAGTGAGTGCGCCATCTGCTCGGCGAGCAGGATGATGAGGCCGAGGTAGACGAGCAGCATCGGGATCGCGCTGCGCAACGAGCCGTGCGCAGCGTGAGTTGCAGCACCGTCGCGTTCCTCGACGTCCTGGAACCAACCGCGCGTGCGGCCGGTCTGCATCATGAGGAACACCGCGTAGCAGACGATCGATGCGCCCACCAGGAACCACTGCTGCAACACGCTTGCGCGGCCATCGGGCGCGGACTCGCTGATGCGTGGCCACACGAGGCTGAGTCCGCCGAGCACGATCAACGTGCCGACGTAGGAGGTCGAGCCCTGCAGGTTGTGTTGCGATTGGCCGCGCGCGTAGCCGCCGACCAGCAGCGCTAGCCCGAGCACGAGGTTGAGCGCCAGCATGATTACGCTGAACATCGTGTCGCGCGCCGCGGTGGGCTCCGCTTGTCCGCCGATCATCACGGCGACCACGAGCGCGACTTCGATGCCGATCACTGCGAGCGTCAGCACGAGCGTTCCGAGCGGTTCGCCGAGGATATGTGCGATGTCCTCCGCATGGTGCACGACGCGGAACGCGCCCCAGAGGATCGCCGACAGCAAGAGCGCGAACTGCAACGCCACGCCGATGCTGCCGAGCGACTCCATCGCGTGGGTTCCGCCGGTCAGGGATAGGATCGCCACGGCGACGAGCAGTGGCAGCGCGGCCTCGCGACGAAGGAACGGCCCGAACATACGGAGAATGCCAGGGCGTCGAGGTCGCGCGGGTGGCGGCGCATCGTGCGTCAGTTGCGTCATGCTGCGCAACATAGCAATGGACCGCTGGCTGCCGATGCATGCTTGTGCGCGCCTGCGCCGCGCGCTGCTAGGCTCTGCCGGATGACCGAGAACGCGCCGTCTTCTCTGCGTCCAGTCACGGTGGTCGTGCACGTGATGCTCGCCGCGATGTTCTTCTTGTTCGCGTGGCTGCAGCAGAACGACCTCGACCCGGCGATTTACGACAAGCCGTCGGCGCTGGACGCTGCGCTGTGGCTCGCGTTCTACGCGGTGATCGGCGCGATGTTCGTCGGCAGCCTATTCCGGCGCATCCCGATCTGGTTGCTGCTGGTCGCTGCCGTAGGCTGCCTTGCGGAAATGGCTGTGACGGGCCCAGGCCTCTACGAGAACGTGTTCGGCGGCAAGGACTTCACGATGACGCAGGCCAGCATGTCCGCCGAGGACCCGCGCGTGGAGCTCACGCGCGAGTTCTTCGGCGCGGTCATCGCGCTGCTCGGCGTCGGGATCCTGCTGCGACGCGAGCGGCGGCGCGCGAAGTAGCGCGCGGCGCCATCACTTGCCGCCGGTCGGCGCATCTGCCTGCGCTTTTGCCGGCACGGCTGCCTTTGGCGCCTTGGACGCCGCCTTGCGCGCCTCCTCGTCCTTCTTCGCTTGCTCCAGAACCTCTGCTGGCACGTCGATCCCGGCGGTTGCGAGTGCTGCGTCGACCAGGACTTCGCCCTTGCGATAGCCGCCGACGGCTTTGCAGACCTTGCCATCGCGCCCGATCACGAAGGTGATAGGGATCATCATGACGCCGTAGATCTTGGCCGACGCGCGATCGGGACTGCGTTCGAGCGGGTCATGCGCGAACACGAGGTTTGGCAGTTGCGCGCGATTCTCGTCTATCCACGCATCGAACTTGGCTCGCTCGTCATTGGTGCAGGATGCGATGACGACCACGCCTTGGTCGGCATAGTGAGTCGCAAGTTCTTGGAGGTGCGGAAATGCCTCTTTGCACGGGCCGCACCACGTTGCCCAGAAGTCGAGGACCACGACTTTGCCGGCGAACTGCTCGATCGTGACTGGCTTGCCGTCGCGATCGGTCATCGCGAAGGACGGCGCAGGCGTGCCCGGCTTGGGCATCATCGTCATCTTGGGCTTTGGCTTGGCAGAAGCCGCGGCTTCGGCCGTCTTCGATGGAGCATTGGCGGCCGCGCGCAGCGACTCCGTCTGCAATGCGATGCCAAACCAGAGGAACTGCGGCAACCAGTGAGAGCTGATCGCGAAGTCCTCAGCCCATAGATCCTCGCGCAAAAGGATCTCCGCGAGGCGAGACTCAAATGCCTTTCGGCAGTTTGGGTCCTTTGCCGCTGCAGCGGCATGCGGCCACGTTTGGCTGATCGCGGCGCCGACGGGATGGATCTCGCTGATTTTTGGCAGTTGAGCCGGAAGTTCGAGGAAGGGGCGGGCCGCTGGGGTCGCGGAATCACCGGAATCGAGGAGGCCAATCAACGTCGCCATCGAGCCGACATCGAAGAAGTCGCGTGGCCCAGGCGCTGGGAATGCGGCGAGCGCTGCGCGGGCCGGCAGATACTTCCCTTGCTTCCAAGCTGCGAATCGAGCGACGTTCTCTGGAGTACTGGGCTTTGCAAGTTGCAGAGCCAGCGCGCCAAACAGTTGGGATCGGTAGTTGCCGAGGAATGAGGCCGGCGCGCCGGTGCTCGCATTGGCTGCAGCTTCCGGGAACGGCTTCTGCTCCAGGGCTGTGAGCAGGAGCTGTTCCGTCTCTACCTGTAGCGACTTGAGTGCTGCAGCATCCGAGCCTGGGTGGCGTTGCAGTTCGGCGAGGAGCAGCAAGAACCAGCCCTCCACATACGGCTGAAACAGTGCCGAAGTGCGAATCCGTACCCTTCCTTCCTGAGGGATGTCCTTGGCGTTCTCGGCGAGTCGTGCAAGCTCGCTGCGGAGCGCCTCGACCGAGAGGCGTCCCGTCACGAAGTCCGACAATTCCCGGTCCTCGAGCAATCGGCCCATGGACAGTGCTGCCCAGTGCGCCGCGATGCAGGAGTGCCAATCATAGCTTCCATCGAACACCGTCTGCTTGTCTGCGCGCACCCAGATGTTGTCCGATGGCGTGCGTTGCTCGATCCCCTTGCGGATCAAGTTGCGCAACTTCGGCAGGGCGCGAGCAATCGTCGCTGCAGAGTTTGATGTAGCGCTCGCAGGGGAATCCGCTGCTGGTGTGGCGGTGGCTTGGGCAGGGATGATGCAGGCCGCGAGCGACACTGTGAGTGCGCGCAGGAGCGGCGAGCATAGGGAGAGGATATGTGTCATCAGAGATCTAGGGGGATGCTACTTGGCTCTTGGATCGGACCCAGGAATGGAGAGCTCGAAGCTAAAGACGTTTCCATCTGGCCTTTGGCCAAACGCAAAAGCCGACCGTGGGATCGTCGAATCCGTGAGAATGGAATGGCCCAACTCCATGTCGGGCGCAGAGCCGCGAAAGCGCGCGATCACGTTGCCCCGGGCTCCAGAGTGCAGCGTGACAGTTCCACATTTGGCGATGTCGCCGGTCGGGGCGCTGATGAGGATGTCAGGGACTGTGTCGCCGTCCTGGTCTGGCACTGCCGCGATCGATGCGCCAAACCTGTCGCCCAATCGAGGCGCGGTCGCCTTCCAGAGAGCCTTGCCAGTTTGGCCCGATACCGCCCAAACATGCGTGAGGGTCTGTTGCATGGGCGCAGGGGCGACATCGCCGATCGCGAGGTCGGGAATCTGGTCGCCATCGATGTCCGGGAGCGCTGCAATGGTGCGGCCAAATCCCGGCGTAGCGTCCGAAGGTTGCACCACGAGCCGAGGTTGTTCGTCCGTGCCCTGGCGCGGATCGCGCACGTGTACGTATCCAGGATCAAAGTGCCGGTGTGGGCTCCCGACCGCGATCCAATCTCCAGACTGGGCGAGCGAGAAGCCAAACCACGTCGCGGCGGGGCCTGTCTGGCTCCACAGCGTGGCGCCGTTCCGCGACGAGAGTGCCATCAGGTTTTTGCTGGGCCGCAGCGGATGCGTGATGTTCGGCAATCCCAGCATAACGTCGCGTAGGCCATCTCCGTCCAAGTCCGTCGTCGGTGCTATCGACCAAGGAATGGTCCGGCGCGCCTCGCCACATGGTTGGGCCCACAGGGTGTGCCCGTCGCTTCCAGATATGGCCACGACCCGTCCCGGCTTGTCTCCAAGGCTCGACGTGACTGCGAGGATGTCCTGCTGGCCATCCCCGTCGAGGTCTTCATGCACAATCGCCAGCGCATGCAGCATCGATGCAGAACGGTCGACTTCGATGGGCGGGGAGGGTTCGTTCGTTGCTGTGTCGAGCCAACGCAACTCCAGGCTGGATGGCGAGGAGATGCCGAACGGAGTGACTGCCTTAAGGTGGCCCGATGGCGCCTGGCTAATGGCCGTTCGTGTCAGAACAGCAGTTTTGCGCAAGCCATGCTGGCCAATGCGGAATGCGGCCTCTGTTGATCCTCGAATCTTCAGGTCGATGCCTTTGCGGACCCGGTCCTTGCCAAAGCCAAGGCAGTGTTCGGCGAGGAACCATGTGTTTGCGACCGTCTGTCGTAAGGCCTTGGGGCCCATGGCCCGCAGGGCGGCAGCGCAGCTGATGGCTTCCAGGCCGCGGCGCATATCCAAGTGCAAGAGTATGTCGGGACTCGCCAAGACAGCGCGCGTGGCCACAGAAAAGGCGTCTACGACTTCTTGCTCGCGGCCATAGCTGCGCGGCCACGTATCGATGTCGAATGCATGCAAGCGCCGAAGCAAGGCCTGGATCCTTGCGCGTGTTGCAGGGGAAGCTGCCGCGAGGGCGATGGACTCTGCTGCGATTCCCAGCCTTCGATCCCGGTGCTTGCGTATGAGTGCGCTGCTGGACAATTCCGCTTGCCCCGCGATCTCTAGGATCGAAGCTAGTGTTTCGGCCTGTCCTTGCGACATAGACCCAGAACTGCGCGACGCGAGCAGTGCATAACGTGCTTGAGCTAAGTAGTCGCCGAGCATCCCCGTGGATATGGATGCGCGGGCAAGTTCGAGACGGAGCCATGCCGCGTCTGGGTGTGCCGCTACGAGCTCGCGCAAGGCTTGGACTGCTCGCTTGCCATCGCCGGCGGCCAGATCGATGGCTGCAAGTCGCGCGCGTGGTACGACGGCGTCGGCGTCGAGGCGTGCAAGTTCTTCATAAGCAGCTGCGGCGCCCTGAACGTTGCCCGCCAGCCATTCAATGTCGGCTCGGATTCGGCGTGTCTCGAGAGACATGCGGGATCCGGGGGCCGCAGACTCTGCTCGTGCCAGTGCTCGTGCCGCAAGCGCACTGTCGCCGACTTGTGCTGCTGCATCGGCGAGGCATTGAGCTACGCGAGCATCCTGCGGGAACTCTGCGGATGCGCGCAGCAAGCAAGGCAGTGCGCGGTCAGGGCGGGCGCCGGCGACAAACAAGAAGCCCCTGGCAATGTTCACGAGTGGTGACGCCGGGGAGATGAGATCGAGTTTTCCCCAGCAGTCTTCGCAAGCCCGGAAGTCTCCAAGAAGGCATGCGAGCAGGCCAAGCGCCGTGAGTTCGTCGGACTGCGTTGGCAGTGTCATCGATGGCGTCAGCATGCTGAAGCCAGATAGCCACCTCTGGGATGCGCTCCGCACGAGCGTTCGAAAGGAGGCACTCTCTGATTGCGAGAGGAGTGCCTCTACCTCAAGCAAGACCGCAAACTCGCCGCTGCGGGATTCCAATAGCGAGGCCGCGAGATTGGCGATGTCGCGCTCTTGCTCTAGCCATGCATCTTTGCGAAACCCAAGGGACCGATCGTAATGGCCCATCGCCGTGCGCAAGGTTGCTGCCGCGTCGAGTTGTTGCTCCGCTTGGTTCTGCTGCACGACAGAAGACACCGCAGCAATGACATCAAGCACGCTTCCGCGAGCCGCGGCAGCGGCCTCGGATGCGAGGCGGGGTGATCGCAACTCATCCTGTAGCCGACCAATGAGCGGAACGAACGCGATTGCAGCGAGAGTTACGCCGGCCGCGGCCGCTATGGCGCCCCTCCGGTGTCGCTGGCAAAACCTCACCATGCGCCACCAGGCGCTCGGCGGAGATGCAAGCACGGGCATCAGGTGCAGGACCCGTTCCAGGTCGTCCGCAAGGAGCGTCGCGTCGGCGTAGCGGCGGGATGGATCTAGCTCGATCGCCTTATGGATCACCGTCGCGAGATCGCGGCCAATGTGGCGCGCCCGCGATCGCAGGTTGGGTAGGGGTTGTGGTCGCGTCGCAGACTTTGGAGTGCGATCCACCGGCAGTTGGCGCGCGACGAGCTCGTAGAGCAGTACGCCGAGCGCATACACGTCGGCGCGCCCGTCGGGAGTCGTTTCTGACCGCCACTGCTCGGGCGCTGCATAGAACGGCGTGCCGGAGAATCCGGCAGCAGCAACGTCGCCTGCCGCTCGTGCGAGGCCCAGGTCCGCCAATACGGTGTCCCCATCCGCGTTCAGCAAGATGTTCTCGGGCTTTACATCGCGATGAACGAGGCCATTGGCGTGGAGTCCAGCCAGCGCGCGCGCGAGGCGGGCGCCTTGGCGCACCACCCACTGCGGCCAGGACGGACCAAAGACCCTCTTGTCGACGCCTAGCAATTCCGCGGCTGCGGTCGCAGGTTGCGCTTCTGGCTTGGCCTGGATTGCGCGAAGGGCAGATCGCAGGTTGGGGCCCGGGACGTGGTCCATTGCGATCGCGAGCCACTGGCCGTGCTCGATCACATCATGGACGGCAACGACTCGTGGGTCCTTGATGCGCGCAAGGGTCCGAGCCTCACGCAGCAATCGTTCGCGTGCATTGGGCGTGGGCAAGGTGTCGAGGTGCACGACCTTGAGGGCAACCTCCCGCGACAGGCTCTGCTGTAGAGCGAGCCACACGGTCGAGCTACTCCCGTGGCCCAGTGGGCGCAGCAATTGGAAGCCTGGGATCTCTGGCACTCGCCGCGACAGCGGGTTGGCGATCTCCTTGGCGAGTATGAGCGCTTCCTGCAGTTGAACGCGCAGCTCTGGGTCGGTCTCTTGAATCTGGGCAAGGTCCACTGCGATGCCCTGCTGCAGCATGCTCACGAACTCGGCGAAGCGCTGCGCAACGAGGTCGTCGGCGTCGCCGCCGCTCCTGGTCACGGGCTCACTTCCTCGTGCCACGAGCCCTGGCCCAGAGCATTCTGCACCTTGGCCCTCAATAGGGATGCTCCTGCCATCAGGCGGCGGTAGGCGGTCGTCTCCGCCATGCCCAGGCTCTTGGCCGCCGCAGGCACCGACATCTCTTCGAACAGACACATCCTCACCAAGTCGCGGTACTCGTCGCTGAGCGAGTCGATTGCTTCGCGCAGTACGCGTGCGCGTTCGTGTCGCCCAGCCTCGCGGCTTGGCGTCGTCGTGACGGGAGGGAGGAAATGGTCCTCCGATTTCCCCGCTTCTCCGGAAATCGAGTCGATCTTTCGGTCCCCGCCTCGCTTCTTGGCACTCAGTCGCTGCGCGGTTTCGCGGATGCGGTTGGTGGCAATGCCGCGCAACCACGCGCGAAACGCCGCCATGCCTCGCCAGTCGTGCGAATCTCGGTCGCGCCACGCCATGGCAAGCGTCTCTTGCCAAAGATCCTCGGGCGCGATCTGCGCACTGAGCTCACGCCCCATCCAACTGCCGATCAACGCGATCATCGCGTCCTGGTCGATCGCTGCCACGATCTCGCTCCAGGTCGCGGCGTTGCGGTGCGGCTGGTCTTGGGGCGGCAGGGTCATGAACGGATTGGCGCGTCTGCCGTTGGCGGAGTGCGGTGCCGCAAGGGCGGTGTCGCTGCGGCAGCGAATCTACGCGGAGACTCTCGAATCCGCTCGCGGTTCGATCTGGGCTGCGTGATCGCTGAAGCGAAATAGAGAATGGAGGAGAGGAGTCGTTCCGTCCGTTTTTCCTGGGGATCTTGCGCGCGCAAATGCTCCTACAGTGGTTGCCCGTTCCCACCTCTCCCCGCGTCGTGCCTTTGAGGTTCGACCGAAAAACCCGTCCCTCCAGTTTGCCCATGCATCCCATCTCCACGTTTGTCGCGGCGAGCATCGCCGTCCTGGGTGGCGCATCCGCCCTGCTCGGTCAGACCGTCGTCATCCCCGCCAACTACGCTGCGGCTGAGGCTGGCAGCTCCGCCACCAACCCGTGGAACGTCACGGCTGCGACGCAGCGCATTCAGTACTGCTACGACTCCAGCTACTTCGCAGCCGCAGGCATCACTGGCCCTGTCGTGATCACGAGCATGCGCTGGCGAGCCAACGCCGCCGCTGCAACTTCGACGTGGACCGGCGGAACCTACCAAGAGGTCATGATGGACCTCTCGACGACTGCCTCCAACTACAGCGCGCTCGGCACCACGCTGGATGCGAATCACGGCGCCGACCGGACCAACGTGAAGTCGACGCCGGTCAGCGTGTTGCCGGGTGCTGGCAATGGCGCAGGCGTGCCTGGCCAATGGCATGTCGTGGTGAACTTCGACTCGCCCTTCGTCTACGACCCCAACGCGGGCGACTTCTTGATGGACATCAAGACGGGCCTCTGGTCAGGCGGAACGAGCTTCTCGCAGGACCTCGATTTCAACGCGACCACGGTGACGGGCACCCGCGTGCTCGCCAGCTCCGCGTCTGGATTCGCGACGGGAACGGTCGCCAACGGCTACGCGCCAGTGGTGGAATTCACCTACGCGCCCGTCAACACGCTGCGCGCGAGTTTCACTGCGACGCCGATTCGCGGCTCCTCGCCGCTGACCGTGCAATTCACGGATCGCACGTCGACCAACGGAGTCGGTGGTGTGCTGGCGTGGGCTTGGGACTTCGACGGCGATTCGATCGTCGACTCGACGCTGCAGAATCCGACCTTCACCTACGGCTGCGGCGTGTTCTCGCCGTCGCTTACGGTGATCGACGCATCCAACCCATCGTCGACGCTCACGCGCACTGGATTGATCGTCACTGACCAGGTGACGCCGGACTTCACCTTCGCGACCACTGGCCCAGGCATGGTTTCGTTCACGGACACCACCACGCCCGCCGCGACTTCTTGGGCATGGGACTTCGATGGCGACTCGGTCATCGACTCGACGGCGCAGAACCCGACGTTCGTCTATCCGAGCGCTGGTCAGATCCCCAACGTCACGCTGACGACGAATCGTCTGTGCGGCCCATCTGCCACGGTGACGAAGCCGGTCTACACCGTGCTGTCGTTGATCGCCCCAGGCACTGCCAACGTCGGTTCGCTTGGAACGGCGCCCTTCGGTGCGCACTACTGGTTCAACATGACGGTGACGGAGCCAGCGGGCATCACGATGCAGGGATTGGTCCTGTCTGGTGGCGGCAATCTGACTGCGACCGCCAACCTCTACGTGTCCAACCAAGGCTGGACCGGACGCACGCAATCCTCCGCTGGCTGGACTCTCAACCAAACGGGATCGGGTTCGCGGGCGAATGGGTCCCCGTTCTTCTACTGCACCTTCAGTCAGCCAAAGCACTACGCGCCTGGAACGTACGGGATGTACATCCACCTCGTCGGCGCACTGCCGTTGACTGCGACGATCCAAGCTGCTTATGGCAACTCGGACCTGACGATCAATCCGGGCGCGGTCCAGGTTGGCGCCAATGCGTTCTCTGGCGGCACGTTGTCGACGCGCATGCACACGGGCGCGTTCCTCTACACCAAGTCGAGCTTCGACGGACGCGCCAACAGCGGTTGGGCGGGCAGCGGTTGCGTGGGCTCGCTCGGGCAGAGCCTCGCGATCCCGACGAGCCAGCCGACCCTGGGTGGCACGTTCTCGGTCGATGTGACCAACGTGCCGAGCAACGTGGTGCTGATGGCGTGGGGCCTCAGCAACAGCAATGCGAGCGGTTTGCCGCTGCCGTTCGATCTCACGGCCCTCGGCTACACGAACTGCCCGCTGCGCGTGAGCACGGACATCGGCATCCTGGCGGCCTTCACCGCTACGACGACTGCGACGTGGACCGCGAGCATCCCCAACGATCCGTTCTTGATCGGGGTGCCGTTCTACAACCAAGCGCTCGTGTTCGATCCCACGATCAACGTGGGCGGCGCTTCGATGTCGGACGCAACGAGCGCAGTGCTCGGCAACTGATCCTGCTTCTAAAGGAAGCTTGAGAACACGAGGCGCGGGCGGCTTTGGCTGCTCGCGCCTCGGTTGTTTTTGGAAGTGCCATGTTCGCGGCCATGGCTGCGGCGAGAGCATGGCCCCGCTACGGTTCTCGCCCATGCACTTCCGTTCCACGCTGTTCTCGCTGGTGTGCGCCGCAGAGGCGCTGTTCGCGCAGGTTGATGCCGCGCAGTTCGAAGCGATCAAGAAGGAGGGCTTCGAGAAGTCGCGCGTGATGGCGCATCTCGATCACCTCGTCAATCGCATCGGGCCGCGGCTCACGTCGTCGGACAACCTCACGATCGCATGCGAATGGGCACGCGATTCGTTTGCGGCGATGGGCCTCGCGGACGCGCGGCTCGAGCAGTGGGGCGAGATGCCGGTCGGCTTCAATCGCGGACCGTGGTGGGGCCGCATGAAGGCGCCAGTCGAGAAGGAACTCGTGTTTGGCACCGATGCGTGGAGCGCAGGGACGCGCGGCCCCGCTCGCGGCCCGGTGCTCGCGTCGCCGAAGGACGAGGACGAACTCGCCGCGATGCGCGACAAGTTCCAGGGCGCGTGGGTGATCGATGTGCCTGGCGCGATGCTGACCAAGGTCGCGGACGCCATCGAGCAGCACGGCGGCCTCGGCATCGTCGCGTCGACGCGCGATCATCTCGTGCAGACGAGCGGCAACTCGCGCGTGAATTGGGAGGACCTGCCGCGCACGCCGGTGATCCGATTGCTCAAGAAGCAGTTCGATGAGATCCGCGCGCTGCTGAGCGAAGGCAAGCCGGTCGAAGTCGAGTTCGACGTGCAGAACCACTTCCGCAAGGGCCCAATCCCGCAGTTCAACGTGATCGCCGACATTCGCGGAACGGAGAAGCCTGACGAATACGTCGTCGTCGGCGGTCACATCGATAGCTGGGATGGCGCGAGCGGCACCACCGACAACGGCACGGGCACGGCGACGACGATGGAGGCTGCGCGCATCCTGATGGCGATCGGCGCCAAGCCGCGCCGCTCGATCCGCTTCATGCTGTGGGGCGGCGAGGAGCAGGGCCTGCTCGGCTCGCGCGCATGGGTGCAGGCGCACAAGGACGAGATGAACATGTACTCGGCGTGCCTCGTGCACGACGGCGGCACCAACTACGTGTCGGGCATCGCTGGCATGAAGGAGATGCGTCCGCAGCTGGAGACTGCGTTCGAGCACGTGCTCAAGATGGGCGGCGATCTGAAGTTTGGGATTCGCGAGATCGACGCGTTCCGGCCGATCGGCAGTGACCACGAGGCGTTCACCGCTGTCGGCGTGCCGGGCTTCTTCTGGGACCAAGCGGGTCGCGCGGACTACAACCACACGCACCACACGCAATACGACACGTACGCGGCGGCGATCCCCGAATACCAGATGCACACCGCAGTCGTGGTCGCGACGGGTGCGCTCGGCCTCGCCAACCTGCCCGAGATGCTCACGCGCGAGAACATGAAGGTGGAGCGCGGCTTCGGCGGCATGCGCAACCGTTCGCGTCGCATGCTCGGCGTCACTTTGGGCGACGATGGCGTTTCCATCTCCGGCGTCGAGGACGGCAGCGTCGCGGCAAAGGCCGGCATCAAGGCGGGCGACAAGCTCGTGCAGATCGACGACGCGAAGATCGCTAGCCAGGATGATCTGCGCCGCGCGCTCGCAGCCGGCGGCGTCGAGAAGGCGATCGTCGTGCTTCGCGCTGGCGCAGAAGTGAAGGTGCAGGCGAAGTTCGAGCGCTGATCGAGCACTCCGCCCCAGCCGATTCGACGATCAGCGGATCAGCCGTCGCGGCGCGTCGCGCGCGGCGGCACTGCGCATGCGCCGCTGCTCGGCACGAGTTGCGCGAGCAGCATGCCGGCGAAGAGTCCGATCACTGGCCCGGCTTCGAATGCGAACGCCCATTGGGCGGCAAATCCCAGCGCGATGCAGAGGACCGCGACCGCGATCCTCTTCGGCGAGTTGAGGGCTCAGAGCATGGAGCGTGTATCGGACGTTCTTACTGCGAGGACAAGGACGTGTCCTTGCGCGCGCTGGTCACTTCGCCAGCGCTTCCTTCACGGCGGGTTCGAGTGCCTTGAGTCCGCACGCCTTGCCGATCGCAAGGGCTTCTTCGTTGCTCTTGCCGTCCACGAACTTGGCCTTCAACGCCATCATCGCGCCGACGCGGTTGGAGGAGCCGCACGCGACGAGCGTCGCTTCGCCGTCGCCGACGATCGCAGCGAACTCGCGCGCCTTCGCTTCGGTGATGTCCTTGGGTCCTTCGATGACGAAGCGCACGAACTCAAGGCCCGAATGCGGTGCGAGATCTTCTTCCCAGCCGGTGCCGGATTCCGTCTTGGCGCGCAGGCAGACGACGCGCTGGATGCCATTGGCCACGAACTTTTGAAACTGTTCCGGAGTGGGCTGGCCCGAGCACGCGAGGTTGGCGTCAGGGCCCTTCGATAGGTTGGCGACCTTGAGCGCTGCGAGCTTGTCCGTCTCGACGGGCGTGCTGGAGGCGCAGGCCGCGAGTAAGGCGAGCGCGGCAAACAACGAGCGACGTGCGATCTGGCTGTGCATCGACGCAACCTAAGGCGCGAGCGCTGCGGAGGCAAAGCGCGGAGTCGAGGTTTGCGGGCCAAATGGACCGCGCCGGTGGGGCGTTCTTCGTAGCAAGCAGGAAGCGCGCCGCGCGTTGGGTTGAGTCCAACGCGCATGGTCATCACGACGATCCTCGAACCGTTCCGCATCAAGTCCGTCGAGCCGATCCGCATGACGACGCGCGCGCAGCGCGCCGCCGCGTTGGAGCAAGCGGGATGGAACCTGTTCAAGGTGAAGGCTGACGACATCCTCGTCGACCTGCTCACCGACTCGGGAACGGGCGCGATGTCGTCCGAGCAGTGGGCCGCGATGATGCGCGGCGACGAGTCGTATGCGGGTGCTTCGTCGTGGTTCCGCTTTCGCGATCGCGTGCAGGAACTGACGGGCTTTGCGCATGTGATTCCGACGCACCAAGGCCGCGCTGCGGAGCGCATCCTGTTCTCGTGTCTGCAGGTGCGCGGCAAGACCGTGGTCAGCAACACGTGCTTCGACACGACGCGCGCCAACATCGAGGCGCAAGGCGGCCGCGCTGTCGATATCCCGACTCCGCTCGCGAAGGACACGCAGGCATCGCATCCGTGGAAGGGCGATATCGACCTCGCTGCCCTTGAGCGCATCCTTGGCGACGCATCGCAGAACGTCGCGTGCGTCGTGCACACGGTGACCAACAACTCGGGCGGCGGCCAGCCAGCGTCGCTGCAAAACCTGCGCGCGGCGTCCGCGATGTGCAAGAAGGCGCGCGTGCCCTACTACCTCGACGCGTGTCGCTTTGCCGAGAACGCGTGGTTCATCAAGTTGCGCGAAGAGGGCCAACACGATCGCTCCGTCGAGTCGATCGCGCGCGAGATGTTCCGGCTCGCCGATGGCGCGACGTTCAGCGCCAAGAAGGACGGGCTCGCGAACATCGGCGGATTCCTCGCATCCAACGATGACGCGCTCGCGGCGCAGGAAGAGCAGTTGCTGATCCTGACCGAGGGCTTTCCGACCTACGGCGGGCTCGCTGGCCGCGATCTCGACGCGATCGCCGTTGGCCTTCGCGAAGTGGTCGATGAGGACTACCTGCGCTATCGCATCGTGAGCACGAAGTACCTCGGCGACGGATTGCGACGTCATGGCGTGCCGATCGTCGAGCCGCCGGGAGGACACGCGATCTACATCGATGCGCGCGCGTTCTTGCCGCACATCCCGCCCGAGGAGTTCCCAGGCCAAGCCGCCGCGTGCGCCTTCTATCTCGAAGGGGGTGTGCGCGGCTGCGAGATCGGCACGTTGATGTTCGGCGGCCGCGATCCCTCGACTGGCAAGCCGCGCGTCGCTGCGCAAGAACTGCTGCGCCTCGCGATTCCGCGCCGCGTCTACACGCAAAGCCACATCGACTATGTCGTGGAGGTCGGCCGCGAAGTCGCTGCGAGGAAGCGTGAACTCACTGGCTTCCGCATCGTCGAGGAGCCTGCGCAACTGCGGCACTTCTCCGCGAAGTTGCTGCCGATCTAGCGAACGCTGCTTCGTTGCAAGGTTGAGGCATCGTCCGCCGCTGCGAGTCACGTTGGCGCTGCGTATGGTGCTGCGCCATGACGCCTCTCACCTCAGTCCTTCTTGCAGCGCTCGTCGCCGCCGTCGCAGTGTTCGTCGTCAGCAGCATCATCCATATGGCACTGCCGATTCATAAGTCCGACATGAAGGGCTTGCCGCAGGAAGACGAGGTGCTCGAGGCGCTGCGCAAGGCTGGAGTCAGCGCGGGCGAGTACATGTTCCCGTGGTGCTCCTCGATGCAGGAGATGGGCACGGAGTCGATGAAACAGAAGTGGGACCGCGGTCCCACGGGCACCGTGATCGTGCGCCCCGCGGGCGGAATCGCGATTGGGCGTTCGCTCGGCCAGTGGTTCGTGCTCTGCCTCGTGACGAGCTTCTTCGTCGCCTACGCGCTCAGCCTCGTGCTTGCTCCGGGCGCGCAGAACGTGTTCCGCGTCGCGAGTTCCGTTGCGTTCTTGGGCTACGGCTTTGGCAGCGCGTCCAACTCGGTCTGGAAGTCGGTGCCGTGGACCACGACCTTCAAGTTCTGCTTCGACGCGCTGCTCTACGCGCTCGCGACAGGCGCTGCGTTCGCGTGGATGTGGCCCGCTGCCTGATTCGCAGGGGTTGAGTCAGGGATTGGCGTGCTACAGCGGCGGCACGAATCCACCGCAAGATCGAAGGTGTCTTCAGCGAGTGCTAGGGCTTCGAGCCAACAGCCTGCCGGAGCAGCCAATCGCGGAACGTCACCAGAGCCGCGGCTCGATCGCCAAACCCGCTCGATTGCGCGGCGCTTGCTACGTTCCAGTTGCTGAGAGTCCATCCGAGCGTGACAGCGGAGAATCCTCCGTCCTTGCGCGGCGCGTCGAGGAATGCCCTGTTCAGGTCTCCTCCACCCTCAACCAAGGCAGCGATGTCGACGAGGTCTCTGACTTCCGATCGATGCAGCAAGGCGCAGAGTTTGTTGACGAGGATCTCGTGCAGGCTGTCGATCTGGATTGAGTGTCCTCGATGCTGCACAACCTGGGGCGGTTCGATGGAGGCGACGGGCTCTGCAACAAGGTCGATGACTACGGACTCGTCCGAGTTCTGTGCGCGAATCGATCCGAAGCCGAGGCCGGTGCGCAGCTCGGTCACTTGGAGGCCTGACCTCAAGAGCAGCGCAATGACCTCGCCACGGACTTCCGTGATTGAGGTCTGTCCGCGCCAGAACAAGTCGAGGTCGCGAGTGGTTCGATGGCCGAGGTAGAAGCCGGCCAGGGCTGCGCCGCCGGTGAGCGTCCAAGGTGGCTGAAGCTCCGCCAGGGCAGCGAGAGCGTCCTCCTGGAGTTTGCTAAGCCGCTTCGACATCGAAGCCCCATTGAGACAACAGCCAACGCCAGAATGCACGCTCGCGTCCGAGGTAGCGTTGCAGCTGGGGCCACATCGCGACGATGTCGCGGAGAGAGACGAAGGTGAAGACATCGTCTGGCTTCGCTTGGCGCATCAGCTTGCCGACCAAGTAAGCGCGACTCTCGCCGTCGTCGCTATGGATGCGACGCTCGAACTCCGCGAGAGTCATGTCGCAGTCCCAGAGGAAGTACGGCCGCCCCGCTTGGTCCAGCATTCGGTCGCGAGGGGTTGGGAGCAACATGGCGCGGGCAGGGTAGTCCAGTCCGCATCTCTCGCCAACAGCCCTGCTGCGCCTTTGCGCCCGAGTGAATCGTGAGCATGGCACCCAATCACGCATGCGGTCGCGTGTCCGCTCAGATCACCCTTCTCGACGCGCAGGTCGCGACCCGCGAGATGTGGTCTAAATCGGCGGCACGACGATCGTCGGTTGCTTCGCGCGCTTGACCACGCGGTAGGCCGTGCTGCCGAGCACGTATCGCATGAAGCCGGTGTGTCCATGCGTGCCGAGCACGACGAGGTCGCCGCCTTCGATTCGGTCGAGTACCGAGCTCGAGGGCTCTCCTTCGCAGAACTCGGCGGTGACCGCGACGGAAGTCTCGCGGCGTGTCTTCTCGGTGAATGCGTCGAACGCGATGCGCGCCTCGCGTCGCAAGTGTTCGATGGCGTAGTAAGGCTCGATGCCGCTGGCGAGCGTCGGCGACTCGAACGCGTGCACGAGTCGCAGCGGGATGCGGAGCGCCGTGGCGATTCGCATTGCGGTGTCCATCACGTGCTGCGACTGCGGTGAGAGATCAACGCACACGGTCACGCGTTGGAGATCGCCAGGGTCGCACGGCTGGATCCACACTGCGCACTTCGCATGCGCGAGCACGCTGCGCGCGGTCGAGCCGATGTGAAGGATGCCCAGATGGCGGTGCCCGCCGAGCGCGATCAAGTCGTGTGGGCGGTCGGCGCGTTGCAGCAGCGCCTCGGCTGGCGCGCCTTCGACGATGTCGACGGCCGGCTCTTTGTCGTCGACTGGGAAGTCTGCTGCGCGCAGTGTCGCAGTGATGCGCTGCACGAACGCAGCTTTGCACGACTCGATGCTCTTCTGCTTGACGGCCTCCCAAGCGGCCATCGCTGGAGTCGACCAGCTGCGCCAGAACACAGGGATCGAGTGCACGAACCGCAACTCGCTGGAGAAGCGCTGATGCAATCGTGCAGCTGCGATCACGGCGCGGTCGCCCGCGCCCTCGGCATCGACTCCGACGAAGATGCGGTCAAACATGCGATGGCTCCAAGCCGCGCGGATCGCGGCGCGATCTCATGGGCCATCGGAATGCTGCGAGCCATGCGGCAATCTGCGCATGCATGGATTCGGCAGGGTGCGCAGTGGCGAAGTGCGCTGCTGCGATGGGCCCGCGGCGGCGGAGCCGCCATGCAGGGCGAGCCAGCGTCGCAGCGCCGATGGGCGCCGCGACGGGCCTTGTCGGCGGCGCACTGGCTGCCTAGCAGCCGATGCGCCGCGCGAGGATCAGGCCTTGATGTGGCCCGAGACGAGCTTCGTCATCTCGAACATCGTGACCTTCGTCTTGCCATTGAAGATCGCCTTCAACGCATCGTCGGCATTGATGTTCGTCTTGACCTTGGTGTCCTGCAGGCCGTTCTTCTTGATGTAGTCCCAGATCTTCTTCGTGATCTCGCTGCGCGGGATCGGCTTGCTGCCGACAACAACTGCCAGCACATCATCGGGCTGGACCGGCTTCATGAGGGCGGGGTTCGGCTTCTTCGCGGCTTTCTTGGCGGCCATGGGATTCGTCTGCGTGGTTCGAAATGGAGGCCCTCAGCAAGGGCCATGAGCCGTGCACCTCGCACGGCAAGCCGGGGATGATGCTGCGGAGGGCTCCTCCGCGCGAGTCCCCTTTGCGCGAAGTTCCGACCCGCACCCAACCACTAGCCCGCAGCGATGCGCGCCCGGATCGCCCGCGCGAGCTCGATCAGGGTCAGCGGTGCCGATCCTTCGGCCTTGTTGTTGGCGACGATCGTGACCGGCAAACCGTTGGCCAATGCGCGCGCCGCGACCTCTGCAACCTCGCTCCGGCGCACGGGATCGGGATCGACGATCGCGGAGAATGGCGCGTAGCGGTCCTTGGCTTCGTCGTAATCGAGCCCGGGCTGCAGCATCCAGCGGAGCACGGCCTCGCCGCACGGTGGCGCAAGTTCGCACTGCTCGACGACAGAGGGCATCGCGGGATGCACCGAATGGCAGTGCCGTACGCCGTTTGCTGCGATCGCGTCGATGTAGTCCTTGGTGAACAGTTCGCGGTCGCGCAGTTCCACTGCGTAGCACGGCCCCTTTGGCAGCGCGGAGAAGAACGCGTGCAGTCGCGCGGCAAACGCGGGCGGGTCCTTCGTGATCGCCTTTCCTTGAGGCGAGAACTGGAACAGCAGCGGTCCTAGCTTGTCGCCAAGGCCCAGGACGGCTGGCGACAGCACGCGGTCGATCGTCGTGTCGACGTCGAGCCAACGAGGATTGGCAGCGCCTAGTCTGCCACCGGCGCCGCGCAGTCGCGGAGTCGTGACGTCGCTCCATGCCTTGACGAGGAACCGGAACGTCGCCGACACGCTCGCTGCATATTCCTCGAAGTCGCTCTGCGCGATCGGCGCGTAGAACGTGCGATCGAGGCCGACCCCGCGCAGCAACGGGTGCTGCGCGTAGGCGGCGAGGCCTTCGCGCGACAGTCGCGTTTGCTTGCAGCCAGGCGCGTAGACGATGTCGGCCCAGCCGGCAAACGACCACGACGAGGTGCCTAGGCGCAGCGACGGAGGCAGTGACGTTGCAAGTTGCCTGAGGTCATCGCCGACTGCGGCAGGCTGCGTGGCAGAGCCCTTCGTGTCTTCGTTCTTGTTCGGCGGCGCGCCGAACAAGAACTGCTGCTGCGGCTTCTTCTGCGAAGAGTCGCTCATCGCGCGTCGCTACGAGCCGCCGCTTTGCAGCGCGTCGCTTCGCATGCGTTGCGCTAGTTCTTTGCCCAGCCAGCGCTCGACGATGCCGTGGCCGAGGTAGAGCAGTGGCGTGCTCAGCACCGCGACCAAGAACTTGTAGGCGTAGCTCGTCAGCGCGAGCGCGGTCGCCTGCGCCATCGGCATGCCGCGGAATAGCGCGAACGCGATCCACACCACGCACAGGCTGTCGACGAGTTGGCTCACAAGCGTGCTGCCGGTCGCGCGCAGCCAGATGTTTTTCTCGCCCGTCCAGCGCTTGAAGCGACGGAAGACCATCGCATCGACCAGCTGGCTCACGAGGAACGCGGCGAGCGAGCCGATGATGATGTTCATGCCCTGGCCGAACACCGCAGTGAACGCAGCCTGCATGTCGGGCACGCCGGCATCCTTGCTCGACGTCAGCCACCAACCGCGATCCGGCGGCATCTCGATCGCGATCCACAGGACCGGGAACACAAGCGCGATGAGCGCTGCAGTCACGATCGTGAGGAAGCGCACGCCGCGCACGCCGTAGTAATCGTTTACCAGGTCGGTCACGAGGAACACGAGCGGCCAGCTCAGCACGCCGGTGCTGAGCTTGAAGTCGAGGCCGCCATAGCCAAACAGCGTGATGTTGGCCTTCTCAACGCCGAGCGCGTCCTCGAGCTGGAACAGCTTGACGCCGATCAGTTCGGCTACGACCGCATTGGCGAGCAAGAACGCGCCGAACAAGAAGAACAGCACAGCGCGCTTGTCGCGCAGAACCGAGTCATTGGGCGCAGAGGAGGCATTCATGCGTGACGACATGGAAGCGCGATGCAGGTCGGAAGTCGCGCATGGATTCTGCTGCGCGCTGCGTCCACGTCAGGTCACCGCAGGCAAGAAGTCGACGCGGCCCGTGGAGATGTCGTACATCGCGCCGACCATGCCGATCTCGCCCTTCGCGAGCATCGTCGCGAGGACGGGGCTGTTCTTCGGAATCCAGCGCATCGTGAGCCGCACGTTCTCTGCGGCGACGCTGTCGACGAAGTCCTTGTTGCTCGCGTCGCGCGGTCCGCCGACGTGCTGATGCGCGCCTGGGCTCTTCACCGCGTGTGCGATCGTGTCCGTGATCGAGCTGAGATTGGTGAGCCCGGTCGCGGTCGCGGCGTCGACGCCCTTGGCGACGAAGTCGCAGCTTGCCTTCACTGCGCCGCAGCTTGTGTGGCCCAGCACGACGATGAGCTTCGCTCCCGCGACCTTGCACGCGAACTCCATGCTGCCGAGCACGCGTTCGCTCGCCACGTTGCCGGCGAGACGGCAGTTGAAGATGTCGCCGAGGCCGACGTCGAACAGCAGTTCTGCTGCGCTGCGCGAGTCGATGCAGCTCAGCACGACCGCCATCGGGTGCTGGCCTTCCGACGTGGCGTCGATCTGGCGCGCGAGGTCGCGGCTGAGTCGCCTGCCCGTGAGGAAGCGTTCGTTGCCTTCGCGGAGCAGTTGCACGACGCGATCCGGCGTCAGTGATGCCTGCATCTCGCGCGTCGTCCAATCGACGAACTGCACGACATCCTGCATCGGGTATCGCTGCTGGAATCCCATCGTGCTCACGCGGACTCCGCGCGCCGGTCCGCTGGCCGTTGCGAACTCCTGCATCAGCGACAGGATGTCGGGGTCGATGTAGTCGGCGAGGCGCGCGTCGAGCACGACCTGGTCGTCCTTCTTGAAGCGGGCCAGCGTAGTCGCGAGTCGAGCGCGGTTGAGGAAGCTCGTCTGGCTTGCGAGTTCGATACGGTGCACGAGGCCGCCGACATGGCCCTCGTGGATGAGTTGGAAGCCGCGGCGCAGGCTGCTCGCGAGGATGAACGCGAGGCTTGTCATGAGGCCGATCGCTACGCCGACCAGCATGTCGGTGAAGAGGATTGCCACGATCGTCACGACGAACGGGATCGCCTGCGCCTTGCCTTCGCGCGCCACGGCGCGGAAGACCGCTGGGCTGGCGAGATGGATGCCGGTCGCGATGAGCACCGCGGCGAGCGCGCTGAGCGGGATGCGGTTCAGGAGGCCCGGCACGAGCCAAATGCTCAGCAGCAGCAGCGCGCCGTGCGTCATCGTCGCGAGCTTCGTGCGGCCGCCTGCGTGCGCGTTGACTGAGCTGCGGATGACCGTGGTCGCCATCGGCAGTCCGCCCAGCAGGCCGGCGGCGAGGTTGCCCACGCCTTGCGCGACGAGTTCGCGGTTGGGTGGCGACACACGATGCAGCGGGTCGACCTTGTCGGAGGCCTGCAGGTTCAGCAGGGATTCGAGCGACGCGAAGATGGCGATCGTGAAGCCTGCTTGGATCACCTTGGCGTCGAACATCTTGGCGAAGTCCGGCGCATGCAGCAGGTCGCGCATGCGGACGCCTTCCTCGCCGACCACGGGCAGCCCGACGAGATGCTCGGGCTGGATCGCCCACGTCGAGCCTGTCGCGCGGAGCGCTTCGCTGACCGCGAGGCCCGTCGCGAGCGCAGCGAGTGGCGCGGGAATGCGCGCCGACAGCGACTTGGAGCGCGACCACAACAGCATCACCGCGAGGCCCGAGAGCCCGACCAGCGTCGGCCCGGGCAAGAACGCTTTCACGGCATACGCAAGTTCGCTGAGCGTGTTCTGCTTGTCCGACTGGTCGAAGCTGAGGTCGCCTTCGTAGTCGGTGTCGACGCCGAGCAAGTGCGGCAGTTGCTTCAGCACGAAGACGATGCCAATCGAAGCCAGCAGGCCACGTGTCACGTTGCCCGGGATGAAGTTCGCCAATGCGCCGCCGCGCACGACTCCGAGCACCACCTGCAGGACGCCGGCGAGGATCACGGCGCACAAGAACGCCTCGAAGCTGCCGCACTGCTGGATCTCGTAGACCAGCACGCCGGACAGGCCGGCCGCAGGCCCGGTGACACTGATGGGCGAGCCGCTCAGCGCGCCGACGAGGAGGCCGCCGAGGATGCCGGAGATCAGGCCGGCGTGCAGCGGCACTTTGCAGGCGTGGGCGAGGCCCAGGCACAATGGAACGGCGACCAGGAAGACGACGAGGCCGGCGACGAAGTCCGGCAGACGGCCCGGCAAAGAGGGCCTGGGGACGTTGGAGAACGGCATGGATGCTGGTGGTGTCTCGACCCGGAGAGCTCGGGCGGACGGGAGAAGTCTCGGGATTGTCCCAGCCAGGGCAAGCCTGCGCTGCGGAGCGCACCCAGGTTTCCTTGCGAGTCCGGTCGAGGCTGCGCGGTTCCACGCGTTCGCCGTGCCGCCGCAGCGCGGCTATCTTGCGCGGCCTCGGCCTGCCGCCGATTGCCCGCTGTGCGGGCGCAGCTCCAAAGGACGTTCATGCGCACCCTCCTCTCCGTGTGCGGCGCACTCGCGCTGCTTCTGGCTCCTGCGATTGCCCAAGACTCGGGTCTCGATCGATTGCGCGAGCTGTATGGCGCGTATTCCAGCGCCAGAGAGGCCACGAAGGGCGAGATGGAAGAGCTCCTAAAGTCTGCGCGCGGCATGGAGCGCGGCAGCGAAGAGCAGAAGCAGTTGATGGCGAAGCTCGGCGAACTCCGCGGCAAGGTCGCGACCGAGCAGAAGGACCTGTTCGAAGCGTTTGCGAAGTGCGACTGGACCAAGCTCGACGTTGCGCAGGACGGCGAGATCCTCAAGGCCTGCTTGCCCTCCGTCATCAGCGACGCGGACAAGCCTGAGGAGGCGGTGAAGGCTGGCGAGTTCTACCTCGCGAACTTCGCGTCGGACCGCGGCGCGGATGGGATTCGCGGCGGTTCTCTGCCGATGGCGATGTTGGCGCTGGGCAACTTCGACGGCGCCAAGGCGATGCTCAAAGACGCGTCGGACAAGGCCGAGGGGCCGTTGAAGGCGCGCACGATGCTGAACTACGGCGACGTGGTTGCGGTCGGCGGCGATGTCGAGGGCGCGCGCAAGGTCTACCAAGAGGCAGAGGCGTTCGCGGACAAGAACGTCAAGCCATACGTCAAGCTGCGCCTCGAACTGATCGGCAAGCAGGCGCCGGAGATCGACAGCAAGACGTGGATTGGCGGCGAGCCGAAGCCGCTGTCTGCGATGAAGGGCAAGGTCGTGCTCGTCGACTTCTGGGCCACGTGGTGCGCCCCGTGCCGCAAGCTGATGCCGGGCCTCAACGAGATCTACCAGGAGCACAACAAGGACGGGCTCGAAGTGATCGGCGTCACGCGCTTCTACTCCGGCGGCTACATGCCGAAGGACAAGTCGCAGATGATGACGGGCGGTGAGCCGGTCCGTGGCATCACCGAAGAGACCTACCTCGATCACGTCGCGAGCTTCCGCACGAACACGGAGATCGCGTATCCGTTCGTCATCACGATCGAGCAGGACTTCAACAAGTACTCAGTGTCCAGCATTCCGACGCTCGCGGTGGTCGGCAAGGACGGCAAGATCGCGCTGGTCACCGTCGGCGCCGGCAGCGAG
>JBEELK010000106.1:0-3511 GCA_041168165.1 Planctomycetota bacterium | reverse complement strand
GAGGCCAGGATGCAGGCGGCGCGCCGCCGCAAGAGCAAGGCCCCGAAGGCGCTCGCCCGCAGCGCGGTGGCCGCGGCGGTCCAGGCGGAATGATGGGCGGACAATCCCCGACGTCGAGTCCGCTCGCGATCGCCGAACAACAAGGCCGCCCGCTCGGACGCCTGTTGCTCGTGCCGCGTTGGCGCGCTGCGTATCTGGCGCACCTTCGCGTCATTGCGAAGGGACGGCTCGACTGGAGCGCGCTTGGCCCGTTCGTGCAGGGCTTGCACGACAAAGCCGACGCGATGGCGAAGGACGACGACAAGTCGCTGTTTGGCTACGCGGCGTTCCAGAGCAGCGTGGCTGCGCTACAGCGCACCGCCACGACTCGGCAGAAGGCGATCCTCGAGCACGCATCGATGCAGGGCGAGTGGCCCGCGATCGAGGACGCTCGCGCAACAGCCTCGCAGCACGGCGAGCAAGCGACGCTCGCGGTGAGCGCGCGCATCACCTCCGCATCGAACGGCGCGTCCGCATGGCTGCACATCGCGGCCGCGCGGCGCGGTCCGTTCGCAGCGGTGCGCATGCACGACGACGGCGAGCACGGCGATGGCGCAGCGAACGACGGCGTGTTCGGCGCCACGAGCTCCGCGTTCCCGCAAGGCGAGACGGTGCACTGGTATGTCGAGGCGCTCACCGCCGGCGACGAACCGCGCGCCGCGTTCTGGCCCGAGGCGAGTGCATGCGGCGCAGCGCGCGCGGAGTTGCCCGGCAGCAAGGGCAAGTCCCAGTAGCGAAGTATCCGAGTAGCGACGGAACGCGCGAGTCCGTCCTTCGCGCAACGCGCAGCGAAGGACGAGCACACGCAAAACGACTCAGCCCGCCGACAACGAACCAGGCAACCGCAGGTACGCGCGCAACCCCTGCTTGCCGCCTTCGCGGCCGAAGCCCGACTCTTGGAAGCCGCCGAACGGCGCGGCCGCGTCGAATCGGTTGTAGGTGTTGTTCCACACCACGCCCGCGCGCAGGCGTTCGGCGAGCCACAGGATGCGCGCGCCCTTGTCGGTCCAGATGCCTGCCGACAAGCCGTAGCTCGTGTTGTTCGCCTTCTCGACCGCCTCCTCGGGCGTGCGGAACGTCATCACCGAGAGCACAGGTCCGAAGATCTCTTCGCGCGCGATGCGATGGCTATTGGCCACGTTGGTGAACACGGTGGGCCGATGCCAGTAGCCCTTCTTGGGCAGCGAGCACGACGACTCGATCTTGCACGCGCCCTCTTCGACGCCGCTCTGCACCAGCTCTTGGATGCGCGCCAACTGGGGCTTGCTGTGGATCGCGCCCATGTCGGTGTTCTTGTCCATCGGATCGCCGACACGAATGCGCTCGATGCGCATGCGCAGCTTCTCGACGAACGCGTCGTGAATGCCCTCTTGCAGCAACAGACGCGAGCCCGCGCAGCAGACGTGGCCTTGGTTGAAGAAGATGCCTCGCACGACTCCGTCGACCGCTTGGTCGATCGCTGCATCGTCAAACACGACGTGCGCGGCCTTGCCGCCGAGTTCGAGCGTCAGCTCCTTGCCAGTGCCCGCGAGTTGTTGCTGGATCTTCTTGCCAACCTCGGTGCTGCCCGTGAACGCGACCTTCGCGAGGTCCTTGTGCGCAACGAGCGCTGCGCCGGTGCGACCATCGCCGGTGACGACATTGACGACGCCGGGCGGGAGCCCCGCTTGCTGGAAGATCTCGCAGAGCCGCAACGCAGTCAGCGGCGACGTCTCGGCGGGCTTCAGCACGACCGTGTTGCCGCATGCGAGCGCGGGTGCCACCTTCCACGCCGCCATCAGCAGCGGGAAGTTCCACGGAATCACTTGCCCCACCACGCCGAGCGACTCGGGCTTGCAGCCGGGGAATGCGAGGTCGAGCTTGTCAGCCCAACCCGCGTGGTAGAAGAAGTGCTGCGCCGCGAGCGGAACGTCGACGTCGCGCGACTCGCGGATTGGCTTGCCGCCGTCCATCGTCTCGAGGCACGCGAGTTCGCGCGCGCGCTCCTGGATGATGCGAGCGATGCGGAAGAGGTAGCGGCCGCGCTCTTCCCCAGACAGCTTGCGCCACGCGGGCAACGCCCTCTTCGCGGCGGCCACCGCAGCGTCCACATCCTGCTGCGAGCCCTGCGCCACTTCGCAGATCGTCTCTTCCGTCGCGGGATTGATCGTCGCGAAGTACTCGCCCGACTTCGGCGCGCGGAACTCGCCGCCGATGAAGCAGCCGTAGCGTTTCTCGACACGGAAGTGGTCCGTGCCCTCCTTGGCTGGCGCGTAGTTCCACACTCCGCCAAACGGCAGTTCGCGCGATGCGGGCGCAGACGGATCGGACGGCTTCGAGTCGTGATCGGACATGGGCGGCGGAGAGTAGGGCGAGGCGCGCGCCGTTGCACGCCGACGAGAATTGGCGGCGCGTAGCACAAGGAGCGCTCTCCCCAGAGGACGGTCCCGGCCGATAGGATGCGACGCCATGCGTTCCCTGCTACTCGCACTCCTGATCCCGTGCACCGCGTGCACGTGGTTCAAGCGCAACCAGGAGATCCTGATCACGAGCGAGCCACCCGGCGCGCAGATCTGGCTCAACGGCCACGACACCGGCGAGACGACGCCCAAGACCTTCGACATCGCGGGCAACTTCGGTTCGGACCACTTCCTCGAACTGAAGAAGAAGGGCTTCCGCCCCGAGCAGCGCATCCTCTACCAGCACACGCGCGGGTACACGTCACGCTGGATCGACAGCGCTGGCCCGCCCGGGCTGCCGCCCATGCTGATCGCTTTGACGATCGGCGACGTCGTGTTCCCGTTTGGCGTGAAAGGCGCAATCGTGCCGGGCGAGGTCTACATCAAGATGTATCGCGAAGATGAGCCGCTGCTCGGCTTCGACGTGTTGCGCGCGCGCGCCGCTGCGCAGAACGCGCAGACGGCCCCGCAAGCCGGAACCAACCCCTCGCCGCTGCAAGGCCAAGGGCAGTGAAGCGCGCGGTCTTCCTCGACCGCGACGGCACGATCAACCGCGAGGTCGACTTCGTCGAGTCGCCAGATCGGCTTCTGTTGCTGCCGGGCGCCTGCGAGTCGATCCACAGGCTCCGCGACGCGGGCTTCTTGGTCGTGGTCGTGACGAACCAAAGCGGCATCGCGCGCAATCTCTACTCCGAGACGACGCTCGCGCGCATTCACGAGAAGCTGCAGCGAGAGACGGGGCATGCGGTGGATGCGATCCTGCATTGCCCCCACCACCCAGATCTTGAAGGGCCCTATGGCCGCGAATGCGAGTGCCGCAAGCCAAAGGGCGGCCTCGTGCATCAGGCGGTCGAACTGCTCGGCATCGAACTCGAAGGCTCGTATCTCGTCGGCGACACCGCGCGCGACGTGCTCGCTGCGCGAGGAACGCCGTTGCGCACCGTCTACGTGCACAGTGGCAAGCCGCCGCAGAAGGAGCTCACCAAACTGCGCGAGGCGCACATGACGCCGACCGTCGAAGCGATGGATCTCGC